>CAITPF010000401.1 GCA_903894155.1 uncultured beta proteobacterium | reverse complement strand
GTCGATGGGGAGCGGCGCCCGCTTGCCAAGTCAATCGAACTGGCTGCGAAGGCGATCCTTCGTTTGCTCATCTACCTGCCAAGCACCCTGCGGCTCGTGCGATCGCTGCCCGCCGATGACTTCCGCGTCATTCAGGAGAAAAACGCAGGTGTTTACCTGAAACACCTGCGCAAAGCGTATGCGTGCAATTTATCGGTCAGCGAGCGGGCGACCATGGCCGCGTATCACTACCGGCTATTGCCTGAGCGCCTCGGGCCCGATTTTCTCAACAATTCGATCGAGACCGGAGTCCCGATCTGGTCGGCAACTGACGACCCCCAAGGGCCTCGCATTGTTGCCAAGGCAGCGAGTCAGTATGACTTCGAGGCCGAACTGAACTTGCAGTTCTGGCTAGGCACCGACTTGCTCTACATCATGAGCTTCATCGCGTCGCCAGGGGCAATCTGGGGGCGTGAGGAACCCACGGTGATCGTTGTGACCCGGGTCCAGGGAATCCGATTGTTTTTGAAGGAGATGAAGACCGCAACTGCGATCTCTGGCGATTGCGGCCCAAGATTGCTGCTTTTCGCCGCGCTGGAAGGGCTTGCGATCTCGATGGGCGTGCAGCAGATCATCGGCATTGGCGTGCGTATGCAGATCGCCACTTCGTTCGGGCCGATCAATTCCCCGAGCTTTCTTGAGAATTACGACTTGTTCTGGCGCAGCCTGAACGGCCAGTTCCGTCTGGACGGCAATTTCAACCTGACTGCGCCGTCGCTTCACAAGTCCCTTGAAAACGTTCCGTCAAAACATCGCACGCGCGCGCTGCGCCGGCGCATTTACCGCGATTTGACGATGCGCGCTGTCCTGCGGAAATTCAGAAAGTGAGAGTCGCCAGCCGACGCCGTCGGCTGTGAGGACGAACAGTACGCGGCGTGGCGCCCGATCATCATCGCCTTGGCTGGCATTGCTCTCGATCGTTCCCTGCGCCAACTTTATTGAGAATGCCTGAAGCTAATCGAAACGACCGGCATGAAACTAAGACATTCCTGTTTTCGGTAGAAAATTCAAAACGCTTTGCATGTCACTGGCACGGGCAAAGCGCAATCAATGAACAAAGGGCGTCACAGAGCGCCTGCAATCAACGAAACGCACTCGGCCTGTGCCGTTGCGCTGTTGGTGCCGGTTTTCACTGATCGCGATCGGTCAGGCAACCGTCTTGGTTAAGCGCCTTCGGAGCCAGTGGGGGAATGATTGCCAGGGCATGGCAATATGGCCGTGGGGCAACGCCCTCTCAGCTTCCGTTCGACAGACCACAATCCCTTGCGGGGTCGCGTCATCTCCGGCGACCGAAATAAATCGTTTGATTGGTTCAATATGGCCCGAACCCGGGGTCGCGCTCAGCTTGATTTCCACTGGCTGTAATTTGCCATCGATGACGATGAGCAAATCAACCTCAAGCCCGTCGTGAGAGCGCCAGAAATACAAGTCGGGCCTTTTCCCCAGCGACAAGAATGCCTTCACCGCTTCCGTAATCACCCACCCTTCCAATAGTGGTCCCCCCATTGGCCCCGCGAGAGCAGAAGCAGCATCCGGTTGACGCGTCAGCAGGCTGACAAGTGCCGGATCGTAGAAATATATCTTTGGCGTTTTGACAACCCGTTTGCCATAGTTTCGATACCAAGGCGGCAGAAAGTGCGCAATGTAGGATGCCTCAAGCACTCCTCCCCAGGACTTCACAGACGGTTGCGTCAAGCCCAGTTCGCGCGACAGGTCGGCGGGATGAAATTCCTGGCTATGGCGGGCGGCCGCCAGGCTGAGGAACTGATTGAATAACCTCAGGTCTGGGATGTTGCGAATTTGCCGTACGTCGCGCTCGACGTAGGTGGAAATGTAACTTCGCACCCAGAGGTCGCGTCGATTCGGATGCATCGCGGGGATCGGGTAACCACCGTTCCACAATACCTCTTCAAGTTCAGGCCGAGCGAACTCTGTTTGAGAAAATGGCGGTAACTCGAGAATAGCCACCCTTCCAGCGAGTGATTCGCTGACATCACGCATCAGTCCGAATTGTTGCGATCCAGTCAGTAACCATCGACCGCACTGCTCTGGTTCATTGTCAATACGCATCTTCAGATGTGACAGAAGAGTGGGTGCGTACTGGATCTCGTCAAGGATCACCGGACGATCCTTGAAGCGCCTCAGAAAGCCTTCCGGGTCAACAACGGCAAAGTCGCGCTCCAGAGGGTCATCGAAACTGACGTAATCGGCCTGCTTTCCAGTCTCATGCCGAAGAAAAGTCGTTTTGCCCGACTGTCTGGGGCCCGTGATCAGGATCGCGGGAAACCCAGCGAGAGCTTGCCTGAGTACAGACGCGAGTTGGCGTTGATGATACATCTGACAATAATAAAATCGGATTTTATTTTTGTCAATTTCCCTTGTCAGTGGAGAAGAGCCAGTTTCTGGCGGAAGCGGTGAGATTCGAACTCACGGAGGGCGCAAACCCTCGCCGGTTTTCAAGACCGGTGCCTTAAACCGCTCGGCCACGCTTCCGGTAAAGTGACGGTTTGCAGTCGCGCGACCCCACCCGGGGCAGGGCTGCGATGCAGACTTTTCAGGAAGGACTGCATAATAATCGATTTGCGAAACTGTTTGCGGAGTCTCCTAACATGCGTGCGATTGAAATTGTCCAACCCGGCGGTCCTGAAGTGCTGGTCCCCACCACGCGTCCTATGCCGGTACCCGGCCCGGGCGAGGTGCTTATCAAGGTCGCTGCCGCCGGCATCAACCGGCCAGACGTGTTCCAGCGCATGGGCGCCTATGCGCCTCCGCCCGGCGCCTCGGATCTTCCGGGCCTTGAGGTCGCGGGCGAGATCGTCGAGGCCGATTCGGCGGGCGGGCGCTTTCGCGTCGGTGACCGGGTCTGCGCACTGGTGGCAGGTGGAGGCTATGCCGAGTATTGCGTAGCGCCCGTGGAGCAGTGTCTTCCGATCCCGGCCGGGCTTTCCATGATTCAGGCGGCCGGCTTGCCGGAAACCTACTACACCGTCTGGAGCAACGTGTTTGATCGCGGTGCGCTCGCGAAGGGTGAAACGTTGCTGGTACATGGCGGCGCAAGCGGCATCGGCACCACGGCGATCCAGATGGCGACCGCGATGGGCCATACGGTGTATGCGACGGTCGGCAGCGATGAGCGTGTACGCGCCGTCGAGCAACTGGGCGCTTCGAAGGGGATCGACTACAAGACTCAGGATTTCGTCGCCGAGATCAAAGCCCTGACCGGGGGACGGGGCGTGGACGTCATTCTCGACATGGTCGCGGGTGAGTACATCGGTCGCGATATCAAGGCGCTCGCCGATGATGGGCGCATTGTCGTCATCGCGACACTGGGCGGGAACAAGTCGCTTTTCGACTCCAGCGAACTCATGCGGCGTCGCCTGACCATCACGGGCTCGACTTTGAGGCCGCGCCCCGTTGCTTTCAAGGGCAAGATTTCTGCGGCGCTTGAGGACAAGGTCTGGCCGCTGCTCACGAGTGGAACGATCAAACCGGTCATCCACTGCACGCTGCCCCTTGAGGATGCCGCAAAAGGCCACGCGATGATGGAGGCGGGCGAGCAAATCGGCAAAATCATCCTGACGGTCTGATCGCATTCCGGGGGCCCGTGGAGACGGGGGCGGGGCGGCTTGCTCATGGGATCCGGCTAAAGAGGTACAATGCCGGGTTTATCCCGGTTTCTGCATTTGTACCGATCTCAGGACTCAAGTCATGAACGCCATCGCAACTAACCCAACCACCGTCACCGGCGGCCGTACCCGTCTGGTCATCGGCAACTGGAAGATGCACGGCAACCTCGCAGACAATGCGGCGTTGCTGGCCGCCCTGCGCCCAGCCACGCTTACGGCCCGAATCGCGGTGTGCGTGCCTTTCCCTTACCTCGCGCAGGCGGCTGAAGCGCTCAAGGGGTCGGCGGTCACCTGGGGTGCGCAGGACGTCAGCGTTCACGCCCAGGGTGCCTATACCGGCGAGGTGTCGGCCCCGATGCTCAAGGATTTTGGTTGCGCGTGGGTCCTGGTTGGCCATTCTGAGCGGCGCTCGATGCATGCCGAATCCGATCAACTCGTCGCGGATAAGGCCAAGGCCGCGCTTGCCGCCGGGGTGACGCCGGTCGTTTGTGTCGGCGAATCGCTGGCCGAGCGCGACGCCGGTCAGGCCGTCGCCGTCATCCAGCGTCAGCTGGCGCCGGTACTCGCGCTCGGCGCGCAAGCCGTGTGCCAGATGGTCATCGCGTATGAGCCGGTTTGGGCCATCGGTACAGGCCGCACGGCCTCGCCCGAGCAGGCGCAGGAAGTCCACGCGGCCATTCGCGCCGCGCTTGACGGGATCGGTGCCGGCGGCATCCAGATCCTGTATGGCGGCAGCGTCAAGGGCGCCAACGCCGCAAGTTTGTTTTCCATGCCTGATATTGACGGTGCGCTTGTGGGTGGCGCATCCCTGGTTGCCGACGAATTCCTGCGCATCGCCGCCTAAGGGCGGCTGGCGGGAAGTCGGCTTTTTGGTTTTCGGAGTTTTTCAATGTCCTGGATTTTCACGCTTCTGCTCGTAGTGCAGATTATTACCTCGCTCACCATCATTTCCCTCGTGCTGTTGCAGCAAGGCAAGGGGGCCGACATGGGTTCGGCCTTTGGCAGCGGTTCGGCCGGCAGCCTTTTTGGCGCGACGGGTGCGGCAAACTTTCTCTCGCGCGCCACGAAGTGGGCCGCGGTGGTTTTCTTTATTACAACGATTGGCCTTGCCTATGTGTCCAACCGCGGCGTCAAGGGCCAGGATACCGGCGTGATGTCCAGCTTCACGCAATCGGCACCGGTGGCGCCTCAACCCGCGGGCAGTGCGGTCCCTGCAGCGCCGGGTAGCGTGCCGACTGCAGGGGGGGGCGCCGTGCCCGCTGGGGCGACCGGGGCCGCTTCGGTCCCTGTAGTTCCTGCGGTCCCGTCCGTGCCCGCAGTCCCTGCGGCACCCGCATCCAAGTAAGAAATCCGGTTGCACGCGTCATGCAGATATTGCGCCCGCGTGATACAATTTTTGGCTTAGTCGGATCGCTTGGATTCGCCGCAATATAGACGCGGTGTACGCCCTGCGGCCTGGCCATCTCCCAGAGCAAATCCGGGATATTGCCGACGTGGTGAAATTGGTAGACACGCTATCTTGAGGGGGTAGTGGCGAAAGCTGTGCGAGTTCGAGTCTCGCCGTCGGCACCAGAAATAAATTGAAAATGGCCCCAGCAGGGGCCATTTTCGCTCTGATGCACCAACGCCTTAGGGTTGGCGCCACGCCCTCGGGGGTGGTCGCTGGTCCCAGCGTCTTTGCCACTCCGCCTTCTGCGCGAACCAGCTCTGCCCCCGGTAATGCGTGTCCCAGTAAGGGCCGAGTGAAAACTCGACTTGTGGCAGGCCGCTGGCCGGGCCACCTTTGATAACGGTGACTGCAGTGCCGTTGAGCGGGGTGGAAAGGTAGCGCGTGTACACCCAGCCACGATTGCGCCCCGCGATGACATCGCACCAACGCCAGTTGGCGGTGCACCCCTCCACCGTGACCGATGTCCCGCCCATGAGCCAGGTCACGGTCGGAAAGATGCTGTCGGGACCCGAGCGGACATTCACGGCGCTCGCGATGGTTGCCGTTTGCGCCGCCGCTGTTGGAATGCATGAAGCGATGGCGAGGGCGAGCACGAATTTTAGGCGTATAGACATGAATACCCTGTCGATGGCTAACTAACTAAATTTGAGCGTGCGGCGCGTTAGCATGAGGCAGACGGCGGCACCGGCAAGCGCAGCCGCGAAATGCTTCAGTGTGTGTCCGCTGACCACATGGCCCAACAAGCCGAACACCTCCGAATCATAGGTTTCCAGAACCTTGCTCAGCGCATACCAACCGAACACCCAGTAGAGGTCGTGGCCGCGGGTATACCGCGACGGCACAAACGCCGTCATCAGCAGCAGGATGAGCATCGAATACCCCTGCAGCACTGCATAGGGAATGACATTGCCGACACCTGCGCGTTCGGTTACCCGCCAGTAAATGACGGATGCCGCCCCCAGGATCAGCATCGGAAGCAACAGGGCGAGTCCCGCGCGAACGTTGATCCGATCGACAATCTGGCTGCACACGAGTGCCATGAAGGCAATCGTCATGGGCAACCTATCCCAAAACAGAGTCTCGTTATCGGGATTCAGGTGGTAGTAGGATGAACCGGCAGCGGTGAGCAGCACGCCCAGGAAGAAAATCACCCATGGCAAGCGTTCAACGCTGAACTGGAAACGCGTGTGCCGTCCAAGAGCCACGAACAGACCGGCGATGCCCACCACCAGAAAGCCGATATTCGATGTCACATTCAGAAAATTGGGGACGCCGATGGCCTCGCGTTGGTCGACAAAGTCGTGGTACGCAAGCGGCTGCGGCATTGCCGGTATCAACAAGGCTGCCGCGACCGCCAGCAGGGTGATACCGGCGACAAGCCAGATACGCCAGGGCATAGTGCTAGTGCTCATGCCGTCAGTTTCCCGATGCCGTCAATACGCGCCCGCCGTCTGGACGGTGTATGTCGAGCACTTTCCCCATGAACCCCCAGGTTGTTGTTGACTCCAGGGCCGAAAGGAACTGCTGCGTCTGTTGCATGACGTCGCCCCTTTGCAGGTGATGTGCGTGACTGCCGCGGGACCAAAGACGACACGATCCGCCTCGGCCGTGTATGTCGCACGGAAGGTGTTTTACCCGGCGATGCCGCCCCCGACCGCAACAACTCAGGCAAGCGCCTTGGCCTTCAGGCGCGCGAACTCGTCAGCGTTGATGGTGCCGGCGTCAAGCAGTTGTTTGGCAGCGGTGATCTGATCGGCCGGCGATTTTCCCGCGACATCGCGGATATACGCGTCGGTGTCCGCCTTGGCGCTGCGCAGTTCGGCGTGCCGCCGCTCTGCCATGCCGCCGCCTCGGGTGAGGATGTAGAGCAGGGCCGTCAGGACCGGCAGAAAGATGAGGCCGAGAAGCCAAAGCACTTTCGCGCCGCCACCCAGTTCTCTATCCCGGAAGAGGTCGACGACGATCTGGAAAAGGATAATCAGGTAGGCGATGAAAAAGAACGTCGACACCATGAGGAGGACGTTGTCCCAGAAATTATTCATGCAGTTTCTCCAAAGGAATGCGCAAGATTGAAAAACGGGTAATACCGCGCGGTCGGCGCGGACGGTGGTACGGCTTCAGGAAGATTGCCTGGCGCGACCGATCCCTTTGCGCAGCAACGAAAACAGAAATCCGCCTGTCAGCATGCCCAGCACGTAGATCGCAAAAACCAGGACGGACAGCGGAAGAGTGATACTGGTTGAAAAAAGGGAAATCGTTGCGGTTTGGAGGTTCTGGATCATGAACAGCAGCACGAGTGCCGTAAACACGACGATCAGCCCGATGTACAAGTTTCTCATTGCTCTCTCCCTCAAAGCGATTTCTGCTGCGACAGAAGCGCACAGCGTGTGTAAGCGCTCTTTGCCTGTGCAACATCGTAACGAATGTCGTGTCCAAATGCTACTGAACACCGGGCCCTCTGCTACGCAATCCCCTACCTGCAGCACGGGAATCCTGAGCGGCTGGTCGCAGGCCGAAGTGAAGATTCGAGCGCAGGTCCCTGTGTACAATAACTTTGCAAAATTGGCGCTGGTGTGGCCCCTGGGCAGGAGTCGCTGAATCATGAACGACCGCTTTCAATCACCGGTGTCCGGCGCCATCCTTGCCGCAGTGATCGGCTGGGTGCTCTTCGTCGGGAAGGCCGTATTCATCCCCATCATTCTTGGGGCACTGGTCGCCTACGTGATCGTTGGCCTGGCGCGACTTCTGGGCAGAATTCCCTTCATTGGCCCGATCCTGCCGTCGCGTATCCGCTCTGCACTGTCCGTTCTGGTCATCGCTTACGGACTGGTTGCGATCTCCAACCTGATACTCGCCAATGTGGATAGTGTCCTGGCGTTGGCGCCGCAATATCAGGAATCCCTCCTCGCTGTCATTCAAAGAACCGCGGTTTTTTTCCACATCGAGACCGAGCCGACGTGGACGACGTTGCGTCGGGATCTCGTCGGTCAGATCAGCATGCAACCGCTGATAGGATCGATCGTCGCGTCGGTGTCGGCCATCGCCGTGATGGTCATCGTGGTGCTGCTCTACGCGAGTTTTCTTCTGGTTGAACTGCGCTCGTTCGACGCCAAGATCGCAGCGATGTCGAATGATCAGCGCAGCATCGACCGGACTCGAAAAGTCGCCGCCGACATCAATTCGCGAATCGGTGCGTATCTGGCGCTCAAGACCTTCGTCAGCGCGCTGCTCGGGGTTACAAGCTGGATCGCGATGGCGTTCATGGGACTTGAATTCGCCGCGTTCTGGGCCGTGCTGATCGCACTGTTGAACTACATCCCCTACATCGGCTCGTTCCTCGGCGTGTTGTTTCCGCTGATGATGGCGATCGTGCAGTTTGCGAACCCGAACGATGTACTGGCGGTGTTGTTGCCGCTGATCGCCCTGCAGTTTGCCATCGGGAACTTTCTAGACCCCTACATCATGGGCAATTCGCTCAATCTCAGCCCCTTTGCCATACTCGTCAGCCTGGCGGCCTGGTCGGCACTGTGGGGCATTCCCGGCGCCTTTCTGGCGGTCCCGATCACGGCCATCATGGCCATCGTCTTTTCCGCGTTCGCGGGGACGCGGCCGATTGCCATTCTGCTTTCGCGCGACGGTCGCCTGTAAAGTTCCTGGCACTTTCCTGCGGCGCAGTCGTTTTCTGTGAAGGCGCCGTTTGAGGCGAGATCCAGGATTAACGCCAGCACCCGCTCGGCACGCCGGACACCGGTCGTCCAGGGCCCGGTCAAGTTAGAGACTTTGCCTAGGGCCCGGCAAACGGTTGCGCCTGCGGATCGTCGGGGAGGAAAGTGGACAGCAGGGCTTCAAGGCGCACCGGGATGCCAGGCGATGCGGTGGCGGTGAGATTGCGTCCTGTCGGGCCCGATGGTCGCTTGATGCCTTCGTCGACCCGCTCGAGCAGATACGGGAAAAACGGATTGGATGAAAGGCGCGTCAGGAAATCCTGGTCGACGATGAGCGTGCCGCGCTCGCCCCGTGCGCCCATGGCGCCGAGACTAAAGCCGAACTCGGGCGCCACCTTCGGGTCGGGCGCGGCCCCGTACAGCGAGTCGTCCATGGGAATCGGGATTGCGAGGTGCGACAGTGAGAAGATCCCAGGCGGATAGGGCAGGTTCAGTGCGCGGTCCTGCGCTTGCTGCTGGCCCGCCAGGATGCTTCGTTCGATCGTGGCGTCGCTGTCGTCGCTCGCATTGACGATCGACGTGAAGCGATACGTCTGCGGGGAAGTCGGCGTCAGACGGTCGAGCGCGACGTAGGCGACGGGGCGCAGCAGCGGTCCGAATTTCACGGTCCGGTTCACGTCGAAAAGAACGATCTCGCTGCCGTTGTCAGGCAGGAACGAATAGAGCGCCGACAGGATCGCCGGTGTGCTGACGGTGAAATCGATGACCGACTGAAAGGTCAGGACCGGTGGCACGGTTGCGAGTCGGCCGGCACGGGCAAGACGCTCGATCTGGCTTTGCAGCGAATCGGTCAGCCGATACGACTGGCGGGCGCCGTTGACCGGGAACGAGTTGTACTTGAACGGATTAAATTCCGGCACGATGCTGAGCCACGCCGCGTTCGCGAACGGAGGAAGCACGGCCGGGAGACCCGCCAGGCCGGCAAAGCGCGCAAAGCGCGTGATACCGATCATCGGCGCGATCAATACGATGCGGTCGGCCCTGGGAAGCAACGGATCCTCGATCACATCGAGCGCGTATTTCATTGCGAGCGCGCCGCCGTTCGAAAACCCTACCAGGTGCAATGGCTCCGGGCCGGGCACGCGCCGGCGTGCCTCGCGGATCGCAAGGCGCGTGGCGGCCATCCAGTCTTCCCAGCGCACGTCGGTCAGGCCGGCGGGCACGGTGCCGTGCCCCGGCAGGCGCACGCCGATCGCGATGTAGCCGCGATCGCGGTAAAGCTTCGCGATGTGCCGCAGGCTGTAGGGCGAATCCGTCAGCCCGTGCAGCAGTACCACGACACCGGTCGGCTTGCCCTCGGGTTCCATGACATAGGATCGGTTCCAGTCCTGGGCGAAACGCGCCGGGTAGACCGGGCTTTGCTCGAAATAGCGGTTGATTGGCGCGCGCTCGCCCGGCTCGAGTTTCTGGCTGACCTCGGTGCGAACGCTTTCGAAGATTGCGCCTTCCTGCGCAAGATAGCGGGCCCAATCGGAGCGGTCGAGGTCGCCCGCGTGCAACTCCGCCGGCACGAAGGTATGCCAGGCCTGCAGCGCGGGGCCGCCCAATGCCCGATACGACCGCACGGCGAGCAAGCCGACGCCGATCACCAAGACACCGATCAACACGCGCTTCAGGCCTCGCTTGATTGCCATTTGCATTATCTCCGTTGCGCCAAAGCGCATGCATCGCATCAATCGCAGCCACTTGCGCATTGAGGCGACCAAACGGCCATAATATATGAACCAATGCTCAGCGTGCTGCGCAATGGAGTGCGCCGCCGTCGCTTGCGCCCTTGCTTTATTGAGCGATTGCGCGCTCACGCTTTTTGTCAGCGGCGCGGTTCAATGACGACGGCGAGGCAGGATCGACGTCCTCGCCGCCCTGAACAGCAGGGCTTGTCGCGCACCTGGTCAAGGCCTGGCTCCATGGCGCCTTTGTTACATGTTATGTTGCTCCATCTCGATGGGAGCATCCTCATGCGAACTTTCAAATTCCTGACTCGGCTGGCCGCCGCCGCGATCATGCTTGCCGGCGCCTGCAATGCAGGCGCGCAGGATGCGGCTTATCCTCAGGGGCCGTTGACGCTCGTCGTGCCGTTTGCGCCGGGTGGGTCCACGGATATCATCGGGCGATTGATCGCCGACCGGCTATCGGTCGCGCTCAAGCAACCGGTTGTCGTTGAAAACCGCGCTGGCGCCGGCGGCAACATTGGCGCCATGGCCGTCGCGAAGGCCAGGCCGGACGGCCGAACCTTGCTGTTTGGCACCACAGGGATTCTCGCGATCAATGAGTTCATTTACCCGGATCTGCCCTACAAAGTGGGCAAGGACCTGGTGCCCGTTGCCTACGTATCGAGTATCAGCAACGTACTCATTGTCAATAACGCGTTGCCGGTCGCGAACGTGTCTGACCTGATCAGGATGGCGAAGGAAACGCCTGGCAAAATGTCGTTCGGTTCGTCGGGCGCAGGGGCATCAACCCACCTGTCAGGCGAACTGTTCAAAAGCCTTGCCGGCGTTGACATCATCCACGTGCCGTACAAGGGCAGCTCGCAGGCGCTCGTGGATCTGATGGGCGGGCAGATTGACATGATTTTCGACAATGCTCCATCGGCAGTCCCGCTGGTGGAATCCGGCAAACTCCGTGCGCTGGCGGTCACCAGCCTGCAACCGCTCGCCATATTGCCCGGGGTGCCGACAATGGATCAGGCTGGCGTCAAGGGCTACGAGTCGTTGTCCTGGACGGGCGTCGTGGTCCCAGGCGCAACTCCGCCAGCAATCATCGACCGCCTGAACCGCGAGATCAACCTCATTCTGAAGGACGCGGACGTTCAGAAGAAACTGCTGGAGCTTGGCGCCCAGGCCACGGGCGGCACGCCACAGGCCTTCATGCAACACATCGACGCTGAGCGCGCGAAGTGGGGCAAGATCGTGCGTGAGGCTGGCATCAAAGCGCAATAGTCCGGAGTCGCGCCTGGCCATGCGCCGCAGGCGCAAGATTGATCGCAAACGGCGGTTTAATGTGGCCTTTGCATGCAGCCACTTTGGTTGCAACCGCTTTAGATGCGGCCGTTAAAGGCGCTGTGCGAAGTTTCGAATAGCCCACAGAGGAAAGAAGGATGCAACTGATCGCTGATCGACTTAACCGGATCAAACCTTCGCCGAGCTCAATGGCGACACAGCGTTCGCGCGCGCTGAAGGCCGCGGGCCATGACGTCGTCGGGCTCACGGCAGGCGAGCCCGATTTTGATACGGCCCCCAACGTGATTGATGCGGTTATGCGAGCGCTTGCCGCATCCCGGACGAAATACACCGATATCGGCGGGGCGGCGGATCTCAAGGCCGCGATCCGCGAGAAATTCCGACGGGAAAACCAGCTCGAGTATTCCCAGTCTGAAGTCATGGCCAGCACGGGCGGCAAGCAGGTGATCTTCAACGCGTTGATGGCAACCGTCCAGGCGGGCGTCGAGGTCATCGTCCCCGCGCCGTATTACGTTTCATACCCCGATATCGTCTCCCTGGCGGGCGGCACACCCGTTGCGGTTTTGTGTCCGGCAGATCAGGGGTTTCGGTTGCAGCCCGAAGACCTCGAGCGGGCCATTACGCCGCGTACGCGCTGGCTGATCCTGAACGCGCCCAACAACCCCAGCGGTGCCGTGTACTCGCGAGAACAGCTGCGTGCGCTGGCCGATGTCCTGGTGCGTCATCCACAGGTCTGGGTGCTGACCGACGACATCTATGAGCACATTCTTTTCGACGGGCGGGAGTTTTGCACGATGGCGCAAGTCGCGCCGGAACTCAAGGATCGCACGCTGACAGTCAACGGCGTGTCGAAGGCCTACGCGATGACGGGCTGGCGTCTGGGGTATGGTGCAGGCCCTGAAGAGCTGATCAAGGCGATGACCAAACTGCAGTCACAGAGCACGTCGAACCCGTGTTCCGTGAGCCAGGCCGCAGCGATCGAGGCGCTGCTCGGGCCGCAGGATTACGTGCCGCAGCGCAGCCGGATTTTCGAGCAGCGACGCGATGCGGTGGTGGCCTGGCTCAACGCGATTGAAGGCGTGGCCTGTCATTCGCCCGACGGCGCATTTTATGTATTTCCTTCGTGCGCAGGCTTGATCGGAAGGAAGACTCCGGCTGGCAAGGTCATTGCAACGGACGAGGATTTCGTGCTTTATCTGCTGGACGAAGAAAAGCTGGCAGGCGTGCACGGGGCTGCGTACGGGGTCACGCCGTACTTCCGGTTTTCGTTCGCCACCTCGTTGCAGGTGCTGGAAGAGGGCTGCGCCAGACTCGCCCGCGCCTGCGCGCGCCTGGGCTGATCCAGCGCACGGTGCTGGCGGTCAGTCGACCTTCAGGCCGATCTGTTTGGCGAGCTTGGAAAACTTGTCGATGTCGTCATCGATGATTTTCTTGAAGGCTTCGGGGCCATCCGCAGCCTGTGTGTAGCCGAGCGCGGCAAGCTTTTCCCTGACCTCGGGCTTTTGCATGACCTTGTTGATTCCCTCAAACAGCTTTTGCTGCACGGCGGGCGGGGTGCCAGCGGGTGCCAGCAGGCCGTGCCACTGGTTGAGCTCGTAGCCTGGGTAGCCCAGTTCGGCGACGGTGGGAACATCGGGCAGGAAGGGCGAACGCTTGGGCGACGTGACAGCCAGTGCGCGCAGTTTGCCCGCCTTGATCTGGTTGCTGGCGCTGGACGCCGTGATGATCGCCATCGGGATCTGGCCCCCGAGCACGCTGTTGAGCGCGGGACCGCATCCGCCAAAGGGAATGTGCGTGATGTGGGTGCCGGCGTAGATATTGAGCGATTCGCCTGCGAGGTGTTGGGGCGTACCGTTTCCGCACGATCCGTACGATACGTCGTTCTTGTCCGGCTTGGCGGCGGTGATGAGTTCGGCCAGCGTCTGGTAGGGTGAACTGGCAGGAACGACCAGCACCGAGGGAACAAACGCGACATTGATGATCGGGGCGAAATCCTTCTTCGGATCGAATGGCATTTGCGCAAAAACCGCCGGGTTGATCGCGAAAGAGCTGTTGACCATCAGCAGCGAGTAGCCGTCGGGCGCGCGCTCCGCCACGAATTTGGCGCCAAGGTTGCCGCTGGCGCCGGGCTTGTTTTCCACGACGGACGCGTGGCCCGTGGTCTCGCCCAGATAATTGCCGATCAGCCGGGCCAGGATGTCAGTACCGCCGCCCGGCGGGAAGGTCACCGTGATTGTGATGGGACGGGAAGGAAACTTGTCTGGCGATTCAATAGAGTCGGCGGCAGACACGCTGCCTGTCAGGCCCGACCACGCGAGGCAACATGCGGCAATCAGGCGAAAGCAGGAACGACGGCAAGACATTGATATTCCTCTTGAGACGGCAATGAAGATACGCACGTGCGGGTCGGCGCGGGCTGAGGTTGTGGCGTACGGAACGCTTCACCCGGGTCGACAGCTGCCGGCAGATCGTACTGAAGAACATTTACCCACGCCACAAAATTCGTGTAAATATGGTGCGCGGCCTTTGATTCCATCAGTATGACATCAAGCAAGCACCGTGCCACACGCGTGAGAAGCCGTGCCCACGCGGTGTGTGTACGGCAACGATCGACGGCAGGAGCGTTATGAGCAATTATTCGTCAGAACAGCGGCCAGTCGTCGCCCTGATCGGTACCGGCGGCACCATCGCCTCGGTGGCCGGTGTCGAAACGCAACTGAGCGATTACACGGTCAGCAACGACGTGGGATCTCTGATTCAGGCCGTCCCGGCCTTGCAGTCGCTGGCCGTGTTCGAGTTCGAGCAGGTGTGCAATATCGAGAGCCACGGCATCGGCGATGCACTGTTGTTGCGCATCGCGCACCGGGTCAACGCATGGCTTGCCCTGGAACACGTGTCTGCGGTGGTGATCACGCACGGTACCGACACCCTGGAAGAGACGGCGTATTTCCTCAATCTTGTCGTCAAGAGTGAAAAGCCGGTCGTGCTGGTTGGCGCAATGCGGCCTTCGAGCGCCTTGAGCGCGGACGGGCCGTTGAACCTGTTTCACGCGGTCTCTGCAGCGGTCTGCCGCGAATCGGTCGGCAAGGGCGTATTGGTCGTGATGAACGATCGCATCATCGCGGCGCGCCACGCGACCAAAGGGCACACCACGAACGTCGATGCGTTCGTCGTGCCGGAGCAGGGTTGCCTCGGGGTGGTGTCTGGACTGGACGTGCAGTACTTCAACGCGCCGCTGCGACGCCATACGACCAGAAGCGAATTTTGCGTCGATCACGCGCTGCAGTCATTGCCGCCGGTTGACATCATCTATGACTATCAGGGCGCCGGCACGCATCTCTACGAGGCGTCGCTCGGCGCCGGCGCGCGGGGAATCGTTCTGGCGGCCACCGGCAACGGCAGCCTGTCGCCCGCGGCGCTGGCGGGGGCGACAATGGCGCTCGGTCAGGGTGTTGCGTTCGTTCGTGCGTCGCGCGTCTGGCAGGGATCGGTGCGGCCCTCGCAACGGGATGGCCAGCTGGGCGTGGTGGCCGCGCAGTCGCTCAACCCGCAAAAGGCGCGGGTGCTGTTGCGCCTTGCGCTGCTCGAACCCCGGGACAGAGTCTCGTTGCAGCGCCTCTTTGATGAATACTGAGTTTCGGGGCGGGGTCCGGATCAGGGCTGTGCTCCGGGCCTGGGGTGGAGCCTAGCCCTTGCGTCCCGGCAGCGACCAGGTGCTGACGCTGTGCGCGAGCGCCTCGCTGCTGCCTTCGGCGGTCAGGGTCACGTCACCGGCGCACAGGCGCCCGGTCTTCAATACCCGCGCGTCGGCGTAGATAATGCCCGGCGGGCTCTTGCGCAGGAAGTTGATGGTCAGGCTAGAGGTGACCGCCTCGGCGTTTCCGGTGGCGCCCACCACGGCGGCGTAGAGCGCCAGGTCAGCCAGGCCCATGAGCATGGGGCCTGCGACGATCCCCCCCAGCCGCTGGAATTCCGGGTTGGGTGGGAGCGCCAGGCGCGCCGTCCCGAAGCCGATTTCCAGGATTTCGATGCCGAGCATCCGTGCAAACGGGTGATGCGCCTCGATCAGGGCGAGAAACTCCTTGAGCGTGATGCGGGGTGCCTGCGGGTGAGCAGGGGATTCGGCGTGACGGGTGGGTGACATGGGGTCTCGCGAAGGAATGTGCATGGAGGCGCGCGCGGGCTCTGGCACCTTGCGGCGTGCGGTTAGACTGCATCGTATCAATTGCCCCCGGAAATTGGCGCGGAAACGAAAAACTAGGGTAAACCCTTGGTTTCTGGCGAGGAATTGAACAGAATGTTGTGGCGACCCAACAGAGTGCAGCCTAACTGCCACATTTTTGCCGAGTTTCATAGCCACGGCCCCGGATTTTTGATGCAATAGCGTCAACTTCCCTTAGCGGAGTTAGGGGGGCTCAGACAATTCACCCGTTTGCTGCTCTTGTCACTCAAATCATCGGAGATTTCTTAAATGAAAAAGACTCTGCTCGCTGCCGCCCTGCTAGCCGGCTTTGCTGGTGCCGCTTCGGCACAATCGTCAGTCACGCTTTACGGCCTTATCGACATCGGTATTGGTTACCAGTCCATTAGCGGCGGTACCGACGCCCAGAACCAAACCCACTTCGGCATGTACAACGGCGTGCAAAACGGCTCGCGTTTCGGCCTGCGTGGCGTTGAAGACATGGGCAATGGCAACCGTGCCACGTTCGTGCTGGAAAACGGCTTTGACGCTGGTAACGGCACGCTGGCTCAAACCAGCCGCCTGTTCGGTCGCCAAGCCTGGCTCGGCCTTGAGAACGACGCCTGGGGCTATGTGCGCTTCGGTCGCCAGTACAACTTCGCGTCTGACTACCTGACCCCGATCGATCCCTTCCTGGCTGGCTTCGGCACGGCCAACATGGGTCAGTCGTTTGGTGCCATGAACACCACGCGTTACTCGAACATGATCAAGTATCAGACCCCGACCTGGTCTGGCTTCAAGCTTGGTGTTGGTTACTCGTTCGCTCCCCAGCTTGACGCGTTCTACGGCAACGGCACGACCGTCGTCAACGGCACGGGCAACGCATACAACTTCGACACGATGAACAACACGCGTGCTCTGACGTTGGGTGCCAACTACGCCAACGGCCCGCTGACCTTGGCTGCGTCGTATGACCAGATCAACCCGAACGCCAACGTGAACGCTGCGTCGAACTCGGCTACGCCGAAGGTGTGGATCTTGGGCGGTATGTACGACTTCAAGGCCGTCAAACTGTCGTTGGCCTACAGCCAGACGCGTAACGGCTGGATCAACCAGCAATCCGTCACTGGCTACGCCAGCGGCGGTTCGGCCGCCATCAACGGCTCGACCTGGGGTGGTTCTGGCGGCGCGATCTTCTTCAGCGACGCTGCTGGTTTCAACAGCTACTTGGTCGGCCTGACGGCTCCGATCAATGCCTCGAGCAAGGTGTTTGCCTCCTGGCAAATGGCTGCGCCCAACGGCAACGTGCAGGATTTTGTCCCCAGCGCGGTTAACCAAAACGTGTACGCCATCGGCTACCAGTACGACTTCACCAAGCGCACCAACGTGTACGCTTCGGTTGCGTACCTGAACGGCGTCGGTTTTGTCAGCGGCGTGAGCACGACGCAGATCTTTACCGGTGTCCGTCACCAGTTCTAATCAAACTGTTGCGGTCAGGACGGCCTAGGCCGTCCTGCACAACGGGTCATCCGCAAGGATGGCCCGTTTTGTTTTGGGCGTCGCAGTTGCAACGGGTCATCCGCAAGGCTGGTCCGTTCTGTTTTGAGCATCGCAATTGACGATGCGCACGGCTGGAATTTCGTCACGCGATTTCGCGGCACCTGCGCGTTTCAGGACAACGTGCGCGCAAATAACAGGGCAATTATTGATACAGCACAAAGTGGCGCAAACAGCATCGCTTTGCACGACGACTTTTAGGGTAAAACCCTATGCGCGGTGATACAATTCTCGCGTTTGTGCAAAAGACGGATGGTCAGGATGAATCTACAACAATACTTCCCTGTTCTTCTCTTTATCGTTGTGGGCACGGTGATGGGTTGCGCGTTGATCGCCGTTGGCGCGGTCCTCGGCCCCCACAAGCCAGACGCGCAGAAAAACTCCCCCTACGAGTGCGGCTTTGAAGCCTTCGGCGATGCCCGCATGAAGTTCGACGTCCGGTACTACCTCGTCGCTATCCTGTTCATCCTGTTCGACCTTGAAATCGCGTTTGTGTTCCCCTGGGCGATTGCAAACAAGACGGTGGGCATGGTTGGGTTCACCACGGTCATGATCTTCCTGGTCGTGCTGACTGTTGGCTTCATCTACGAATGGAAAAAGGGTGCGCTTGACTGGGAATAACCCAGTGACGCACAGGGCAACTTATGGCAATTGACGGCATTCTCAAGCAAGGCTTCGTCACCACTCAGGCTGACAAGTTCATCAACTGGGCCAAGACAGGTTCGATGTGGCCTTTGACGTTCGGGTTGGCGTGCTGTGCGGTCGAGATGATGCATGCGGGGGCATCGCGCTACGATCTGGATCAGTTTGGCATCATCTTTCGTCCCAGCCCCCGCCAGTCGGATCTGATGATCGTCGCGGGAACACTGTGCAACAAGATGGGGCCCGCGATGCGCAAGGTCTACGACCAGATGCCCGAGCCGCGCTGGGTGGTCTCGATGGGGTCCTGTGCCAACGGCGGCGGCTATTACCACTATTCCTACTCGGTGGTGCGTGGTTGCGATCGCATTGTGCCGGTCGACATCTACGTGCCCGGTTGCCCGCCCACTGCAGAGGCGCTGATCTACGGATTGCTGCAGATGCAGAACAAGATTCACCTCACCAACACCATTGCCCGATAAATCCCGGGGCAGACGGCGCGATCACATCGATTCCGGCTGCTTCAACCAGGCACGAAGATAATGTCCAGGCTAGAAAACCTGCATCAACAACTGGTGGCGCTGCTCGGCGAGCAGGCGTGCATCACCGTTGCAACGGACGAAATCACCGTCGAAGTTCCCGCTGATCAATGGCTCCAGACGTGCACGCGTTTGCGCGACGACGCAAACTTGCACTTTGAAACCTGCATGGATCTGTGCGGTGTCGATTATTCAACCTATGCATCCGGCAAGGTCGCTGATGCCACGCACGCGGAATACGTGCCTTCAGGCCGTTTCGCGGTGGTGGCGCACCTGCTGTCGATCAAGCATAACTGGCGCCTGCGTATCCGCACCTTTGCGACCAGCGACGATCTTCCCCTGGTGGATACGCTCGTGGAGGTGTGGCCCAGCGTCAATTGGTATGAGCGCGAGGCGTTCGACCTTTTCGGCATCGTGTTCGAAGGGCACCCCGATCTGCGACGCATCCTGACTGACTATGGATTCATCGGTCACCCGTTCCGCAAGGATTTCCCCGTGTATGGCAACGTCGAAATGCGATACGACCCGGAGCAAGGGCGCGTCGTCTACCAGCCCGTGACAATCGAGCCCCGCGAAATTATCCCGCGTATCGTGCGCGAAGACGGTTATGGGGTGGGGCGATAAACCATGGCAGAAATCAAGAACTACACACTGAACTTCGGCCCGCAGCACCCGGCCGCGCACGGCGTCCTGCGCCTGATCCTCGAACTCGACGGCGAAGTCATCCAGCGCGCGGATCCGCATATTGGCCTGCTGCACCGCGCCACGGAAAAGCTTGCCGAGCACCGCACCTACCTGCAGGCGATGCCCTACATGGATCGCCTCGACTACGTGTCGATGATGTGCAACGAGCACGCTTACGTCATGGCGGTCGAGAAGCTGCTGGGCATCGAGATACCGATTCGCGCGCAATACATTCGCGTGCTGTTCGATGAAATCACGCGCCTGCTGAATCACCTGATGTCGCTGGGGTCACACGGCCTGGACGTCGGTGCAATGGCCGCGTTCCTGTACACCTTCCGCGAGCGCGAAGATCTTTTCGATTGCTACGAAGCCGTGTCGGGCGCCCGGATGCACGCGGCCTATTACCGGCCCGGTGGCGTCTACCGCGATCTGCCGGATTCGATGCCCCGCTATCCGGAAACCAGCAAGTACCGGTCGACCAAAGACCTCAAGCTGCGCAACGAAGCGCGCGCAGGTTCGCTGCTCGATTTCATCGAGGATTTCACCAACCGCTTCCCGGCCTGCGTGGACGAGTACGAAACGCTTTTGACCGACAACCGGATCTGGAAGCAGCGCCTGGTGGGCATCGGTGTCGTATCCCCGGAGCGCGCCATGGCGATTGGCTTCACGGGCCCGATGCTGCGCGGTTCAGGCGTTGCCTGGGATATCCGCAAGATGCAACCCTATGAGGTCTACGACCGCATGCAGTTCGACATCCCGGTCGGCGTCAACGGTGACTCCTATGATCGCTACCTCGTGCGTGTGGCCGAGATGCGGGAAAGCAACCGCATCATCCGTCAGTGCGTCGAATGGCTGCGCAACAACCCCGGCCCGGTCATCGTCGAGAACCATAAAGTTGCGCCGCCCAAGCGTGCCGCGATGAAGTCGAATATGGAAGACCTCATCCACCACTTCAAGCTGTTTTCCGAAGGGTTCCACGTGCCTCCCGGCGAAGCCTACGTGGGCATCGAGCACCCGAAGGGCGAATTCGGCATCTACCTGATATCGGATGGCGCCAACAAGCCCTACCGCATGAAGATTCGTGCGCCGGGTTTCGCGCACTTGCAGACGCTGGACGAAATGGCCCGAGGCCACATGATTGCCGATGCCGTCACGATCATCGGCACACAGGACATCGTTTTCGGCGAGATTGACCGTTGATCGCTCAATACACGCTCATACCGGATTTAAATCATGCTGCTTTCTGAACAGGCCTACATCAAGATCGACCGCGAGATCGCCAAATTTCCGGCGGATCAAAAGCAGTCCGCCATCATGGCGTCGCTGCAGATCGCTCAGCAGGAGATGGGCTGGGTCTCGCCTGAGGTGATCCAGGACATCGCGGATTACCTCGGCCAGCCGCCGATCCTCGTCCAGGAAAACGCCACGTTCTACAACATGTTCGACGTGCGTCCTGTCGGCAAGTTCAAGATCAGCGTCTGTACCAACCTGCCGTGCGCGCTGCGCGACGGCGAGAAGACCGCCGATTACCTCAGGAAGAAGCTCGGCATCGGATTGCGCGAAACGACGCCCGATGGCTTGTTTACCCTGATCGAAGGGGAGTGCATGGGTGCATGCGGCGACTCCCCCGTCCTGCTGGTCAACAACACCCATATGTGCGTGCGCATGGCACCCGAGAGGATAGACGCGATGATCAGCGAGTTGACGGCCGCTGCCAAAGGAGCCGCAGCATGAGCTCGATCCTCCAGAAATACTCGCAGGGTCTTGACGCCGCGCCTGGCGGAGATCTCGCCAACTCGATGGCGTTGCACGGTCGCAATATCAATCCCCAGATCATGGCCGGACTTGATGGCCACAACTGGCGCCTCGCCGATTACGTCAAGCGCGGCGGCTATGAGGCGCTGCGCAAGATCCTGACCGAAGGCATCAGCCAGGAAGACGTGGTCGCCGAGGTCAAGGCATCGGGCTTGCGCGGCCGTGGGGGCGCCGGTTTCCCGACTGGCCTGAAGTGGAGCTTCATGCCCCGCGCTTTCCCTGGCCAGAAGTACCTGGTCTGCAACTCGGACGAGGGCGAGCCTGGCACGTTCAAGGATCGCGATATCCTGCGCCTGAACCCGCACATCGTGATCGAGGGCATGGCGATTGCCGCCTACGCCACGGGCACGACGGTAGGCTACAACTACATCCACGGCGAAATATTCGAGGTGTACACCCTCTTCGAAGAGGCCCTTGAAGAAGCGCGCGCGGCCGGGTTTCTCGGCGACAACATCCTGGGCACGCAATTCAGCTTCCAGTTGCATGCCTTCCATGGCTTTGGTGCCTACATCTGCGGCGAGGAGACCGGTCTGCTCGAGTCGCTTGAGGGCAAGAAGGGGCAACCCCGCTTCAAGCCCCCGTTCCCGGCGAGTTTCGGCCTGTACGGCAAGCCCACCACGGTCAACAACACCGAGACGTTCGCAGCAGTTCCCTGGATCATCCGCAACGGCGGCCAGGCCTACCTTGAGGTCGGCAAGCCGAATAACGGCGGCACCAAGATCTTCTCGATCACCGGCGACGTCGAGCGCCCCGGCAACTACGAGATCCCGATGGGCACGCCGTTTTCGACGCTGCTCGAACTCGCAGGCGGCATGCGCGACGGATCCAGGCTCAAGGCCGTGATCCCTGGTGGTTCAAGCTCGCCCGTGGTGCCCGGCGACCAGATGATGGAAGTCACGATGGATTACGACTCCGTCGCAAAGGCCGGCTCGATGCTGGGATCTGGCGCGGTCATCGTGATGAACGACACGCGTTGCATGGTCAAGTCGCTCCTGCGACTCTCCTACTTCTACTACGAGGAAAGCTGCGGTCAGTGCACGCCTTGCCGGGAAGGCACGGGCTGGCTCTACCGCATGGTCAACCGCATTGAGCACGGGCAAGGTCGCCCCGAAGATCTCGATCTTCTCGATTCGGTGGCTGGCAACATCATGGGCCGCACGATCTGCGCCCTTGGCGATGCGGCCGCAATGCCGGTACGAGGTTTCCTGAAGCACTACCGTGATGAATTTGCATACCACATCGAGCACAAGCGGTGTGTGGTCGCCCCCTACATCTAAGGTCTGGACAAGGTTATGGTTGAACTAACCATCGACGGCAAGAAAGTCGAAGTGCAAGAGGGCAGCATGGTAATGCATGCGGCCCACAAGCTCGGCGTGTACGTGCCGCATTTTTGCTATCACAAGAAGCTGTCCGTCGCGGCCAACTGCCGGATGTGCCTGGTCGAGGTCGAGAAGGCCCCGAAGGCGATGCCCGCCTGCGCCACGCCCGCAACCAGCGGCATGGTGGTCCATACGAGCTCGGAGCGCGCGGTCGCGGCCCAGAAGAGCGTGATGGAGTTCCTGCTGATCAACCATCCCCTGGATTGCCCGATCTGCGACCAGGGCGGGGAATGCCAGTTGCAGGATGTCGCCGTGGGTTACGGCGGCGATTCGTCGCGCTACCACGAAGAAAAGCGCGTCGTGTTCCACAAGAATCTCGGGCCGTTGGTCTCGGCCGAGGAAATGACACGTTGTATCCAGTGCACCCGCTGCGTGCGGTTCGGTCAGGAAATCGCCGGCGTCATGGAGCTGGGCATGCTCGGTCGCGGCGAGCATTCCGAGATCACCACGTTCCTGGGCCGTGCGCTTGAATCCGAGCTTTCCGGTAACGCGATCGATCTTTGCCCGGTGGGCGCGCTCACATCGAAGCCGTTCCGCTACGATGCACGGACCTGGGAGCTTGCGCGGCGCCGCTCCGTTTCTCCCCATGACAGTCTGGGCGCCAATCTGGTGGTTCAGGTCAAGGGCGATCGGGTCAAGCGCATCGTTCCGTTCGAAAACGAAGAAATCAACGAGTGCTGGCTCAGTGACCGCGATCGCTTCTCGTATGAAGGGCTCTACGCCGAAGATCGCCTGACTGCGCCGATGATCAAGGGCAAGGATGGCCTGTGGCGCGAAGTGCCCTGGGCCGAGGCCCTGCAAGCGGTTGCGCAGGCACTCACGCAGATTCGTGACGAGTTTGGCGCCGGTCAGATCGGTGCACTTGCCAGCGAGTACGCCACGGTCGAAGAGCTATCGCTGCTCGGTCGCGTCATGCGCGGCCTGGGCTCCGAAAACATTGATTTTCGCCTGCGCCAGACCGATCCCGCCTTCGATGCCGCGCTTACCGGCGCACCGTGGCTGGGAATGAACATCGCCGAACTCGGCGAACTGGATCGTGTGCTGGTGGTCGGGTCCTTCATGCGCAAGGATCACCCGCTGATGACACAGCGTCTGCGCCAGGCCGCCAAACACGGCACCAAGGTGTGCAGCATCGATATCGCGGGCGACGATCCACTTCTGCCGCTCGCGGCGCGCGATACCGTGATGCCTTCGGCCATTGCGGATACGCTGGCCCAGGTTGCGGTTGCGCTTGCGCGGATCAAGGCCGTCGATGCCCCGGCAGGCCTTGCCAGTGCAGTCGTCGAACCCGCTGCGCTCAAGATCGCTGAAGTCCTCTCCAGTGGCGAGCGCATCGCGATCCTGCTGGGCAATGTCGCGGTCAATGCACCTGACGCCTCGCGCATCGCTGCGAACGCCCAGGCGCTCTCGCAGCTTTGTGGCGGCAAACTCGGGTTCCTGACCTCCGGTGCCAATACGGTCGGCGGATATCTGGCGGGCGCGGTGCCCGGAAAGGGCGGCAAGACGGCCGCTGCGATGCTGGCAGAGCCCCTCAAGGCCTACGTCGTCCTGCACGCCGAACCGCAACTCGATGTCGATAACGGTCAACAGGCACTTGAGTCGCTGAAGGCCGCGAACTTCGTCGTGGCGTTGACACCTTTTGCCTCGCTTGCCGGCCAGTACGCCCACGTGCTGCTGCCGATTTCCCCGTTCGCCGAGACCTCAGGCACGTTTGTGAACGCCCAGGGCCTGGCGCAAAGCTTCAAGGCGACAGTGCCTCCGCTGGCCGAGACACGTCCCGGCTGGAAGGTACTGCGCGTGCTCGGCAATGTCCTGCATCTGCATGGTTTCGACGATGAATCGTCGGAGTCGGTGCGAGACTCGGCTCTCTCCGGCGGCGTGCCGGCACACTTGTCAAACCGGATCCAGTCCGCCGCGGGCGTTTCGAGCGGGGAGGCCCCCGATCTGCAGCGTGTTGCGGATGTGCCGATCTACCGAACCGATCCGCTCGTACGACGTGCCGTGGCGCTTCAGCAGACTGCAGCGAGCGCAGCGCCCGTTGCCCGCCTGAGCGCCCACACCCTGGCCAGGCTCGGCATTGCAGCCGGCCAGCGGGTGCGGGTGAAATCGGCGACGGGCTCTGTGGAGCTTACCGCCGAGCAGGACAATACGCTGGCGACGGGCGCGGTGCGCGTGCCGGCCGGTTTTGAACAGACCATCGCGCTGGGCAGCGCCTTCGGTCAACTCATCGTGGAGCGTGCCTGATGAAGGACTGGCTTAACGTTCTTGAAGCCTACGGCGTCGAGTACCTCGGATCAAGTCTCTGGACGCTGGTGTGGGCGGCGATCCGGATCGTCGTCATCATGATGCCCATCATCATCTGTGTGGCGTACCTGACCTACTGGGAACGCAAGATGATCGGCGCGATGCACGTGCGTCTCGGCCCGAACCGCGTTGGCCCCAAGGGATTGACGCAATGCTTTGCCGACACCTTCAAATTGATGTTCAAGGAAGTCATCGTCCCGACGAAGGCGAATGCTGTGCTGTACTTCATGGCACCGGTTCTGACCCTGATGCCCGCTTTGGCTGTCTGGGCGGTGGTGCCCTTTGGCCCGGAAATGGTGCTGGCCAACGTCAACGCGGGTCTGATGTACGTGATGGCGATCAGTTCCATCGGGATCTACGGCGTGATCATCGCGGGCTGGGCATCGAACTCCAAGTACGCGTTCCTTGCCGCGATGCGGGCGTCCTCCCAGATGATCTCCTACGAGCTGGCGATGGGTTTCGTCCTGGTGACGGTCCTTCTGGTGTCCGGCAGTCTGAACATGTCCGACATCGTCGCTGTGCAGAACCGCGGATGGTTCGCCGATCGCGGCCTGACCTTCATGTCGTGGAACTGGCTGCCACTGCTGCCGCTGTTCGTGATCTATGTGATCTCGATCGTGGCGGAAACCAACCGCCACCCGTTTGACGTGGTCGAAGGCGAGTCTGAAATCGTGGCCGGCCACATGGTCGAGTATTCGGGCATGGCGTTCGCGCTGTTCTTCCTCGGCGAATACGCCAACATGATTTTCCTCTCGGCCATGGCCTCGACCATGTTCCTCGGAGGCTGGGCGTCGCCCATCGATATTGCGCCCCTGACCTGGATCCCGGGATGGCTCTGGCTCGGCCTCAAAACGTTTGTGGTGGTTTCGTTGTTCATCTGGTTCCGCGCGACGTTCCCGCGTTACCGCTATGACCAGATCATGCGTCTAGGCTGGAAGATCTTCATCCCGCTGACCGGCGTCTGGCTGGTGGTGGTGGCGATCTGGATGCAGACGCCCTGGAATATCTGGAATTGACCTCGGCGCGTAGGCAAAAAAGGCAGGTTATGGAAGCGATCAAGGATTTTTTCGGTAGTCTCATGCTGAGCGAACTGCTCAAGGGCATGGCGCTGACCGGCAAGTATTTTTTCAAGCGCAAGATCACGTTGCTCTACCCGATGGAGAAAACGCCGCTTTCGCCGCGTTTCCGCGGGTTGCACGCGCTGCGCCGTTATCCCAACGGCGAGGAGCGCTGCATCGCCTGCAAACTCTGTGAGGCCGTATGCCCTGCGCTTGCGATCACCATCGAGTCTGCCGAGCGCGAAGACGGCACCCGGCGCACGACGCGTTACGACATCGATCTGACCAAGTGCATCTTCTGCGGATTCTGCGAAGAAAGCTGCCCGGTCGACTCGATCGTTGAAACCGACATCTTTGAATACCACGGCGAAAAGCGTGGCGATCTCTACTACACCAAGGAAATGCTGCTGGCGGTGGGCGATCGCTACGAGGAGCAAATCGCCCGAAATCGCGCAGCCGATGCGCCTTACCGCTGATCTACGGGCCTGGGACAAACAATGTTTACAACGATTCTGTTCTATGTGCTGGCCATCGTGCTGGTGGTCGCCTCCTTCCGGGTGATTACCGCATCGAGCCCGGTTGTCGCCGTGCTTCACCTGATCCTGGTTTTCGTCAACGCCGCGTTCATCTGGATGCTGCTCGGCGCCGAGTTTCTGGCGCTTCTGCTCGTGCTCGTCTACGTGGGCGCGGTCATGGTGCTGTTCCTCTTTGTCGTCATGATGATCGACGTCAAGATGGAGGAGCTGCGCACCGGGATGAAGACCTACCTGCCGCTGGGCCTGGTCATCGGCATCGTCATGGTGATCGAGATGACCTTTGTTCTGGGTGCGTCCTGGGGCGGTATGGGGCCCGCGGCCGACATGGGTGCTGATTACAACAACGCGCGCTCGCTCGGCGAGATGATGTACACCGAATACGCCTATGCCGTGCAGATCGGTGCTGCGCTGCTGCTGGTCGGCATGGTCGCGGCGATCGCCCTGACAATGCGCGGCACCCGCCGCGATGTTAAGTACAACAACGCGTCCGAGGCCGTGCGCGTGAAGGCGAAAGATCGCTTGCGGCTGCTCGACATCCCGGCGCAAGAGCGCGTGAACGCCAAGTCAGGAGACCAGGCATGATGACCTTAACCTTGCCGCACTTCCTGATACTGGGGGCGATCCTGTTCGCAATGGGGGTTTTCGGCGTCTTCCTGAACAGGCGCAACCTCATTGTGCTTCTGATGTCGATCGAACTGATGCTGCTTGCGGTCAACATGAATTTCGTCGCGTTTTCGACCTGGATGGGCGATCAGGCGGGACAGGTATTCGTGTTTTTCATCCTGACGGTGGCTGCCGCTGAGGCGGCGATCGGTCTGGCCATTCTGGTCCTGCTGTTCCGTAATCTCAGCACGATCAATGTTGACGAACTTGACCGCCTTAAGGGCTGATCGGAAGACGTAACAAAATGTCTAGCGTACCTTCTCTCTATCTGGTCATCGCCTTTGCGCCCTTGCTGGGCGCCATCCTGGCGGGCTTGTTCGGCACGGGCTTCCTGGGCAACTTCGTCAGTCGGCGAGGATCGCACCTGATCACGATTGCCCTGATGGTGGTTTCGACGGTCGGCTCGTTCATGGTGCTCTCCGATGTGATCGGTGGCGCCCGGTTCGACGGCACGCTCTACACCTGGAGCGTGCTTGGCCAGGCCAAGCTCGAAATCGGTTTCCTGATCGATCCGCTCACTGCGCTGATGATGGTCGTGGTCACGTTCGTGTCGCTCATGGTGCACATCTACACCATCGGTTACATGGCGGAGGATCCTGGCTATCAGCGGTTCTTTGCGTATATCTCGCTGTTTACCTTCTCGATGCTGATGCTGGTCATGTCGAACAACATGGTCCAGTTGTTCTTCGGCTGGGAAGCGGTGGGGCTGGTGTCCTACTTGCTGATCGGCTTCTGGTATACACGGCCGACCGCAATTTTCGCCAACATGAAGGCGTTCGTGATGAACCGCGTTGGCGACTTCGGCTTCATCCTGGGGATCGGCCTGCTGTTCGCCTACGCAGGCACCATGCATTATGCGGATGTGTTCAAGCAGGCTGACCAGCTTGCCGGGCTGAAGCTGCCGGGCTCTGACTGGATGTTGCTGACGGTTGCCTGCATCTGCCTGTTCGTCGGTGCGATGGGTAAATCGGCGCAGGTGCCGCTGCATGCGTGGCTGCCCGATTCGATGGAAGGCCCGACCCCGATCTCGGCGCTCATCCACGCGGCCACGATGGTGACCGCCGGCATTTTCATGGTCGCGCGCTTCTCGCCCCTGTTCGAGCTTTCCAATACCGCGCTGTCGTTCGTGATCGTGATCGGTTCGATCGGTGCGCTGTTCCTGGGGATCCTGGGCATCGTCCAGAACGACATCAAGCGCGTCGTGGCGTATTCCACGCTTTCGCAACTGGGCTACATGACGGTAGCCCTCGGCGCTTCCGCGTATTCGGTCGCGATTTTCCACCTCATGACGCACGCGTTCTTCAAGGCGCTGCTGTTCCTGGGGGCGGGCTCGGTCATCATCGGCATGCACCATAACCAGGATATCCGCAGCATGGGTGGCCTGCGCAAGTACATGCCGATCACGTGGATCACCTTCCTGGTGGGTACGCTCTCGCTGGTAGGCACGCCGTTCTTCTCCGGGTTCTATTCCAAGGAACACATCATCGAGGCTGCGGGCGCTGCCAACGTCTGGGGCGCAACGTTCGCGCACTACGCCACGCTGATCGGCGTATTCGTGACGTCGCTGTATTCGTTCCGCGTGTATTTCCTTGTTTTCCACGGCAAAGAGCGTTTTGATACTCACGGGCACGGTCATGATCACCATGGCAATGACGACCACGGCCATCATGGCGGCACGCCGCACGAGTCGCCCTGGGTCGTGACGCTACCGCTTGTGGTGCTGGCGATTCCGTCAGTGGTCATTGGTTACCTGGTCATCGATCCCCTCCTGTTCGGCGGGTACTTCAAGGGCGCGATTACCGTGCTTGCGGCGCATCCGGCCATGCACGAACTGGCTGCAGATTGGCACGGTCGCGTGGCTTACGGGCTTCACGCGTTCACCTCCCTGCCGTTCGCGCTCATGGTCGCCGGCGCCGCGATCGCGTATTACTGCTACGTCATCAACGACAAGGTGCCTGCGGCGATCCAGAAGTCGCTTGGCTGGCTCAACACCATTCTCGAAAACAAGTATTACTTCGACTGGTTTAACGAGCAGGTTCTTGCGCGCAGCGTTCGCTGCATCGGCACCGGGCTGTGGCAGGGCGGCGACCGCGGCATTATCGACGGGTTCGTCATCAATGGCGCAACGCGCCTGGTGGGGGCCTTCGCTGCGATCGGCCGGCGCCTGCAGTCCGGCTACATCTATCACTATGCTTTCGCGATGATCATCGGCCTCATGGTCCTGATCTCCTTTTTTGTCCTGGTTCATAAATGATGGCAAGCGAGATGGCATCCTCAACTACTCCCTGGCTTACGCTCGCGATCTTTGTGCCGATCGCTTGGGGTCTGCTGGTCCTTGCCGTAGGTCGAGACGACCGCGCGGCGATGACCCGGCACCTGTCCCTGGTCGGCGCGATCATTAGTTTCCTCGTCACGATTCCGCTCCTGACCGGGTTCGATGCGACGACGGCCAACATGCAGTTCGTTGAAAAGGCGAGCTGGATACCGGCGTTCTCGGTGTTCTACTACCTCGGCATCGACGGCATCTCGATCTGGTTCGTCCTGCTGACCGCCTTCGTCACGGTGATTGTCGTGCTGGCCAGCTATGAGGTGATCAAAAGCCGGATCGCACAGTACATGGCGGCCTTCCTGATCCTTTCGGGGCTGATGGTGGGGGTGTTCGTTGCGCTCGACGGCCTGTTGTTCTACGTGTTCTTCGAAGCGACCCTGATCCCGATGTACATCATCATCGGCGTGTGGGGCGGGCCGAACCGGGTGTATGCCGCGTTCAAGTTCTTCCTGTTTACGCTGATGGGTTCGCTGCTGACACTGGTTGCGTTCATTTATCTCTGGAACGTCTCGGGCGGCTCGTTCGATATCCTGACCTGGCACACGCTGCCGCTGGGCGCGACCCCTCAGTTGCTGATCTTCCTGGCGCTACTTGCCGCGTTCGCGGTCAAGGTGCCGATGTGGCCGGTGCACACGTGGTTGCCCGATGCCCACGTGGAGGCGCCGACCGGCGGCTCCGTCGTGCTGGCGGCGATCATGCTCAAGCTCGGCGCGTACGGGTTCCTGCGGCTGTCGCTTCCGATCGCGCCAGATGCCTCCACCGGCACGATGGCGGGGGTCATGATTTTCCTGTCGCTGGTCGCGGTCATCTACATCGGCCTGGTTGCCATCGTTCAGGATGACATGAAGAAACTCGTGGCCTACTCGTCCGTGGCGCACATGGGTTTCGTCACGCTGGGTTTCTTTATCTTCAACACGGCGGGCATGGAAGGCGGCATTGTCCAGATGGTCTCGCACGGCTTTGTGGCCGGCGCCATGTTCCTTTGCATCGGCGTGCTTTACGACCGGATGCATACGCGCAAGATCGCGGACTACGGCGGTGTGGTCAACACCATGCCAAAGTTCGTGACGTTCTTCGTGCTGTTCACAATGGCCAACGCTGGCTTGCCGGCGACCAGCGGGTTCGTGGGCGAGTTCATGGTGATCATGGGCGCCGTCCAGTTCAACTTCTGGATCGGCCTTCTGGCCGCAACCGCGCTGATCCTTGGGGCGTCGTATTCGCTGTGGATGGTCAAGCGTGTCGCGTTCGGCGATATCGCCAACGATCACGTGCGCAATCTGCACGATCTGTCGAACCGGGAGTTCCTGATCCTTGGGTTGATGGCGATCCTCGTGATCTACATGGGTGTCCATCCCAAGCCCTTCACCGATGTCATGCACACTTCGGTCCAGGCCCTGTTGCAACACGTGTCCATTTCTAAACTGTAAGCCTCGCCATGATGCAATCCCAATTTGATTTTGTCCTGGCTGCCCCGGAGATCTTCCTCCTGGCGATGAGCATGCTCATTCTGCTGGCGGACGCATTCTGGGGCGGCGGCCGGCGCGCCCTGGCCTACGGGCTTTCGCTTGCGACGCTCGCGGCGCTGTTCCTCCTGACCTTCCTTCAGTGGACAGGCGGCGTGTTCGGCGAAACGTTTTTCGGCATGTTCGTGTCCGATCCGCTTTCGCTGGTGCTGAAGATGGCTTCGTATATCGCCGTCGCCATCACACTGGTCTACGGTCGGGAGTACATCCAGAGCCGCGATATGCTGCGAGGCGGCGAACTCTACGTCCTTGTGCTCATGGCGCTGCTCGGCCAGATGGTGATGATATCGGCAGGCAACTTCCTTTCCATCTACCTCGGCCTTGAGCTGATGTCGCTGTCGCTCTACGCGATGGTTGCGCTGCGCCGTGATCACGAGAGCTCGACCGAAGCCGCGATGAAGTATTTCGTGCTGGGCGCGCTGGCATCGGGCTTCATGCTGTACGGTATGTCCATGATCTACGGTGCCACCGGCAGCCTCGATCTGAGCGACATTGCCGACGCGATCGGCTCGGGCCAGATCAGCTACCTGCCGCTGACATTCGGCCTGGTGTTCCTTGTGGCGGGTCTTTCGTTCAAGTTGGGCGCCGTGCCTTTCCATATGTGGGTTCCCGACGTCTATCAGGGGGCACCGACGGCCATTACCCTGGTGCTGGCTGCCGCCCCCAAGCTCGCCGCCTTCGCGATCACGCTGCGATTGCTGGTGCAGGGCCTGGGTGACCTGACCGCCGACTGGCAGCCGATGCTGATGATCATGGCAATCCTGTCGTTGGCCATCGGCAACCTGACTGCGATTGCGCAGACCAATTTCAAGCGCATGCTGGCCTATTCGACCATTTCGCACATGGGGTTCGTGCTGCTCGGTCTGATGTCGGGCTCTCTGGACGGAAACCAGTCGGCGGATGCCTCTGCGTACGGCTCGGCGTTGTTCTACATCCTGACCTACGTGCTGACGACATTGGCCTCGTTTGGCGTGATCATGTTCCTGTCGCGCGATGGTTTCGAGTGCGAAAACATCGATGACCTGAAGGGCCTGAACCGTCGCAGCCCTTTCATGTCGCTGGTGTTGCTGTTCCTGATGGCATCGCTTGCGGGCTTGCCGCCCTTTATCGGTTTCTATGCCAAGTTGCTTGTGTTGCAGTCGTTGCTGCAGTCAGATCACCTGTGGCTTGCTGTCGTCGCCGTGTTCTTCTCGCTCATCGGTGCGTTCTACTACCTGCGCGTGATCAAGGTCGTCTACTTTGACGATCCGGTTGGCGAAAACACGGGCCCGATCCCGGTCATGGGCTTTGCCCCCCGCCTGGTCTTGACGGTGAACGGTGCGCTTATGCTGGTTCTCGGGCTAATGCCCGGCTGGCTGATGGCACTTTGCCTGGTGGTGATGCGCGCCTCAATATCCTGACGATAGCGTACACAAGCCGTGACTCCCTCGGTTGGGGCTCGCGGCCCGACGGCTAAGTCGCTGATCCAATAGAAAACGCCCCAGCCTGAACTGCACCCCAAAAGTTGGATTGGTGTCCAATTTTTGGGGTGCAGTTCACTTTGGGGCATTTTTGTTTGCGGGAATCAGGATGCGATTTGGCTGCCTGGTCGGTAGGGGCCCTATTACTTTGACTCATAAATTGCAATTATTAGTGTGATCAATAACAGGTGCCCGCGAAGCCCGCGTTCACCCCTCGAACCAGTTCAGGATCGCGTCAAGCCCCATGACGTTCAGCGCGTAGCGGGCCTGGGCGCGCACCACCGGTTTGGCACGATAGGCAACCGAGTAGCCTGCCTGCTCCAGCATCCTGAGATCGTTGGCGCCATCGCCGATCGCAATGATCTGGTCCTCACGTGCGCCGTACGCAGCGGCAAAGGCCGTGAGCGCATCAGCCTTGCCCTGGGCGTCCAGTATTCGCCCCTGAACTTTTCCGGTCAGCACGCCGTCACTTTCCTCAAGCACGTTGGCGTGCACTTCATCGAGCTGCAGTCTGGTTTTGAGCCGCCCGGTAAAGTAGGTGAATCCGCCTGAAACGAGCAGCACGTGCAACCCGGCTTGCCGGGCGGCTTCGACCAGGCGCTCCGCGCCAGGGTTGAGTTGTAACTTCTGCTCGTAGACTGCCTGAAGGACATCTGTCGACAGGCCGCGCAGAAACGCCACCCGGCGGGTCAGGCTTTCGGCGAAATCCTTGATCTCGCCGCGCATCGCGGCCTCCGTGATGGAGGCGACCTGTTCCTTGACGCCCCCAAATGCCGCGATCTCATCAATGCACTCGATATTGATCAGCGTGGAGTCCATGTCCATCGCCAGCACTTTGCAGTCGGCGAGTCGGGTGCCCGCCGGCACAAAGGCGGCGTCGATCAGGTTCTGTTCACCCCAGGCGCGGATTTCCTGCCGGATCGCCGTCTCGTCGGCCACGCCGAGCAAACGGGCTGCGGATGTGCCAAGGCGCATCACACCCTGGGCTTCGGCGATTGCCGCCGCCTGTTCGATGATCTGGCTGGAAAGGCCGGGGGTCTGGATGACGAGGTTGGTGAGAGCCATGGGATTGCCTGGAAGGGGAGCGTCGCAGCGGAATTATGCCAGCGCGCGGAAAAGGCCTCGGAGGGTGTCGACGCGCGCCGAGACATCGGCCCCCTTGGTTTCGATCCTGAGTTTGTCTTGCCCGGAAAACCGGATGTGGCGCTGTTTTTGCACGAGTTCGATCAGCTTGAGCGGATCGATCGGGGCATCGTTGCGGAAGTGCAGCATGATTTGCGTATCGGTGGCGTCGATTTTCTGGATCCCGAGCCGGATTGCCGCCAGGCGAACCCTGTGCGATGCGATCAGTGTTCGCGCGGCCTCCGGCAATTTCCCGAAGCGATCGATCAGCTCCTCCTGGAGGGTGATGACCTGATCTTCATCCTTCGCGCTGGAAAGGCGCTTGTAGAGCGACAGCCTGGCGGGCACGTCGCCGCAGTAGTCGGAGGGCAACAAGGCCGGCGCGTGCAGATTGACTTCGCAACCCGCAGAGAACGGGGCGTCGAGATCGGGCTCGACACCGGCCTTCATGGCCCGGACAGCTTCGTTGAGCATGTCGTTGTACATCGAAAAGCCGACTTCCTGGATGTTGCCGGACTGGGATTCGCCGAGCACTTCACCAGTCCCCCGGATCTCGAGATCGTGCATCGCCAGGAAAAAGCCCGATCCGAGTTCTTCCATCGACTGGATCGCTTCCAGGCGTTTTTTGGCGTTGCTGGTCATGGCCTCGTCGCCCGGCGTCAGCAGATAGGCGTAGGCCTGGTGGTGCGAGCGTCCGACGCGACCCCGTAACTGATGCAATTGCGCCAGGCCGAAGCGGTCGGCCCGGTGGATGATGATCGTGTTCGCCGTCGGGACATCGATGCCGGTTTCAATGATGGTCGTGCAAAGCAGCACGTTGAATCGCTGCTGGTAAAAGCCTTTCATCACTTGCTCAAGGTCGCGCTCGCCCATCTGGCCATGCGCGACCGCGATCCGCGCTTCGGGGACAAGCTCTTCGAGGCGCGCGCGCCGGTTGTGAATCGTGTCGACTTCGTTGTGCAGGAAGTAGACCTGCCCGCCGCGCTTGAGTTCTCTGAGCATCGCCTCGCGCATCGTGCTGTTGTCTTCCCGGCGCACGAACGTCTTGATGGCGAGCCGGCGCTGCGGTGCCGTGGCGATGATCGAAAAATCGCGCAGCCCTTCGAGCGACATGCCGAGGGTGCGCGGGATCGGCGTCGCCGTCAGGGTGAGCACGTCCACTTCGGCGCGCAAGGCCTTGAGCGCCTCTTTCTGCCGCACGCCAAACCGGTGCTCTTCATCGATGATGACCAGGCCGAGTCGCTTGAAGCGCACATCCTTGGAGAGGATCTTGTGCGTGCCGATCACGATATCGACGGTTCCGTTATTGATCCCTTCGATTGCTGCACTGACTTCCTTCGTGGACCGGAATCGCGATAGCTCGACGACCTTGACCGGCCAATCGGCGAACCGGTCGGAAAACGTCTGCGCGTGCTGTTCCGCAAGCAGGGTGGTCGGGCACAGCAGGGCAACCTGCTTGCTGTTCGCGATGGCGAGAAACGTGGCGCGCAGGGCCACTTCTGTCTTGCCGAAGCCGACATCGCCGCAGACCAGACGGTCCATCGGCTTGCCCGAAGTCATGTCGCCCAGAACGCACTCGATGGCGGCCGCCTGGTCCACGGTTTCTTCAAAGCCGAAGCCCTCGGCGAACAGTTCGTAATCGCCGACCGGAAGCTTGAACGCGTAACCCTCGCGCGCGGCCCGCTTGGCGTAGAGATCGAGCAGTTCTGCCGCGGTGTCGCGTACCTGTTGCGCGGCCTTGCGGCGGGCCTTGTCCCACTGGCCCGAGCCGAGCTGGTGAAGCGGCGCTGCATCGGGATCGGCGCCGCTGTAGCGGGCGATGACATGCAATTGGGAGACCGGGACGTAGAGCGTGCTTTTGCCCGCGTACTCGAGATGGAGAAACTCCATTTCCCCATCGCCCATGTTCATGTTGATCAGGCCGTGGTAGCGGCCAATCCCGTGCTGGGCATGGACGACCGGATCGCCATCGCGCAGCTCCGAGAGATCGCGGATCATCGACTCGACGTTGCTGGCGCTCTCGCGTGCCCGACGCCCGCGCCGTACCGTGCCGTTCGAATGCCCCGGGTAGAGATCGCTCTCGGTCAGGATGACGAGACGCTCGGCAGGCACTGCAAAGCCTGAGTCCAGTCCGCCCACGGTGATCGCGAAGCTTGCGTGACCGTCGAGGAATTCGGTCAGCGATTCGCTCGGGGTGTCGGGTTGCAGGCCATGCTCGGCCAGCATCTGCAGGATCGTTTCGCGCCGGCCGTGCGAATCGGCGCACAGGACCACGCGCCGGGCCTCGTCGTGCCCCAGGACGGCCCGCAGCCGGGCGACCGGATCGTCCGCCCGACGCGACACCGCCACATCGGGTGCCTTGAGGATATCGGGGTGCTCGCCCTCGCTGGTCAGCGCAAGGCGGCCGAAGGGCTTGAGTCGCTCAAAGAGCGATTCGGCGGAAAGGAAGAGCGCTTCGGGCGCAAGCACCGGACGCTCGCGATCGCTGTTGAGGAACTTGTAGCGGCTCGCGGTATCCTGCCGGAAGCGCTGCATGGCCCCGTCGATGTCGCCGATCGTGACCATGGCCGTATCGGGCGAAAGGTAGTCAAACAGCGTTGCCGTCGTTTCGAAGAACAGTGGGATGTAGTACTCGACGCCGGCGAACGGGATGCCGGTGCCGATATCGCGGTAAGGCAGCGCGCGCGAGGGATCGCCCTCGAACACCTCGCGAAACTTCGCCCTGAAGTGGTTGCGCGCAGTCTCGTCCATCGGGAACTCGCGACCGGGCAGCAACTGCACCGACGAAACCGGATAGAGACTGCGCTGCGTATCGATATCGAACGCCCTGATCGACTCGATCTCGTCGTCGAACAGATCGATCCGGTAGGGCACGACCGAGCCCATGGGAAACAGGTCAATCAGGCTGCCGCGCACGCAGAACTCGCCCGGTGCGGTCACTTGTGAAACATGCGCGTAGTTGGCCAGCGTGAGCTGGCGCCGCAGCGCCGCTTCGTCCAGGCGATCCTTCTGGCGGAACGAGAAGGTGTACGCTGCCAGGAAGCTTGGCGGCGCAAGGCGATAGAGCGCCGTGGTGACCGGGACGGTCAGGACGTCGACCTCGTTCTGCATCAGGGCGTGCAGAGTGCGCAGACGCTCTGAAATCAGGTCCTGATGGGGTGAAAACGCGTCGTAGGGAAGGGTTTCCCAATCCGGTAGCGGGCGCACCCGAAGATCGGGCGCGAACAGCGGGATTTCCTCGGCAAGGCGCTGGGCTTCGAGTGGCTCGGCCGTCACGACGACGAGGGTTTTGCCCGCCGCGCGGGCGAGTTTCGCCAGTAGCCAGCCATCGCCGGAACCGGCAGGGCGGGGGTAGGTGTATCGTGAGCCAGGCTTGATTGCGGCAAGCAGTGCGGAGACCGTGGACAGTGCAGCCGACATGAAGAAAACGCCAAACGAAACAACGATTATAAAATGACAGCGTGATTAACACCGAGACCTCAGTTGCGCGCCTGGTCGCGCTGGTTCCTGCCGCAGGAATCGGCGTGCGCGCCGCCGCCCCGGGCACAGAGCCTCTGGCAAAGCAATACCGCCTGATCGCCGGCCGCCCGCTGCTCTGGCACGCGGTCAATGCCTTGTTGCGCGATCCGCGGATCGACGAGGTCCGTGTCGCCGTGGTTGCTGGCGACACGGAGGCGGCGCGAGTGCTCGATGGCCTGCCGCGCACCGTCATTCGTCCCTGCGGCGGGGTCACACGAGCCGACACCGTGCTGCAGGCGCTTCGGGACGCGCACCTTGAGGCGCATGACTGGGCCCTGGTGCACGACGCAGCACGCCCCGGATTGCCCGCCGATGCGCTCGCGCGCCTGATCGATGCCTGCTGGAACCACCCGGTTGGCGGCTTGCTTGCCCTGCCCGTGGCCGACACGATCAAGCGGGCCACTGTGCAAGAGGCAGATACGCAGAAGGCAGATACGCAGAAGGCAGGTACTCACGCGCAAGCGTCTGCAAAATCCCCGCATCAGACCGGACATGGCGATGCGCAGCGCGATTGCGTGGATTCGACGGTTTCGCGGGCCGGCCTCTGGTCAGCCCAGACTCCCCAGATGTTCAGGGCCGGGGCGTTGCACGATGCGCTCGCGCGTGCGCTTGCACTCGGGCTCGAGATCACCGACGAATCGTCGGCGCTGGAGGCGACGGGGCTGCGGCCATTGCTTGTGCGCGGGTCTGCCCGCAACGCTAAAGTGACGTGGCCCGAGGATTTTGACTGGGTGGGGTCTTGGCTATGAGTCAGTTTCCGTACAGGGTAGGGCAGGGGTTCGACGTTCATGCCCTTGTGGAGGGCAGGCCGCTGGTCATCGGTGGCGTCACCATCCCGTATGAGCGCGGATTGCTCGGGCATTCGGATGCAGACGTGCTGCTGCACGCCATCACGGATGCCGTGCTCGGTGCCGCCGGGCTTGGCGACATCGGCACGCATTTTCCCGACACCGATCCGCGCTTTCGCGGCGCCGACAGCCGCGTGCTGTTGCGCGAAGCGGTCGCCCGGGTCCGTCAGGCGGGCTGGGTGGTCGGCAATGTCGATGCCACCGTTCATGCGCAAGCGCCCAAAATCGGCCCGCATGCGCCAGCCATGGTGGCCAATATCGCGCGCGATCTTGGCGTGGGGCCGGACGCCGTCAACGTCAAGGCAAAGACCAACGAGCGGCTCGGTCACCTTGGCCGCGGAGAAGGGATCGCGGCGACTGCTGTCGCCATGATTGTCCGCGCGACGCTCCCTGATCGGACGGACGGCGCCTGAGCGCGTTGTGTGACGCGCCGCGTCAGGTCGTGGCTTGCGGAATGGTGATGCGAACGGTCAGCCCATCACCGGCTCTTGGCACGAGCTCGACGCGGCCATCCACCTGGCGCAGCAATCGCTCCACGATGGCCAATCCGAGGCCGGCGCCATCGCCTCCCGTGCGCGCGGTGCTGCCGCGCGAGAATGGCCTGAGCAAGCGTTCGGACTCGGCCGGATTCACGCCGGGACCCCGATCCGACACCTCCAGGATCAGTTTGCCGCCTTCGGGCCGCAGCGAGACCCCGATCTGCGCGTGGCCGCTTGCGCCCACGCCGTAGCGTCGCGCGTTCTCGATCAGGTTGACCATGATTCGCTTGAAATCCAGCACGTCAATGCGCGCATGCAGATCCGGCGCGATCAATGTGTCCAGCGTTCCGCCAAGGGATTCCGTGTGGCTGCGCTCGCGCACCATCACATCGAACAGGATCGTGGAGACATCGATCGGAACGCTTGGGGATGCACCCGCGGGCCGCGCGTAATCGACCAGTTGACCGATGCAGCGGTCGATCTGTGCGAGATCCTGATCGATCGCCTGCCGCGCCTCATCGTCCATGCTGCTCATTTCGATTTCGAGCCGCATGCGCGTGAGCGGCGTGCGAAGATCGTGCGAAAGCCCCGCCAGCATGAGCGCACGCTCCGCATCGGTCTGCCGCAATTCTTGCGCCATCCGGTTGAAACTCGCGTTCAGTTCACGGATCTCGCGTGCGCCGCTTTCCGGCAATGGGGGCGCGATATCGCCTCGCGTCAGCATCTGGGCGGCGCGGGCCAATCTGGCAAGCGGTCGATTGATGTAGGCCACACTGATGCCCGCGCCCAGCAGCGACAGCAGCAGCGCGGCGGCGCCCCAGCCGAGCCATTCGATTCCGCCTGTCAGGCCGATCTCCTGTCGCTCGAACATCAACCAGTATTTTTCATCGTCGATGCGAAAGCTCACCCAGAACCCCGGCTGATCGTCGACCTCCCAGGCCAGCACGGTTTCCTGGCCAAGGAGATCCCGCACCAGCACGGCCACCTGTTGCCAATATTCCTCGTCAGGCAGCGGTTCGACTTGCTCGTCTGACGTGCGCGGGTAGACCTGAAGCCCTTCGCGCGAGGCCAGCTCCAGGAGCACGCTTGGGCGCTCGGATGTCGAGGAGTAGGCGAGCGCCGCACGCGTGAGATTGACGGACGTTGCCACCCGTTTACTCATCTGGGTCGCCCGCGGGCCCATTTCCATGGTGATGAACACCTGCAGCCAGGCAGCCAGACTGGCCAGCATCAACGCCGACAGCAACAGGAACGTACGGGTGAACAAACCCATTTCGGACCATGATTGCGTGGCATGGCCGAGCAGGATCCCCCCGAGGCGGTGTTCGACGCGAGCCCGCGCTGGCGCAGGCTGTTTAGCCGCCACCATCCGGAACAAAGACATATCCCAGCCCCCACACGGTCTGGATATAGACAGGTTTTGAAGGGTTGACTTCAATCAGCTTGCGCAGGCGGGATATCTGGACGTCGAGGCTGCGGTCGAACGCCTCGTATTCGCGGCCGCGGGCGAGCTCCATCAGTTTGTCGCGTGAGAGCGGCACCCTGGGATGGCGGGCAAACACCTTGAGGACCGAGAATTCCCCGGTCGTGATGGGGATGGGCTCCTCACCGCGTGAGAGCGTTCGCGTGGCGAGGTTCAGCGTATAGGGCCCGAAACTGATCGATTCGTTGTCCTGGCTTGGAGCGCCCGGATGCTCGTCCGCCCCGCGTCGACGCAGGATCGCGTTGATGCGTGCCAGGAGCTCCCGCGGGTTGAAGGGCTTGGAAAGGTAGTCATCCGCGCCCATCTCCAGGCCGATGATCCGGTCGACTTCCTCGCCCTTTGCCGTCAGCATGATGATGGGGGTGTTGTCGTGGTTGCCTCGCATCCGCCGACAGATCGAAAGGCCATCTTCGCCGGGCAGCATCAGGTCAAGCACCAGCAGGTCGACATGCTCGCGCTGCCAGACCTTCGCCATATCCCTGGCATCCTCGGCGACGAAGACGTTGAAACCCTGCTCCGTCAGGTATCGGCGCAGGAGATCCCGCAGGCGCGGATCGTCGTCGACGACCAGAATTTTCCTAAGTGATGGTGAGTTCGTCGTATTCATGCCCAAAATGTAACAGCCTCCCGTCGCCCAAATCTCCCGATTTCACAAGCAATTACAAATACGCCGCGGGATTTAATGATTTGTAACAAATCAGCGCCTAAATGGCGAGGTCACGGGCTGAAGAGCGCGTTCCGGGCGCCAGAACCAACGCCAGGCCGTCCCACATGAGGAACTCTCCCGCCTAAAGGTTCGCAAGGCGATGATGTTGGTTGTGTGGGTCACTCGATCCAAATTTCACTATAAAGCCTTCGAATTCAGTCGAGGGTTATTTACTACAATCGTGTGCATGACACGAATCCTGTCGTTTGAAACTTCGACCACCACCTGCGGCATTGCGCTGATCTCCGAAATCGACGGGGTGACCGAGATATTCCAGCGCACGGTCGAGGGCGTATCCGGTCACGCCGAGCATCTCCTGCCCATGGCCACGGAGGTCCTTGCGCTCGGCGGCATCGGCAAGGATCAGCTCGACGCGGTGGCCTTCGGCCAGGGGCCGGGCGCGTTCACGGGATTGCGCCTTGCCTGTGGCGCGGCGCAGGGCATCGGGCTTGCGCTCGGCATTCCGTTGATTCCGGTCGGGGCGTTGCAGGCGGTCGCCGCGGCTGCATCCGCGCGTCATCCGGGATGCCTCATTTTGCCCGCCCTGGATGCCCGCATGCACGAAATGTACCTCGGTGCCTGTATTGACGATCCACAGCGCGGGCTCGTGATGGTGGCGCCGCCCGTGCTGATCGACGCGGCGGGCGCGCTTTCCTACGCACGCGAGCGCATGCCGCTCTGGCTGAACGCGTGCGGCGAACGCACCGTCGTGGTGGCAGCGGGCGATGGCTGGCGCCTGGCCGGCGTCGATGCGCTGGTTTCGTTCGGGCTGCGCGCCGGCGATCTCGATGCCAGGCCGACGATCGAATGGGTGGCTCGCCTGGCGCTCGCTGCGTGGGCGAGGGGCCAGACCGTTCCCCCGGAGCATGCCGCGCCTTTTTACTTGCGCGACAAGGTGGCCTACACGACTGCAGAGCGCGCGGCGGGCGAGGGCGGTAATCCCCGCGCCGTCAATCCCAGGGGGATGACGGTCTTGCGCATGACCGCCGCCGATGTGCCGGAAGTGGTCGAAATTGAAAGGCAGGTGCAATCGTTTCCCTGGACGGTGCGCAATTTCGAGGATGCTCTGCACGCCGGCTATGAGGCGTGGTGTCTGCACGATGGCGACACACTGGCTGGCTTCTGCATTGCCATGATGGCGCCCGACGTCGCGCACGTGCTCGTGATTGCGGTGGCCCGCGGCGCCCAGCGCCGGGGCTACGGCCTGCTGCTGCTTGAACAGGTCGCCGTGTGCGCGCGAACCCGCTCGGTCGACGCGATCGTGCTCGAGGTTCGTCGCTCCAACGAAGACGCACGCGCCTTTTACGAAAAACAGGGGTTCGAGACGATCGGGACCCGTCGGGATTACTATCCCTCAGGCGTGGGGCAACGCGAAGATGCCCTCGTGCTCAAGAAAACGCTGATTGACGCCTGACCTCATGACCGCCCGACCGGACACAACCGCTCTCCCGTGCTCCCCGCTGCAACTCGCCTGGCTGCATGAGCTGGGCATCGAGAAGCCCTGGCTGCCTGCTGGTAGCGCCGCGGCGCCGGTCGCGGCTGCGGCTGCGACGGCGGCTGCGACTACGACGGCGACTGCGACGGCGACTGCGACGGCGACTTCGGCGGTGACTGTGGCTGAGGTTGCGGTTGCGGTTGCGAGCGCTGCGGCTGCGCATGCGGCTGAGGTTGCGGTTGCGTTTGCGAGCGCTGCGGATGCGGATGCGGATGCGGCCGTGGCGCCGACGCCAGACGTGTCTGCCCCCCGAGCCGCAGCGCCTCCCCGGCCCGCGGCGGCGCCCACTGCGCGCGCGCCAAGGCCAGAACCCCTGGCTCCGGTCACCCCGGCTGCGTCGGATCTCCCGACGCGCGCCATCGCTGCGGCAGCAACCGATCTGGATGCGCTGGGCGCGGCCATCGCTGCATGCCAGGCATGCGGGCTTTGCAACTCAAGGCACCAGGTGGTCGTGGGCGTTGGCGTTGCGCAACCCGCCATCATGATCGTCGGCGAAGCGCCCGGCGAGCAGGAAGACCGCCAGGGTCTGCCGTTCGTGGGGCGCTCGGGCATGCTGCTCGACAACATGCTCACGACAATCGGTGCAAGCCGCCAATCCAATGTTTATGTGACCAACGCCATCAAGTGCCGCCCACCCAGTAACCGGAACCCGCGCCCTGAAGAGTCTGCCGCGTGTCATCCTTACCTGCTGCGGCAGATTGAACTGGTCAATCCGCGTGCGATCCTCGTGCTTGGTCGCGTGGCGGCCCAGGCGGTGCTGTCGACCGATTCAAGCCTGCAGTCGCTCAGGGGGCGGCCGACGTCGTTTACCGTGGCCGGCAGGCAGATTCCTGCGGTGGTGAGCTACCACCCGGCCTATCTGCTGAGGCGTCCCACTGAAAAGGCCGCCGCCTGGGAAGATCTCCAGCGCGTGCGCGCGATCGCCGGTCTGGGCAACTAGCGCGCAAACCATCCGGTTGCAGGGCAATGCGATGCAATGCGACGCGATGCAATGCAATGCAATGCAATGCGGTGCGGTGCGGTGCGGTGCGGTGCGATTCGATGCGATTCGATGCGGTGCGGTGCGGTGCGGTGCGATGCGATGCGGTGCGATGCGATGCG
>CAITPF010000400.1 GCA_903894155.1 uncultured beta proteobacterium | reverse complement strand
GCCCCCTATGCAACCCAGGTGCGGCGGGCGCAATCGGTGACGTTTTCCGGCGCTTGTGATTTGTCAGCCGGAACGCCCCATCGGCAGTTTCACTATGCGTCGAGGCCGCTGTATGGCGAGCCGGAGAATAGCCCATCGCGTCAGCTTCAGGCCGAGGCCCTGTTGCCAAGCGGAGCGAGCGACCAGAACCTCTCGGCCCTCACGGCCAGCGGGCAAGGGTGTGCGGTGCTGGGAGTCGATCCCGACGGAATGGCTCGAACCTTGCAATTGGATTTTGGACAGGAAACAACCGGGTTGCTGGAGTTGGATGTTGCGGCCCCCGCCGGCACGGTGATCGACATCGGCTGGAGCGAAGGCGTGTGGCAGGAGCCGCTCATGGGCTGCTGGGCGCGGTCGCCGCATCCCGATGGCGCAGCGGCCCCGCGCGAGTTCTGCGATGCCCGCCAGTCCGTGCGCTATACCTGCTCCGGGCGCGGAGTCGAGCGATATACCACTCTCTACATCGCGGCATTCAGGCATCTGCGAATGACATTTCGCTGCCCGCAAGGCCAGCGCGAGGAGATTGCTCTGCACCTGCTGCAGGCTCGCACGATTGGCTATCCGCTGAAGCGGGAGGGGGCCTTTGTCTGTGGCGATGAAAAACTGAACCGGATCTACCAGGCGGCGCTGTCAACGATGGAATGCTCGATCAGCGATGCTTTCATGGATTGCCCTGGGCGGGAGCGCGGGGGCTATCTGAACGATTCCTATTGGACCGCAGTGGGATTCCAAGCCGTGACGCCGGACGTGGCTTTGGAGAAGCGATTCTTGCGGCAATTTATCGCGACGCAGACGGAGATGCCGTATGACGGGTTTATCGTCGGGCTGTATCCGTCGGAGCTTGCACGTTGGAAAGGGGGGATTCAACCGCCATGGCTCGGACATGCGCTCTTCTGGTTGATCCAAGTGGAACGCTATCTGCTGCTTTTTGGTGACGCGGCATTGAAAAATGAATGGAAGCCGGCGGTCGTTAAGCTGATCGATGTGCTCGGGCGTTCCCGAAGCATCGAAGGCGTGCTGGACGACCCGAAACTGCAAACGTATTGGGACTGGTCAAAATTTAAAACCGCCCCCATTCAGACCGGGGACAATTTTGTCTATGCGCACGCGCTACTTCAAGTCGGCCGATTGTATGAGGAGCCTGAGTGGACGAAGCTCGGCCAACAGACGGCTGCTGCCATCGAACAGGCGGCCTGGACCGGCAATGAACTTTATTCGGATACGGTGGTTAAGGATCAGGACAACAAGCTTTGTCCCGGGCCGGATCGGAGCGTCGCCATGAATGCGATCGCCCTCTGGACGGAATTGGTTCCTCAGGATAGGGCGGACCGCGTCTGGCGGCAATTGCGCAATTTTCATCCTCAAACTATGGATCGTCCGGTATTCGACTATGAGACGAACTTGGTTCGCGGCAATCTTTATAGCCTGATGTATCGATTTGAACACCAGGGGCGTATCGGTGATATTGCGGGATTGATACAGGATCTCAAGGAGGCCTACCTACCGATGTTCGAGCGGGGGCAGACTTGTCTCAGCGAGCACTTGGGCTATGTGGCCAGCCTTTGTCACGGATACAATGGGTATGTTGCGCACCTGCTCCCTGGCTATATGGCAGGCATCGAGCTGCCAGGGAAACCCGGCGCAGAAATCGTGATCCGTCCGCAGCCCGCCCACCTGCCGTGGTGTCAGGCGCGCGTCCCTTGGATGGGCGGTCACGTCCAAGTCTGGTGGAGCCGGACGCCAAATGGCGGCTGCCGGACGATGGTCTCGCTTCCGCCCGGGCAAAAAGGAAAATATATCGACCCGAACACCGGGACGTGCACGGCATTTACAACATCCATGAGTGTCTAAAATATGATTTCCACTGCCCACACATCCCCATCACCGGATTTTTCCATTTTTGACAATCGAGCCAGCGGCGGAAGGAACCTTTGCGTTGTCTTCCTCGGGGGAAGCCTC
>CAITPF010000399.1 GCA_903894155.1 uncultured beta proteobacterium | reverse complement strand
GCAAATCCACCGGGCAACGCAATCTTTGCCTGGCCGGTGGTGTCGCACTGAACTGCGTCGCGAACGGCAAGCTGTTGCGTGAGAATATTTTTGACAATCTGTGGATACAGCCGGCCTCGGGTGACGCCGGAGGCGCGGTTGGCGCCGCCCTGGCCGCTTGTCACATGATGCTGGATCAGCCCAGAACGGTGTGTCCGACCGACTCAATGAAAGGATCCTATCTGGGTCCGGAGTACGGGCAGGACGAGACGGAGCAACGGTTGCGACAGGCTGGCGCGGTCTTTACCACTGTGAGCGACGATGAACTGACCGACGTGACCGCGCGCGCGCTTGCCGAGGGCAAGGCCGTGGGATGGCATCAGGGCCGCATGGAGTTCGGGCCGCGTGCTTTGGGCGGGCGCTCGATCATTGCGGATCCGAGGTCTCCCACGGTTCAGAAGCAGCTCAATCTCAAGGTCAAGTATCGGGAGTCCTTCCGGCCGTTCGCGCCAAGCGTATTGCGGGAGGATGTCTCGGAATGGTTCGATCTCGATTCGGACAGTCCTTACATGCTGCTCGTGGCGGACGTGGCCAAGAGCCGACAGTTACCGATGACCGAAGACCAGACGAAGTTGTTCGGGATCGAAAAGCTCAACGTCCCGCGCTCGACCATCCCTGCGATTACGCACGTGGATTACTCGGCGAGGGTTCAGACGGTTCATGAAGGTACGAATCCCCGCTACCATCGATTGATCAGCCGGTTCCGCGACCTGACGGGATGCCCCGTTCTCGTCAACACGTCGTTCAATGTTCGCGGCGAGCCGATCGTCTGCACGCCTGAGGATGCATTCCATTGCCTGATGGGCACGGACATCGATTTGCTGGCCGTTGGCAACTGCCTCATGCGCAAGGAAGACCAGGATCCCAGTCTTATCCGGGATTACAAGAACGCCTACGAGCTCGACTGATCTCTGACGTTGCCAAACGATTGATCGAATGCCTCTGACTGACTTGTCTTGCGATTCCTGCGGCGCGTCAATGCAGGCGGGCTGTCGGGAGTGGCATTTCGTTTGTTCCGGTTGTGGCCTCGAGCGCTCCACCCTCGAACCGCGGATCAATGATCTGGACACGATCGACGAAATCGATCGCGAAAAGGCGCTTGCGCCAATCCGCGATCGAAACTTCGGCGTTTTGATTGAGTGGATTGGCAATGATGTCGATCCGCGCGCGACCACCGCGCGTCGGCCACGGCTGCTTGATGTCGGCTGCGCCCACGGATGGTTTATCGAAAAGGCGCTGGCCACGTATGACGCGCTAGGGCTCGAGCCAGACGAGGCGATCGCCGCGCGGGCGCTTGAGCGAAATCTTCCGGTGCGTAGCGGCTACTTTCCCCAGGCACTTGGGGATGACGAGCGCTTTGATGTCATCGTCTTTAACGATGTGCTTGAGCATATACCCGGCGTGGTCGGGGTGCTGAAGGGATGCGCGGCGCATCTTGAACACGGCGGGCTCGTGGTTGTGAATGCCCCCGATCGTCGCGGGTTGTTCTACCGGTTATCGAAATGGCTTTGTCGCCTGGGGCGATCGGCATCCTTTGATCGAATGTGGCAAGTGGGGATGCCCTCTCCACATCTCTACTACTTTGACAGCCGATCGGTCGGGAAAGCCGCCGACGCGGCCGGATTCGATTTGATCGCCGAGCGCACGCTTTCGTCGATCGTGACCAAGGGCCTTTACGCGCGAATCCGCTATGCGGGCAATGTTTCCAGGGCACGGGCCGCCGTGCTCACCGCAGCGATCACGCTGGGCGTGCCATTGATCCGGTTGTTCCATTCAGACATCAGCGTCTGGATGCTCAGGAAGCGCGGCGCCTGAGGATGGCGCCCAAGGCCCTGTGACGATCCGCTAGGATGCGCTTTTGAGCATTTCCTCAAGCTGCGAAACGCAAACCTGTTTGGAAAAGTGTTCGGTCGCGTAGCGCTTGCCCGACTGGCCGATTTCGGCAAACGCATCGCTTCTGGCGATCAATTCCTGCAGCGCCGCGACACAGGCGTCCAGATCGGCGGAGTTTGCCGATACGCCGCACTGCGCATCCAGAATCAGGGCATGACCGTCGCTGGCCGTGTGCAGGAAGGCCGCCACGGGAAGCCCCGCAGCCATGTGCCCCAGTATTTTTCCGGGCACCACGGGGGTCTGGTTTTGAGGGCTCAGGCACACCAGCCCGATGTTGCAGGCTGCAAGCAGGTCGGGATAGACGTCGCGGGAAATGAATCCTTCGAACTGGACGTTGTCCAGGCCCTGCTCCCGGGCAAGATTTTGCAGCCTTTCCTTTTCCTTGCCGTCACCCACCAGCAGGAAGAGAAAATTCTTCTGCTCACGCAGCCGCCCGGCAATCGCGAGTATCAGATCCAGGTATTGGGAAGGCCCCATCACGCCCGCAAACACCGCGACGAATTTGCGCTGGATTCCCCATCGCTGGCGAAAGTCGATGGCAACTCGCTGATGACGCAGCGCTTCCCCATCCGGCGCATCGACCGAATGGTGATCAATGTCGACCCAGTTGTGCAGAATCCGCAGGCGCGGTTCGAGCTCGGGGTTCTGGGCCACGAGCATTCGTCGGTTGCCCTCGGAATGTACGGTCACCACGTTCGCAGTGCGATACGCATATCGTTCAAGCGCACGAAAGAAACGGATTTGTAACGGATTGCTCAGAATTCCAAGATCGATCGCGTTTTGGGGAAACAGATCCTGCACATTGAGAAGGTTGCGCACGCCCTTGCGGGCCAGCCAGCTGCCCACCAGCGCAAGTGGCAGCGGCGGGCTGTAGACGACGCAAGCATCCGGGCGGATCCGGTGCTGACGCAGTTTGAGCAAAAACTGGACGGGCATCAACAGCTGTGCAAGCGCGCGCACGATGTAGTTGACGTTGTGGTGCGGCAGCGTCCGTACCCGGATCACCGTGATGTTGCCTTCGACTTCCAGCTCGTTGAACGTTTTTTGAACCTGTTCCTGATCCAGGTTGTACTCGGGCCAGGTCGTGATCACAGTGACCTGATGGCCGCGATGATTCAACTCCTGCGCAAGTTCGAGCATCAGGTGTGAGGCCGACCTGATCTCCGGCGGATAGGAGTCGGTAACGAGCAGTATGTTCACGATGCCGCGACGGTGACGACTTGCGCGGTGGCCAGTGCGCGCTCGATGGCAAAAATGACGGACATGGTGGCGAGTGTTTCCCCGATCGCAACGGCGGGCGTAGCACGCCCTGCGACGCAATCGACAAAATGCCGGAGCTCTTCGACGTAGCCCATTTCCTGGCCGCGCGTCTTGAAGGTGTCGGTCTTGCCGCCATGGTGAAATTCGCTGACGCGGAAATCCCTGGAGGCGATTGTCTTTCCGTCGAAGAAAATCTCGAGGGCTTCTCGTGAATACGCTTTGTCGCCGGAGGCGGAGTAAATGAGCGTCCCGACAGAACCATCCGATAGCTTGAAGCTGACGGCGATATTGTCGTTGTTGACGCTGGAGCGGTTGTCTCCCGAAATCCTCTCGGCCGAAACGCGGGAAACCATCGCGCCGGTGAGCGATTGAATCAGGTCGAAGAAGTGCGACATCTCGCCCACGACGCGGCTGCGCCCCTCGTCCTCGGCGTGGACCCAGTGGGTTGCGGGAATGAATCCGGTATTGACGCGCATCTGCAGGACAAGGGGTGACTGCCTTGCGGCCAGCCACTGGCGCATCTGGACGGCGTGGGCGGAAAACCGGCGGTTGTGACCGACCATCACCAGGGGCAGGGTTGCCGCCTGGGATGCCATCGTGCGCAGTTCTGCCAGCTCTTCTTCGGTCGTGCAAAGGGGCTTCTCAAGAAACAGGGCCTTGCCCGCTGAAATCGCGTCCCTGACCAGCCTGGCGTGCTGGCTGTGGGGGGTCAACCCGACAACCGCATCGACCTCCGGGCTTGCCCAGACCGTGGCCGCGTCAGTCGCCTGATTGAGAAATCCGAACTTTCGGGCGCTATGTTCAACGCTGGCACCAGAGCCTGTCACCAGCGTCTGTAATACCACGCCGGATTGGGACTTCAGTGCCGGTAATAGGAGTGCCTTGCCGAAGAGCCCGGCCCCGATTACGCCCACGCGCACGACATCGGTCGCGTTTGCACGCGCTCCCGCCTTCATGGGGGGCAAGGGCAG
>CAITPF010000398.1 GCA_903894155.1 uncultured beta proteobacterium | reverse complement strand
GCAGACGAAGCGGAAATGAGAGTGCACATTGCCAACGAAATCAGTTCAAACGCCAGCAGGTAATCTACAGCGATGCTGTCGAAAGGTGATCGAGATCGAGAGGGTCGCTGGTTACGTACTCTTCAGCGGTCATGTCCTTCAGCGTGACAACCTGACCTTCGACGGATTTGAATCGACCCGTTATGGATAGCAGATTGAGCCATGCATTGTGAAGGTCCGCCCAACTCTTGCCTTCAAAGCATACGTCGTGATCGTTACGGACGAACCAGAGGAATATCATGACCTCATTAGCATCCCATGAGGGTGATGCGTAAACACGAATCTCATCGAGGGCTCGCAGACCACGGCCTTCATCAGTGTTTTTCCCGTGTTTGTCTGTCAACCGGGTCAGCAGGCGTGTCACGAGTTCCGTGAAATCGTCCGGGAACGCGAAGCGGACACGCTTGCGCGAAAGTGCTTGTGCGAATGCTCTCGCTTCGACGTCGGCGGTCCAACCTGCGGTGCGCTCCCAAGTTGCCACGAGGGGCTTCTCAACGGTCATCACACGGTCGAGATCCGCCACGAGCCTTCTGTCAGAAAGCCTCGGCACAAACGCGTAGGCAGGGCGCCGACCTCGCTGTATCTCGATAAGTCGATTCTCATCAACCTCGACGAGTGGGCAGACTTCAATGAATGGGCGCTGAATGCAGGAACGGACGATATCGCAAGTTTGCGTGACGACGACGAATCCGGGGACTTCCTGTTCGGCCAGATCAACGCCACCCTGAGCGGCATTGAGACCCGAATCGGTTACCGTGCGTTTTCCAGACCAAACTGGACGCTGAGTCCACGGCAAACTGGACAGCGAGTCCAGAGCAAACCGAACACCTGGTCCACGGCAAACTGGACGGCCAGTCCAAGGCAAACCGGACACCCCTGAGCTAGCGATTGAGCGGGATAACCGCTATGGCATCCTCGGATTTTCCCCGGAGGATTTCATGGCCAACAAGAGGTTATCCATGCGTCGCATCAAGGAAGTATTGCGGCTTTATTTCGAGCAGAGACGATCTCTGCGGCTGATCGCGCAAGCGATGAGCATTTCCCCCTCGACGGTCAGTGATTACGTCAGTCGTGCTCAGGCGGCGGGCCTCGCCTATCCCCTTGCAGGATCAATGGGCGACGACGAACTCGAGCGCCTGCTCTTTCCGCCCCAGCCGCCCTCCAGCGTCAAGCGCGCGGAACCGGACTGGCCAGGCGTCTATGCCGCGATGCGCACCAAAGGCATGACGCTCACCCTGGCCTGGCAGGAGTACAAGAGCGTTCACCTCGACGGCTATCAGTTGAGCTGGTTCTGTGATGCCTACCGGCGCTACAGCGACAAGCTCGGCATTGTTCTGCGCCAGTTTCATCCGGGAGGCCGGTGTTTCGTTGATTACGCGGGCCCCACCGTGGATGTGATTGAGCCCGCAACTGGCGAGGTGCGCCACGCGCAGATCTTCGTGGCGACCATGGGCGCCTCGAACTACAGCTTCGCCGAGGCGACCTGGTCGCAACAATTGCCGGACTGGATTCGATCGCATATCCGCCTCTTCGAATTCCTGAAGGGTGTTCCTGAACTGCTAATCCCCGACAACCTCAAGAGCGGGGTGAAGCAGGCTTCGTACTACGAGCCCGAGATCAACCCGAGCTTCCGCGAGTTTGCCTCGTATTACCGCTTCACCGTTCTTCCCGCGCGTCCATACAAACCCCGCGACAAGGCCAAGGTGGAGAATGGCGTACTCATTGTTGAGCGCTGGATTCTCGCGCGGTTACGCAATCGGCGCTTCTTTACCCTGAGCGAACTCAACGTGGCGATTGCCGAACTGGTTCGCGATATGAACCAGCGCGCGTTTCGCAAGTTGCCGGGCAACCGGCAAAGCCTGTTTGCCGATGTGGATCGCCCGGCCCTGAGCGAGTTACCCGAGAAGCCTTACGAGTACGCGCAATGGAGCCTGGCGCGCGTACATATCGACTGCCACATTGAGGTTGACGGTCATTACTATTCCGTACCTTACCGCCTGCTCAGGCAACAGGTCGACACCCGTCTGACCGACACGGTGCTCGAAGTGTTTGCCAAGGGACTGCGCGTGGCCAGTCACGTACGCTCCTTTGCCCGAGGCAAACACAGCACGACTGTCGAGCATCTTCCTGCGCGGCATCAGCAGTATCTGAACTGGTCGCCCGAGCGCATCGCGCACTGGGCCGAGCGCCTGGGCCCTTCGGTCAAACTCGTCGTGGAACATATCCTGCGCTCGCGCCAACATCCCCAGCAAGCCTACCGGTCATGCCTTGGGGTGCTGCGACTTGGCAAGTCGTACGGCAACGATCGCCTGGAAGCCGCCTGTCAGCGCGCGCTGCTGATCAATGGCATGACCTACCGATCCATCGAATCGATGCTCAAGACCGGCATGGATCGACAGCCGCTGTCGCACGAGTCCGAGCAAAGCGCACTGCCGCTGCACGAGAACGTGCGCGGTCCGACCTATTACCACTGATGGAGTTCACCGATGCTGCTACACCCAACCATAGACAAACTCAAATCGCTCAAGCTCATGGGCATGGCCCGTGCGCTTGAGGAGCAACAGGCGCATCGCGAGATCGGCTCCTTTACGTTCGAGGAGCGTCTGGGCCTGCTGCTGGATCACGAATCGACCGTACGCGACGCCAAGGTGCTCGCTGCACGCCTGCGGCGCGCAAAACTCAAGCTCGAAGCCACGCCCGAAGATGTTGACTTCAAGGCCGCCCGAGGCCTGGACAAATCCACCTTCATGGCGTTGATGAACACGGCCTGGGTCAGTGCGCATCGCAATGTGCTGATTACCGGACCGACCGGTGTGGGCAAGACTTATCTGGCCTGTGCCATCGCCAATCAGGTCTGTCGGCGTGGTCATGCTGCTCTCTATTGCCGCATGACCAGACTGTTTCCCATGTTGGCCCTGGCACGCGCGGACGGGCGTTACCCGAAGTTGCTGGCTCAGTTTGCAAAGCTCGACGTTCTGCTGCTTGACGACTGGGGGCTTGCGCCGCTGACGCCCGACGCACGACACGACTTGCTGGAAATCCTCGACGACCGCCACGGGCGTAAGTCGACCATCGTCACCAGTCAGCTTCCGCTCGAACACTGGCATGAGGCCATCGGCGATGCCACCCTCGCGGATGCCATCCTCGATCGCCTCGTGCACAACGCTTATACGTTCAAACTTACCGGAGAATCGCAGCGCAAGCGCCGCGCAAAATTGACGGAACCAGCCGCTTCGGCGTAAAAGACTAACAACCCCGCGTCGCTACGCTCCGAGGTGTCCAGTTTGCGCTGGAACGGGCGTCCAGTTTGCGGTGGAATCGCCGTCCGCTTTGCCGTGGAACGAGCGTCCAGTTTCAGCGGAATACGCATACCGAAAATGAAACGTCAAGCCGGTGCGCAAACCAATGCTCTCCAAGAACACAGTCCCCCTGTCTCCACTCCCCCAACGCGCTGTCAGCAGATGCAATCTGGGGTTTTACTTCCAACTCAACCACCGTTCCGAAACCTCACGCTCTTTGCAGCACGGGTTTTCCCCCCGTCGCGATGGATACGGTCTTGGAGCGCGTCAACGAGTTCTTCTGGCGACGCCGATGAGCGCGAAATGCGCGTCACTCTCGTTACGTTTGGTCGCGAATAGCGGTGCGCCTCGCTAGATCCAAGTAGCGAGACTACCTCGTCAAAGTTCCCCGCGGCCAACAAGTCGATCGGGAGGTCTCCGTTTTCGCCCGCGCCAAGAAGCAACGTTCGATTAGTCGTCGCAGAGCCGTGATCGACCACGCGCATCACTGCCAAAACGCGTTGCAGATGCTCTTCATTGCTTGGCGCCATTGGCTTGCCGCTTGCCCAAAAGTGAAGCGAGCGCCTGCTAACGTTAAACAAGCGCGCGAGTTGATCCCATGTGAGTCCGCTTAGCCGTCTCAGTTCGCCAATAGCGGTCGCTGATCGTAACGCCACATCCACCGATGTACCGGCTGACGTTTGGTACGCGGTGCGCTGTGAGCGCAACCCCACGTCCGCTGGAAGCGCCTGCGCAGTCGAAGTGCCCAGGCCGGCAAGAATGATTCCGACCAGCACAGGCCTGCGAACCTGAAGCGAAACCATGGCACCAGCTGCCGAAGTTGCGTTGGCCCAAGGACGCGCCTCAAGGCCATTCATGGGCTGCCACCATAGCGCAAAAGAAAGTCATCCGTTACTACCCACCGAAAAATCGTATAAATGCGTTCCGCATATTGCTCTGCATCTCTTACAACTCGGTCGATCACAAAGGGTGCCGCAGTGGTGCTGAACATGTCTAGATCAAGGATCCAGCTCTTCTCCTGCGCCGGCTCGATCGCAGAGGGGTCCACCGTCGCGCCCGGGGGAAGGCAGCCCCATCGGGCAACCACGCTTGCATCCCCCAATACGAACATCGACTCGGACAGTGAGTGGATAGCATGGGTTGCCGCCAGGGTTCCGCTGATCCCGCGTACTTCCGGACGGATTAGCTTTTCTAAATCGTCCACGGCCTTGCCGGTAATGCGATCAATATAGCGAACGCCGAGGCGGTCGATCTGCCCCGGCTGAATATGCTCGCCCAACGCTTCGGCGAGTAACCTGAGACGGTCGCAGAAGTCGGAACGGTTTTGGTATTTCGTGGTTTCAAGAGCCAAAAACTCTGGCGTGAGCGACACACGCCAATTGCCAGTCGTATCACTGAAGCGCCAGGCTATCGGCGATTTTGCTGGTACGACATCCGCGGGCCCCACCAGAAAACCTTGAGCCTGCTCCTGCCGGAGTATGGGGTAAGTGGTGCGTATTGCTTCTTGAAAGGGCGCAACAAAGTCCCGCCGCTCAACCGAAAGGATTTCTGGGAAGCGCAACTGAGCGATGACGCGGACAAGAGGCGGGTCGTTTAACGGCACCTCCGCAGGAG
>CAITPF010000397.1 GCA_903894155.1 uncultured beta proteobacterium | reverse complement strand
CATGACAATAAGTTCGACGCGGTCTCGCGCCTCGCCGCGAGCTTGAAGGCCGACGATACGAGACAAACATGCAGAAAAACGCAAAATACGTAGCCGCATGCCTGGGCGTGTTGTTCGGTGTCGGGCTCGCGAGCGCATCGCCGCAAGCCCTGGCAGATGAATTCCCGAGCAAGCCACTGCGCCTTATCGTTCCCTACGTGCCCGGCGGGCCGACTGACCTGATCGCGCGCATTATCGCGGTCCCCCTGGCGTCAGCGCTCAAGCAGCCTGTCATCGTGGAAAATCGGCCTGGCGCGTCGGGTGCGATCGGAACCAACCTGGTGGCGCATGCTCCGCCTGACGGCTACACCCTGTTGCTTTCCAATGTCGGCGATACCGTGACCGTTGCGCTGGGTGTGAAAGTGCCTTACGACTACCAACGCGATCTGAGCGCCGTTTCCTTGCTGGGTTTGACCCCGTTCGTGCTCGTCGTCAGCCCGGCACTGCCAGCGACGACGGTCAAGGGCTTGATCCAGTACGCGAAAGAGAATCCCAAGTCGATCAATTTCGGTTCTGCCGGCACCGGCTCGTCCTCGCAACTTGCCGGCGAACTATTCAAGTCTTCGGCATCGTTTCAAGCCACGCATGTTCCGTACAAGGGGCAATCGGACGCGACCGTTGGCCTCGTGCAGGGCCAACTGACCTTCATGTTCGCCAATCCCGTCAACGCCTTGCCGCTGATCCAGGCTGGCACACTTCGCGCAATCGCGGTTTCAGGCAAAGAACCTTTTTCTGCTCTTCCCCAGGTACCGACCGTGGCCGCTGCCGGCCTGCCTGGCTATGAGGTCAGCGCCTGGTTCGGTTTGATGACGACCGGCGGGGTGCCCGCGGCCACCGTGGACCGATTGAACAAGGAAGTGCAGATTATTCTGGCCATGCCGGACGTGCGCGACAGGCTCGAGAAGCTTGGCGTTCAAGCGCAGGGCAATACGCCGAAAGAGTTCGACGCGTTGATCGCGAGTGAAATCAGCCGCTGGACCAAGGTTGTGCACGACGCCGATATTCATGTGACTAACTAACGCAGATTGATCTGCACGAGGAGACGCAATGCCTTATCTGGAAAGAACCGGTGAACCGACAATACATTATGAGTATGACGACTTCACGGACCCGTGGAAAAAGGCGCCGGTTCTTCTGCTCCAGCATGGCTATAGCCGGGCCGCCTCGATCTGGTATCAATGGATTCCATACCTGTCGCGTTACTACCGCATCGTCCGGATGGACCTGCGCGGGCTCGGTAAATCCTCGACCGACTTCGACCTGAAAACGGGCATGACGGCGCAGCATTTTGTCGACGACATCCTCGCGGTGATCGACGCGGTCGGCGGCGGCCCGGTTCATTATTGCGGCGAATCGCTCGGCGGAATTCTGGGCATGATTCTCGCGGCCGAACACCCGGAAAAACTGCGCACCCTGACGCTGATCGCCGCGCCGCTGCGCATTTCGGACCGGACCAAAAAAGACTTTTCCTGCGGTCATGCGAGTTGGGCAGAAGCGCTGCGTGTGATGGGTTCGGAAAAATGGTCAGCTGCCGTCAACGGCCTGACCCGCTTCCCGCCCGGCACGGACCAGGCGATGATGGATTGGTACGCCGAAGAAACCGGAAAATCACCCGTCGATTCATTGATCCGATTGTCAGAAATCGCCTGCGCGGTTGACGTCCAGTCGTACCTTTCCCGAATTACCACGCCCACGCTGGGCTTGTATCCGTCCAAAGGGTTGGTGACAGTGAACGACGACGACGTGATCGAGAAATCCATCAGAAACATTCGCTTCGTCCGGTTGCCGACGGCTTACCACGCCATCCAGTTCATGATGCCCGCTGCGTGCGCCACGGCAGTGCTGCATTTTTCGTCGCAGTTCGACGGTGTCGGTTGCCATGAATAGATTCGCCATGCATCGCCGGCGGCTTCTGCGCTCGGGTACGGCCTTCGGTGGCATCGCGCTGGCGAGCGCCGCATTGGGAACCGCGACGTTGGGGACGATGCGCCAGGCCCAGGCTGCGCCGATGGATGGCGGCTATCCCGATAAGGCGATACAGCTGATCATTCCTTTTGCTGCGGGCGGCCCGACCGATATCCTGGGCAGATTTTTATCCAAGAGCATGACCGAGGATCTGGGACAACCGATGGTCGCTCTCAATCGCCCCGGTGCCGGCGGCAATATCGGAACCGAATTCGTCGGCCGTGCAGCGCCGGATGGGTACACGCTGTTGCTGGCCGCCAGTTCGCATGTCATCAATCCCTCGATCTATCCCGATCTGCATTACGACCCGGTCGCCACCTTTGCTCCGATCAGCCTGCTCGCCTCCGGTCCCTTCGTGCTGACCGTACGCGAGGGCCTCCCGGTCAATTCGATCAGCGAATTGATCGCGCTCGCCCGCAGCAAACCCGGTGGCCTGACCTATTCGTCGGCAGGCACGGGAACCGGCAATCATCTGGCCGGTGAACTGTTCAAGCAAAAGACAGGCGTCAATCTCGTCCATGTTCCCTACAACGGCGCTGCGCCCGCCAGTCAGGCGATTCTCACCGGCGTAGTCGATATCCTCTTCAACAATATGCTTTCGGGCTTGCCCATGATTCGCGCAAAACAGGTGCGTGCCCTGGCCGTCACCGGGCCCGCGCGATCCCCCGCACTGCCCGACGTGCCGACCATCGCGGAATCCGCAGTGCCCGGCTTCGACGTCCAGACCTGGTATGCGCTGCTCGCGCCGGCTG
>CAITPF010000396.1 GCA_903894155.1 uncultured beta proteobacterium | reverse complement strand
CGTTGACCAGCACGGTGGGCTGTCCGAGACGATCGGAGATCGTCGCGGCCGCGGCAAGGGTGGAGGCTTCGCTGGCGACGTCGCAGGCTACCCCGATTGCCTTGGCCCCGGCCTTGCGGATCGTTTCGGCCATCGCCTCGGCTGCAGCGATATCGATATCGACGCAAGCAACCTGCGCGCCGACATTGGCAAACAACTGGCAGATCGCACTGCCGAGCCCGCCGGCCCCACCCGTGACAACCGCAACCTGGCCGTCGAGCCGGAATATTCGTTCATCCATCGTTCTTGGCCTCGTCGGTTTAACTGGCAGGCTTGGAGGAGTAGGCCTGGTCGATAAACTTGAAGATGTTCGAGTAGTCCTCGGCGCCATGGCCCTCGCGGATCGCGGCTTCCCAGATATCCCGGATCGCGCCGGCCGCGTGATGGGGCGTGCCCAGGCGCTCGGCCTCTTCGAGCGCGAGGAACACATCCTTGCCCAGGATTTCCATGCGGGCGCCTGTCGCAAACGCGCCATTCAGGATCTGGGTCTTGAAGAGGTCTTCGGTCGCGCGGTTTCGGCCGGTGCTGACATTGATCACGTCGATGGCCACGTTCGGGTCTATGCCCGCGCGCATGGCCATCAGGACCATCTCGCTCGACAGTGTCATCGAGGCGGCGTTCAGCAGATTGTTCGAGAGCTTGAGAACCTGCGATTGCCCGGGCGTATCGCCAACGTGGAACAACCGGTCAGACATGGCGGTCAGCATGTCGCGCGTCCGATCGAAGTTTTCCTGCCGGGTCGCGACAAAGCACGACAGCTTGCCGCGCGCCTCGCCGAGGGGGCCTCCGCTGGTCGGCGAATCGATCAGGCCGATGTTGCGAGGCGCCAGCGCTTCCGCAATACGCCGCATGGTGGCGTAGCCCATGGTCGACGTTTCGACATAGACGCGAATCGCCGATCCATGGACGACACCGTGTTCGCCGAAGGCGACCAGCTCACTCACGGACGGCGCCGGAAGGCAGGCGAAGACCACTTCGGCCAGCGAGGCTGTCTGCGCAGGGGTGTCGGCGACCTGCGCGCCCTTGTCGCGGAACTCGGCGACGGCTTGCGGATTGATGTCGCAAACGGTCAAGGGATAGCCGGCACGCAGGAAGCGGCGCGCAAGCAGTTTGCCCATGTCCCCGAGCCCAATGAACCCAATGCGCTCGCGCGGCGGTTGTTGCGTGCGCTGCGGTTCTTGTTGCGTCATGATGCGTCTGCTGCTCCGGCCTTCTTGATGATCGGTGCCCATTTGACTCGCTCGCTGGCGAGGAACCGTGCGAACTCGTCGGGTCCCTTGCCCAGCAGGAACAGATTGGAGTCGAGGAACTTTTGCTTCACTTCCGGCGAGGCAATGGCTTTTGCGATCGCGTCGTTGAGCGTGTCGATGACGGCCTTCGGCGTTCCGGCAGGCGCCATGATCCCGCCGTACGATTCGAACTCGTATCCCGGCAGGCCCGCCTCAAACACGGTCGGCAAGTCCTTGAACGTATTCGACCGGTAGGGGTTGGTCGCTGCAAGCGCCTTGACGCGGCCTTCCTTGATAAAACTGCCGATCGCCGTGGCCGAGATAATGCTGAGGTCCAGGCGATCGCCCCCGAGGTCGGTCACGACCGGGGCTTCGCCTTTGTAAGGAATGTGCTTCATATCAATGCCGGCCATGATCATGAAAAGTTCCACGGCCATGTGCTGCGGCCCCCCCGTGCCAGACGAGCCAAACGTCAGTTCCCCGGGTTTGGATTTTGCCAGCGCGATCAGTTCGGTCACGGAATTGACGCCCAGGGAGTTGCGCACGACCAGCAGGTGATCGTAGTTGGCCACATGGTTGACGGTGGCCAGATCGCGCAGCGGATCGTACGAAAGCGGCGGCAGCATCAAGGGGCGCAGGGTCAGGTTGCCGGGGCCTCCAAGCAGGAGCGTATAGCCATCGGGCGCCTGCCTGGCGACGTAGGCCGCACCCACGGTGCCGACCGCGCCGGGCTTGTTGTCGACGATGACTTTTTGCTGGAGATGTTTGCTCATCTCGGCGGCAATGACACGCGCGGTGACATCGGTTGCGCCGCCGGCCGGGTAGGGCACGATGAGCGTAATCGGCTTGGCGGGATAGGATTGGGAAAGCGCCAGGGCGCTCCAGAATAGTGCCAGGGTCAGCGCAAGAAAGCGTGCGCCCAAGCCAATACAGCGAAGGAAAGGGCGTCCAGATTCCCCCGATCGCACGGCAAGTCCGTTCATCAATGTCTCCCCACCTGCTGGAAGTCGCAGCAGGCAATCGTTATTAATTATGTTTGGATAATACGGTAGGATGCGCACAAATCCCATAGGAAGTTGTACGTCTGCCTGCATGCGCCATCAGTTTTTTCGATGGACGCGCCCAGTGAACAAATAGAAATCGGCGGGGAAGACACTATGTTTCGATATTGGCTCGGCGTTGCGGCGCTGCTTGCTGCCAGCCTTCCCGGGCAGAGCGCGTTTGCGCAATCGGACTATCCGAATCACAAGCTCACGCTGGTGGTTCCCTACGTGGCGGGTGCCAGCACCGATACCCTGGGCAGGATCATCGCCAAGGGCGTGAGCGCGCAGTTTGGTCAACCGGTCCTTGTCGAAAACAAAGTGGGCGCGGGCGGAGTCATCGCGGCGGATTACCTCAGGCGGCAGAAGCCGGATGGGTATACGTTCATGCTGACGACAGACGGCATCATGTCGGTCAATCCATCGCTCTACAAGTCGCTTCCCTATGATCCACAGAAGGATTTCGAGGCACTGACAACGGCGGCTTTCGTGCCCGTCATCCTGATCGTGCGGGCGGATTCGCCGTTCAGGTCCGTCCAGGACATCGTCGACTACGCCCGTGCGAACCCGCCCGGAACCCTGACCTACGGTTCATCCGGGATGGGGACATCGCAAAACATGGCGGGAGAGCTCTTTAACCAGTACGCCAACGTCAGCATCAAGCACATTCCCTATAAGGGGGGCGCTCCCGCCATGACAGACCTTCTTGGCGGGCATGTGTCGATGATGTTCGCCCAGATCCCGTCGTCCAAAGAGCTTGCCGAGCAGGGCAAAATCCGGATTCTCGGGTTGGCGAGCGCGCATCGGGTTTCCGTATTGCCGGATGTTGCGACTTTCGACGAACTCGGGCTCAAGGACTACGATTCAGACGCCTGGTACGGGTTCATGATGCCTGCCGGCGCGACTGCGGGGATTTCGGAAAAGCTGCACCGGGCCATCGTGAAGGCAATTGATGACAACCGCCAGCAGCTTGAAGCGCTGGGCTTCATCGTGCGATCAAGTTCGCGCCAGGCAATCGCCGATGACATCCGGGCCAATACGGTGAAGTGGGAAGGGGTGCTCAGGAAGGCCGGGCTCTTCAAGATCCAGTAGTCCTCTCAAGTCGTCTCGCTGGATCGCGGTTGACATTTGACATGGCAGGCTGGGCACGGCTGCGCTAAGCTTGTCACAGGCGGTTTTGTGTCGCAATTGCCTTTCAGTGGCGAGCACGGCCGGCAGACAAGGAGTGCAGCATTATGTCAACAAATCACGTGGCCATCTGGATCGATCACAAAGAGGCCCATATCCTGTATTTCGACGCGGCCAAGAATGAGATCGTGAAAGCCAACTCCGAGCATCCCCATTTGCATCACAAGGCGCACGAGGTGGGCAGCGGGAATGCGCCTCCCGAGAAGCATTATTTTCATACCGTGATCAGCGCTGTGGCCGATGTCAACGAGATCCTGATCGTCGGGCCGGGGTCGGCAAAGACTGAATTGTTCAAGCACGCCCTATCGCATGATCCGGCAATTGCCAAGAAGATCGTGGGGGTTGAGACGGTGGATCATCCGACGGATGGGCAGATCCTCAACTATGCAAAGGCTTATTTCCACAAGGTGGATCAGTTACGCGGCGTTTAAGACAGGCCCGTTTCGGGGCCAGGGCTTTCGGCCGGAGAGGAGTGAGAGGTGCCGCGTTTGACCAGTGCCAGGAACTCCTCGATCGGCAGCGGCTTGCTCAGCAAGTACCCTTGATAAAGCCCGCAGCCGCACTCCTTGAGGTAGGACAACTGCTCTTGCGTTTCCACGCCCTCGGCGATCACGCCAAGACCCAGGTTCGTGCCGAGGGTGACAATGCTGCGTGTAATCATGCGCGCGCCAGGATCAGTGGAGCAACCTTGCACGAAGGACTGATCGATTTTCAGTTGGTCGAGCGGCAATCGGCTTAGGTAAGAGAGCGACGAGTACCCGGTTCCAAAATCGTCGAGCGAAAAACGTACGCCCTGCTCGCGCAATGACTTGATCCTGGCGATGGCGATTTCTACGCTTTCCAGCAACAGGCTTTCGGTGATTTCGAGCTTGAGTCGATTCGGATCGGCGCCGGTTTTCCTGATCGCGGCAAGTGTCTCTTCCACGAAATCCAGTTGGTAGAGTTGTGGCGCGCTGATATTGACGGCGAGGCTGACGTCACGCAGCGCCGGATGATCTGCCCAGCGACTGAGCTGCGCGCAGGCCGTCTGCAGAACCCAGCGTCCGATGGGCAGAATCAATCCGGTCTTCTCGGCCATGCCAATGAACAAATCAGGCATCACCAGCCCGCGCACCGGATGCTGCCAGCGCAGGAGCGCCTCAGCGCCGACAATGGCCAGGTCCGCGTTGAACTGGGGCTGGAAGTGGAGCTGGAACTGACCTTGCTCCAGGGCGATGCGCATGTCATCTTCCAGTTGCGCCTTTTCGAGCGCTGTTTGCGCCAACTGGTCGTCAAATACGCGCAGGGCGTTGCGCCCGGATGCCTTGGCCTCGTACAGGGCGAGGTCCACGCGCTTGAGCAGCTCGTCAGAGGTGTCTTGCGGTTCGCCGAACACAGCGATGCCGATGCTCGCTGTTTCCCGACAACGGTATTGGCCGACTTTGAAAACCTTACGAAGCGTGACGAGCAGCGATTGCCCGAGAATCATGGCGGCATCGGTTGCTGCCTGAGGGGTATCACCAAGGTCGTAGGCGATGACCGCAAAGTCATCCGCGCCAAGGCTCGCTGCAAATGCCGTGCTCCCGGCGCATTCAGCGATCCTTGCCGCGACCTGCTTGAGCAAAGCGTCCCCGATGTCATGGCCGAGCGTATCGTTGATTATCTTGAAATTATCGAGGTCGATGTAGAGCAATGCGCCAAAGCGCTGCGCTTTCAGCGTTGAGGCCAGCGTCTCCTGAAGCTTTTCGATCAGCAGCCTGCGATTGGGAAGCCTCGTCAGTTGTTCGTAATAGGCAAGGTGCGTGATGCGGTCAGTGGCATTCTTGCTATCCGTGATATCCATCGCCAGGCCCTGGACGATCAGCTCGTCGCCTAACGTCTGGCCGTCGATGGAGCGGTCATAAAGCCATCGCCACTCGCCGTTGGCAATCCTCACGCGATATTCGATCTTGTAGGGCTTGCCCTGACGGAGATCCTCAATCGCCGCGCCCACGAGTGCACGATCGTCGGGATGGATCGACTCGCTCCAGAGCTGCGGGTGTTCGCGCAGGAAATCCGCGCTGTAGCCAAAGATCTTCTCAACCTGCCCGGCGAATTCAATCCCGCCGCGTTTGGTCGAAAACGTGTACACGATATCGGGAGAATTTTCGACCAGACGGCGGTATTTGGCTTCGTTTTGCGCGATGGTCGTTTGACGTTCCCGCAGGGAGGTCAATAGCCGATTGAAGCCTGCAATCAGCGCCCCGACCTCGTCTTTGCGACCGACCGGCAGTGTCGTGGAATCATCGGGATGATCGGAAAGTACTTTCAGGGTGACCGCTGCCTTTGACAGTGGCGCGAGTTCGCGGCGCAGCAGCCACCACATGAATAGGCCGACGATCAGCGTGAGCAGCCACGTGGCCGCGTGGATACGGTCTTCAAGGGCCTTGATTGGGGCGAGTACCTCCGAAGTCGGCATTGTGTTCGCGACATACCAGCCAGTGAGCGGGATTTTTTTGACAGCCACAAGCGTTTCGACCCCCGCCGGGTTGAACAGAATCTGGTGGCCCTCCGCGCCATTGATGAAACGATCAATCCCGGGGTTGACGCCTGCGGGCGGCAGCAGCTCCAGGATGCGTTTTTTGTCGCTTGCCGTGACGATCATGCGGGTTTCGGGTGAAACAACCATGTAGCCGCCCGACTTGCCATACGTGTTGCCGACAATGGAGTCCAGAAAATTCGGCTTTGCGAGATCGATGGCGCCGGCGAGGGCGCCGATGACGGCGCCCTCACGGTCTCGGATGGGTGCGGCGCTCGTGACAATCATGGATTTCAGCGCCCTGCCAAAGAGGGGGATACCGATCGTCGACTGGTTCTTGCGCAGCGCGCCAATCGCATATTTTCGATCGATGTAGTTCGTGCCGATGCGCCCTGCCACATGCGGGGTGTCTGCAATGGCGGTGCCATCCTTCGACATGACGAAGAGGCCGCCATTGAAATGGGATTGAATCAGGTGCCGGTCGTCGAGATAGGCCTGCACCGACTGGGGGTTGGCGAGCATTTCCGGCGTGATCGAATCGGCGATGGCTTCAAGCCCACTGATTCTCTCGCGCACGTTGTCGTTGATTTCGGCTGCAACGAAGGCCGCCGTCGACAGTTGCTGGGATCCGAGCAATTCCGCCATTTCCGCGCGCAGGGCACGGGTGGCGTAGAACTCCAGGGACCAGAACCCCAGCAGGTAAGCCGCGAGCGTCAGCAAGATCAGACGCGTCTTGATGGATCCTGACCAGAACGAAGTTTTGTTCGCGGCGGTTTTCACGGAAATGTCGTTTTCACGCGGTGGCTATCGCGGCGGTGCCTGTCGGGCAGCCCGATGAATGATGGGACATTGTAGAATTTGTTGGTCGATCATGTGCGCCAAATATAGTTGGTTTGTGCATACTTGCCGGGGAAGGGAGCGCGCATCGCTGGCATCCCCGCCGCACCAGATACCAAAACGCATGAACTTTTACGCACGGATCTCCCGGATTGTGACGCGCGCCCTGACTGCGCTGGCGTTTGGCGCCTGCCTTTTCGCGGCAGGTGCGCAGGAAGGGCCCGCGCCGCCGTGGATCAAGGATCCCGGCCTCAAGGTGTATCGGGAAAAATACCTGGCGGGCGCGTCGCACAAGGCATTTGCCATCGCGGAGTCGGGCCAGTTCGGATGGGCCGAAAAGCGCGATACCGCAGGGCGGGCAGCGCAGATGGCGCTACTGGAGTGCATCCGGCAGGCCCCGACCGCCCGCTGCACGCTCTTTTCAGTCGACGGCAACGTGATGATCGACTTTTATCAGATTGCCGCAAGCGATACGGCTGCAGTGCAGGCACGGATGAAGCCGCCGCGTGAGCTTACCTTCGGCGATGAAGCGAAGGATACCGGCGTGGCGCCCACCTACGATCCTAGGGCGGGCAACCTTGTAGCGCCGACACCCCCGACATCACCCTATGCGCTGAACCTGAGCACCGGCGCCTTGGCGGAGCTGCTTGCCGGCACAAATCGCCCGATTGTGCTCGACGTGACCGAGCCTGGCAAAGAGTACAAAAAGAACGCGATACCTGGCGCGACCTGGATCGGTGGCGCCGGGATCCACGATGAAAAGTCAAACCCGCAGACTGACCGATTCCTTGCACGGATCATGGGCCAGCTCGCGTCGACCAAGGAATGGCCCCTCGTGGTCTATTGCGCCGACTGGCAGTGCTGGGAAGCCTACAACGCGATGCAGCGTCTGTATACGCTGGGTTATCACAAGCTCTATTGGTATCGCGGCGGGATTGCCGCGTGGACCAAGGCGGGACTTCCCGTGGTCGAGGCGCCGCTGTCGGCGCAGGTGGCGCCGCTCAAATAGGCCCTTTCTGGCACGGTTTTTGCTTGGCTCTGGAGTCTTTCCGGCTTCTTCCGTCAAGCGAATCCAGTCAAAAGGGGTACCCGATGAGCGCATCAAAAATACAGGCTACGGCGCGCAGCCGTCGCGAGTTCCTGAAAGCCGCAAGTGCGGGCGTCATGGGGATCGGCATGCCGTCCCTGGTTCTCGCGCAGTCGCCCAAGGAGTTGGTCGTTGGCGGCGCTGCCGGGCATAAGGTATTCCTTGATGCGGTGATTCCGCAGTTCGAAAAGCAATACCAGTGCAAGGTTATCTTCGAGGGCACCCGATCGCTGGTGAATCTCGAAAAGATGGTCAACAACAAGGCCAAGCCGTACCTTTCCGTCGTCATGATGGATGATCCGGTCATGATCGCGGCCATCAAGGAGGACGTGATCGAGAAGATGGCGGCCTCGAAGGTTCCCAATCTGACCGCGCTCAAGCCGGGTGCGGTTCATCAGGATGGTTATTGGGCTAATTACCTTCAGCCCACGACGAGCGTTGCGGTCAACACCTCCAGGCTTACTGCGCTGCCGTCGTACGAGGCGTTGTGGGCTCCCGAATTCAAGGGCAAGGTCGTCATTCCCTCGCTGCAGAATACCGAGGGCCTCGCGATGCTGATGATTGCCGCGATGCTCGAGACCGGAAAGCCGATCGCCGAGGCGCAGTACCAGACGGATGCCGGGTTTCGCAAGCTCAAGGCACTCAAGCCCAACCTCCTGACGATCTACACGCAGATCCCCCAGGCGCTGAACCTGCTCGAGCAGGGTGAGGCGTCGGTGATTGCCGGGATGGTGTCGATCAATACCTATGAGCGCAAGATGAAGGGCGCGCCGATTGACCTGATCCTCCCCAGGGAGGGGGCAATGGCCATGCCCAGCGGGATTGCCAAAGTGAAGAACGGCCCGGATTCCGAGCTGAGCTATGCGTTCATCAACGAGATGCTTGGCAAGTTCCAGGCGGAGATCGCCGCGCTGTCGCTGGCCATGCCGACCAATGCGTCGGTTGCCCCGCCCGCCGGTCTCCCCAAGGGCGAGGTGTTCGCGATCGACTGGGCCTACGTCAACGACAACCGCAAGGGATGGGTTGAGCGATGGGATAAGGAGATGTCGCTCTAGCCTTTGCGCCGGCGGCCTCGTCCCCGAGGCCGTCGCTTCATGTCCCTTTCAGGATCATCCGATGTCTGGTGCCTATCTGGTGCTTTCCGGGGTCGCCAAGCGATTTCGTGATCATGCGGTCATCCAGGGTCTGGATCTGACCGTCGCAAAGGGCGAATTCGTGTCGTTGCTCGGGCCTTCAGGTTGTGGCAAGACAACGCTGCTGCGCATGATCGCCGGACTTGTCGCGTGCGATGAAGGGCGTATCGAGGTGGGCGGGGTTGATCTCACCCGCATGCCGGCGCATCGCCGAAACGTCGGTGTGGTGTTCCAGAACTACGCGCTGTTTCCGCACCTGAACGTGCGTGACAACGTGGCCTTTGGCCTGCGAGCCCAGGGCAAGCCCACCTCGGAAGTGGATGCGGCGGTGGCCCATTGCCTTGAGCTGGTTCGCCTGGACGGACTGGGCGCCAGGCCCGTCGGCGCGCTCTCTGGCGGCCAGCAGCAGCGGGTGGCTCTGGCGCGCGCGCTCGCCACGCGCCCCAGGGTGTTGTTGCTCGACGAGTCGCTCTCGGCGCTGGACCGCAAACTGCGCGACACCATGCGGATCGAACTGCGCCGGATCTTACGAATTGAACAGATCACGGCGATCTTCGTGACGCATGATCAGGAAGAGGCTCTGGTCATGTCCGATCGCGTGGCCGTCATGAACGCTGGCCGCATCGAGCAATTCGATCGGCCGGATGCCGTCTATGCGCGACCGGCGACGCCGTTCGTACTGGATTTCGTGGGTCAGTCGTGCAGCATTGAAGGTCGCGTCGCGTCGCGACGGGATCGACAGATGGCGGTTGAGACGCCCTATGGCGCCCTGATCGCAGACGGCGACTTCCAGGTCGGCGAGTCTGTCCTGATCGGAGTGCGTCCTGAGAACGTTCGCCTGGTCGATGGCGCGATGCCCTCGCATGCAGCTGACAACGTCATTCGTGCGCTGCCCGCTGACCCGGTGTTCCTCGGCTCGCGGCGGATGATTCACTTCCAGTGCAAGGGGGCAGACAGGTTGCTCGCCGAATTGCCCGGGGAGGAGCGCTCGGCGATGGACACTGACCAACCCGTGTCACTGTGCTGGCCAGTCGAGCGCACGCTCGCCTACCGGCGCGATGCGCCAGGCTGAGGCTCAGAGATGGATCGCCCTGACCGTGTCGCGTGGCTGGCGTTGCCTGGCGTGGCGTATCTCGCCATCGCCTTTGCGTTGCCGCTTGTCGGCCTGCTGGCCTCGAGTTTCGCAGGACCCGACGGCCTGACGCTCGCAGGCTACCGCCAGTTCTTTGGCGAGGAATACAACTACACGATTCTGTGGAATACGCTGCGCGCCGCGCTGGTGGTGACGGGCATCAGCCTGCTGATCGGTTACCCGACGGCCTTCGTGCTGGCCAGGTCCTCGGGCTGGATCCAGGCGGTGCTCATGTTGTCGTTGTTGCTGCCACTTTCCGTCGGCGTGGTGGTCAAGGCATTTTCGTGGACGATTCTGTTGCGCAGTAACGGGGTGGTCAACGCGGGGCTCGTGGCGCTTGGCGTAATCGACGAGCCGCTGCGCCTGATTTTTACGGAAACCGGGCTCGTCATTGGTGCGGTCCACGTATTCCTGCCGTTTATGGTGTTGCCGATCTATTCGGTGGCGCGCCAGATCGACGGTCGGCTGACCGATGCGGCGACGACGCTCGGCGCGGGCGTCTTGCGTCGGTTCTTCAAGATTATCTGGCCGCTGTCGCTGCCTGGCGTGGTGGTTGGCGTGGCGTTCGTGTTTTCCATGACGGTGTCGATGTACGTGGTTCCGACGCTGCTTGTCGGTGATCGTTTCAAGACGCTTCCGGTGATGATCGCGCGCTCGTATCTGTTCATGCGGGATCGGCAGTCCGGTGGCGTGATGGCCGTGATCCTGCTGCTGATCGCCGTGCTGGTCGTGGTCGGCAGCGCCCTGCTTGCGCGGCGCCTGCGCCCGAAGGCGGCCCCATGAGCGTGGAGCGAATCGCGCGCTGGATCATCAACGGCATTGCGGCTGCGGTGTGCGTCTACATGCTGGCGCCCTTGGTGGTGACGGTGATGGTGTCCCTGAGCAGCTCGGCCGTGTTCAATCTGCCCGCGCCGGAATGGTCGCTCAAGTGGTACGCCGCGCTGGGCAGGAAGGATGGTCTGGTTTCGTCGCTGGTGCTGTCGGTGAACATCGCGCTGCTGTCGACGGCGATTTCCCTGGTGCTGGGAACGCTGGGGGCGATCGGAATCGAGCACGGTCGCTTTCGCGGCAGGGAGGCAGTGCTCGCCTTCATGGTGTCGCCGCTGATGATGCCGGGGCTCGTGGTCGGTGTCGCGCTGCTACAGGCGATGCGCGAGGTCGGCCTGCGCGAGGTCGTGCCGGCCCTGATCGTCGGCCACGTGGTGATCACGCTTCCCTATATCATCCGTACCGTCCATGCCAGCCTCGCGCTGTTCGACATGGGGCTGATCGATGCCGCACGCACGCTGGGCATGTCATACCCGCGCGCGATTGTCCGTGTGCTGGTGCCTGTGATCGCCCCGGCGTTCATCACCTCCGGGTTGTTCGCCTTCCTGGCATCGATGGACAACTATCCGATCTCCATGTTCCTGACCGATGCCCGCACGAAGACGTTGCCCATCGAGATCCTCCGATACCTGGAGGAGCAGCCCGACCCGACCATCGCGGCGATCTCCACAGGCCTGATCCTCCTGACCATGGTTGCCCTGATGATCGCCGAGCGGCTGGTCGGGATGAAGCGCCTATCCCAGTTTTAGTGGTGCGCGAGCCAATGACGCGCGATTTCGTCCCGCCGTGCGATCCAGACCTGCCCCCTGGACCTCAGGTGGGAAAGAATCTTCTCAAGCGCCCACATCCGCGCCGGACGGGCAAGCATGCGCAGATGCAACCCGACCGACATCATGCGCGGCGCCGTCTCGCCTTCACGCCACAGCCATTCGAATGCGTCGATCACGTACCCGGCGAAGTCCTCGGCGCGCACGAACCGATGGGTGTTCTGGAACTGCATGTCGTTGGTGTCGAAGGCATAGGGGATGACGACATGGCGATGCCCGGCAAGCACGAGGGTACGGGGAAGTTCATCACCGTAGTCATCGCTGTCATAGAGGAATCCGCCTTCCTCGATGAGCAGGCGTCGGGTGTTCGGACTCGATGCCGACCGGGTATGCCAGCCGACCGGACGCTGCCCGGTCGCCGCGGCGATCGCCGCCACGGTGCGTGCGATGGCCAGGCGCTCATCCTCGATTTCCATCGCGGCGTGGCTTTCCCACCGCCACCCATGAGCCGAAACCTCGTGCCCCCGCGCGATGGCGTCGCGCGCAAGGGCTGGCGATCGCTGCACCGCCAGACCGCAGGCGCTCACCGTGCATTTGGCCTCGAAGCGGTCGAGGCAGTCCATGATGCGCCACCAGCCGACCCGCGTGCCGTAGTCAAAGTGCGACTGGATGCAGGGGTCAGGCAAGCCTTCGAGCCGGTCGATGACTTCATAGACGGCCTCGTTGCGCGGGTCGCCTTGCGCCACACTGTATTCCGCACCCTCCTCGAAATTCAGGACGAAGGAAACCGCGACGCGGGCATTGCCGGGCCACTGCGGGTCGGGGGGGTTGCAGCCGTAGCCGGTCAGATCGCGTTGATCCTGGGCCATGTCGTTCCTTTATTGTGTGTTATGCACTGAGTATCATGATCCAAAAGCATCCGGGCACAATCCATGAAACTGTTGCTGATTAATCCGAATACAAGCCGCCACATCACCGAAAGGCTTTGCGCCGAAGCGCGCATCGCAGCGGGCGCGGGCGTCGTCATCGAGGGCGTGAATCCCGCGAGCGGCCCTGCGGTGATCCGGAGCAAGGCCGACAACGACGCTGCAATCGCGGCCGTGCATGCCATGGCCAGGGAGCACCTCAGCGATCACGATGGCGTGATACTCGGTGTTTCGATGGATACGGCGTTGGCCTCGCTGCGCAAGATGGTCCGGGTACCGGTGGTGGGCATGGCCCAGGCCGGGCTGACCGCCGCCTGCATGCTGAGCGACCAGGTGGCTGGCCTGACCCTTGGCGCGCAGATGGTGCCGCTCTACGAGGCGCTGACGGAAGATTACGGCTTTGCGGTGCGCGTGGTCCGCTGGCGCGCGCTCGAGATTGCTGCCGCGTTTGTTCAGGCGGATCCTGATGCAGGCACCGCGGATCAACTGGTCGCGGCCTGCGACGACCTGATCGCCCGGGATGGCGCCGGCGCCATCCTGCTGTGCGGTGCGGTCCTGTCGGGGTATGGCCGAATGATTGCCCCACGGCTGGGCGTACCGGTCATCGATGCGATTGTCGCTGCCACGTTGCAGGCGATGGCGCTTGTCCGGATGCAGCGACTCAACGGCGGTGGCTGATGGTTTCACGGTGCGCACGGCTCGCATCGCGCATTTCCTAGCACCGCGCCCAAAGGGCCTGCGCCGCCTGCTGTCCCTCGCGACGGATTGTTTCGGAGTCGACCAGAGTCGATTGGCCATCTTCCACAACGATGCGACCTGCGACTGCGACCAGTTCGACGTCGCGCCCCTGGCCCACGTGCACGATATTGCCAAGCGGATTCACGCAGGGCGTCAGGTGAACGCGTCGCATGTCGATCGCCACGAAGTCAGCCAGTTTGCCCTCAGTCAGGCTGCCAAGTGCGTGTTCGAGGCCCATCGCGCGGGCGCCGTTGAGGGTGGCCATGCCGAGCGCATCCCGCGGTTGCCAGTCGTCCGTCACCCCGCCGACCTGAATGCGCGCGATCGCGAGCGCCCAGCGCATCACTTCGATCATGTCGGCGTGCATGTTGTCGGTTCCCAGCGCAATGCGGGCGCCGGCCTGTCGAAGCCGTGGGGTGGGCGCCATGGTGCCGCCGGTGGCGTTGCCCTTCGGAATATGCGCCACCGTGATGCCGGCCTTGCCGGCGCGCGCGATATCGGCGTCAGTCATGAACAGGCAGTGGGCTGCGGTCAGCCGTTCGTTAAGCAACCCGACGTCGTCCAGCAGCTCTGCCGGCGTCTTGTCTGACCTGCGACGGATCTGCGCGACTTCGGTGCGGCTTTGCGCGAGGTGCGTGTTGACGCGCAGGCCACGCGCCGACGCCTCCTGTGCGATGCGCCTGAGGAAATCGTCCGAGCAGGTGTCGGGCGCGTGCGCGGAGAGCTGCACGCCCGTCATGCCGCCTGGCAAACCGTGCCATCGATCCGCTAGCGCGAGCGCGGCGCCGAGCGTGCTGTCACCGATCTGCGCATGATGCTCCCAGCGGCCGTCGGCCACGCCGGAAAAATCCACGTCATGGATGCGGCCGCATGAGTAGACGCGAAGTCCGAGCTCCGCCATGGCCTCCATCGTGACATCCGCATGGACGTACGTATCGTTGATCAGCGTCGAGCCGAACTGGAGCGCTTCCAGCGCGCCGAGCCGGCTGAGCGCGCGCGCCTCGTCGGGCGTGACGTCGTGGCCATGCGGAATGCCCGGCGTGTAGGCGGGCGCGAACCCGAGATCTTCGGCTACGCCACGCACCATGCTCAGGATGGCGTGCGTGTGGACATTCACCAGCCCCGGAATGATCACGCGCCCCGGAAGGTCGACGATGCGGTCCGCTGTGAAGTGCGCCTCGAACGCGTTAGCCGCGCAAACCCTGCGCAAGACATCGCCCTGCACGGCGATGACGGCGTCGGTGATCGGCGCTTGGCCCGGATCGCCTGTGATCACGGTCGCGCCGCGGATCACCAGCGCGTAATGGGGTATCTCGTTTTGCATAAGAGGGGTCTCCGGCGCTAACGCTTGAGGTGGGCCAGGAACTTGCGTGTGCGATCCTCACGCGGCGATCCGAACACTTCGTCGGGCGTGCCCTGCTCCACGATGGCGCCGCCATCCATGAAGATCACGCGGTCGGCAACGTCCCTGGCGAAAGACATTTCGTGTGTCACGACGATCATGGTCATCGCTGCGCGCGCAAGCTCCTGCATCACTTCGAGCACCTCCTGCACGAGCTCCGGATCAAGCGCAGAGGTCGGCTCGTCGAACAGCAGCATCTCGGGGCGCATCGCGAGCGCCCGGGCAATTGCCACCCGCTGCTGCTGTCCTCCGGAAAGCTGTCCCGGGCGCTTGTGCGCATGCGCGCTCAGGTGCACGCGGTCGAGTTCGTCGGCCGCGCGCGCGTAGGCCTCGTCCTTGGTGAGCCCGAGCACTTTTCGCGGGCCGATCGCGACATTGTCGCGGGCATTCAGGTGCGAGAACAGATTGAAGCGCTGGAAGACGAAGCCAAAGCGCTCCCGCTGCCGGGCGATGCCGATTTCCGGCAGGCGCTTGCCATGCGGGTCGTAACCGATACGTTCCTCTCCCAGTTTCACCACGCCGTCATCGGGGCTCTCCAGGTAGTTCAGGCACCGCAGCATCGTCGTCTTGCCGGAGCCCGAAGGCCCGATCACCACGACCGTCTCACCTGGCGAGACCTCGAGCGATACCCCGTCGAGAACGACGCGATCTGCATATTGCTTGCGAAGGCCGGTGACCGAGAGCAAAGGGGGCGGGGTTGTCACCATGAGGGAAGCCTTCGCTCCAGTTGCCGCGAAAGCCAGGCAATGACGCTGACCAGTGCGTAGTAGTAGAGCGCGATGAGAATGAAGATCTCAAGCGGCACGAAATGGACCGCAATGATCGCCTGGCCGGCCCGGGTCAACTCGTAGACCGAGATGACCGAGAGCAGGGCGGAGCCCTTGACCAGGGTGATGAGTTCGTTGGTGATCGGGGGCAGGATCGCGCGCCAGGATTGCGGCAGCAGGATATCGACGAGGATCTGGCGCTGGCGCATGCCGATCGATTTTGCCGCTTCGACCTGACCCTTTTCGATCGAGTTGAGCCCGCCGCGCACGATTTCGCAGATAAAGCCGGCAGCGTTGAGCGAGAGCGCGAGCACGCCTGCCCAGTATTCGCTCAACTTCAACCCCAGCACCGGCAGCGCGAAGTACACCAGAAAGATCTGGATCAGGAGCGGCGTGCCGCGAATGAAATCCACGTACGCACGGATCGCGCCTCGCAATGCTGGCGAATGCGACAGCGACCCGACGCCGAGTGCGAAGCCGAGCAGCGTCCCGAGCAGCATGGCGAGGCTGCAGATTTGTACCGTGGCCAGCAGCCCGACCCCAAGCAGGGGAATCGAAGACCGGATGATTTCCCAGTCCATCGGATTTCCTAGGAGGAAAAGTCCGGGATCTTGTCGGCGAGCGTCATGCGAAAGCCGAACCACTTCTCCTGCAACTGGTTGAGCGTGCCGTCCGCCTTGAGTCGGGTGAGCTCCTGGTTCAGGAAGGCGATGACTTCAGTATTTTCGGCCCGGGTTGCGATGCCGGCCCAGTTGTCGGCGCCGAGTCCCTTGACGATGGCGTATTTGCCGGGCGCGTCCTTGAGCACCATCGCCAGGGTCGGGATCGTGTTCAGCACGACGTCCACCTTGCCCTGGGCCAGCGAGAGATAGGCCGCAGGGTGGTCGTCGAAAATCTTCACTTCCCTGATGCCGGGGCCGCCGTCGGCCTTGAGCTTTACGTTGATCTTTTCCTGAAGGATCTGGCCGGGGGAGCCGAGTTTGACAGCGACCACCAAGCCGTTCAGGTCGGTCACGGTGCGGATCGTCTTCTCGTCTCCCGCGCGCACCAGCATCGCCTGGGAGGCTTCCGCGTACGGGATGCTGAAGCCGACGCGCTTGACGCGCTCGGCCGTATACGACATCGCGCTCATGATGATGTCGAACTTGCCTGCGTAAAGGGATGGGATGACGCCCGCCCAGGCTGTATCGATGATTTCCGGCTTGACGCCCAGCGTCTTGCAGAAGATATCGGCGAGGTCAATGTCGTAGCCGACGATGGCGCCTTCCTTGCGGAAGGTGAAGGGCACATAGGCGGCTTCCACACCCACACGAAGCACGCCGGCTTTCTTGATTTCCGCAATCGTCAGAGGCTGCTCCGCGTGTGACAGCAGTGGGATGGCGGCCATAGAGGCCAGTGCAGATCCGCCCACCAGGGTCAGGAATGTGCGACGGGTGAAATGCGGTGTCATGGGGGCGCTCCTCGGGCAGGGTTGTTCTTGGTGAACTGTCAGGCATCAAGCAAGAGGCATGCCAGCACGCACACGAGCGGTGCGCCACCCAGCGGTTGTCGCGCACTATCCTTGGGCGGCTTTGTCGGCGGCTGTGCCGGTTTTGAGTGCGGAGGCGCACCGTTGTGGTGCGCCTGGCCCGTTGGTGTTCCGCCTCCTAGAGCCGCGAATTGGCGTGCACAAACGTCTTGAACTCATCTGAGGGCATGGGGCGACCAAACAGGTACCCCTGATAGAAGAGACAATCATTCGCGGCCAGGAACTCGCGTTGCTCCGGGGTTTCAACCCCTTCGGCGATCACCCGGAAGCCGAGTGAGTTTCCAAGCAGGATGATGGTCCGCGCGACGACGCAGGCGTTGGCGTCCTCGGGAACCGCCTCAACAAAGGACTGATCGATTTTGAGTTGGTCCAGTGGCAAGCGCCGCAAGTAGGAGAGCGATGAATATCCAGTGCCGAAATCGTCCAGCGCAAAACGAATCCCCTGTTCTCTCAACAAGCCAATTTTTGTGATCGTGCTCTGAACGTCCTGAATGAGCACGCTTTCCGTGATTTCGATTTCCAGGCGATCCGGGCTGGCACCACTGCGCGCGATCGCGGACAATGTTTTCTCGACAAAGCCCGCCTGATGGAATTGATGCGCACTGACGTTGACGGCCAGCGTCAGTCGTTGCAAGATCGGATCACTCGCCCAAAGCGCCAATTGCGCGCAGGCCGTTTCCATGACCCAATCTCCAATGGGCAAAATCAGCCCCATGCGTTCAGCGAAGGGGATGAATCCTCCCGGCAGCTGGAGCCCCCGCGTTGGGTGATTCCACCGCAGAAGCGCTTCGCTTGAGATCAACTCACCGCTCGCCCCGACCTGAGGCTGGTAATACAGGCGCAACTGGCCCGTGACCAGCGCCGTGCGTAAATCACTCTCCAGCGTGACATTTTCTTGCACAAGTGCCTGCATCCCCGCATCGTAAAATCGAATGGTGTTCCGTCCGGCATCCTTTGCCGCGTACATCGCGAGATCGGCTTGTTTGAGAATGCTCTCGACCGAGTCGCCGTGTGATCCGCAGAACAGGGTGAGTCCGATACTTGCCGTTGTGTGACACCGTTGCCCGTCGATTTCGAAGTCCTGCCGAAAGACCGCCAGAATTTTCGCGGCAACTTTATTGGTTTCCGCTGCGGCAATTTCCGGGCTAAGTCCCATATCTTCGATCATCACGACGAACTCGTCGCCCCCCAATCGGGCAACAGTATCGATTTGACGCACGCTCTCGGTCAGGCGCCTGGCGGCCAGTCGCAGCAACTGGTCACCTGCCGCATGTCCGAGGGTGTCGTTGATCGACTTGAAGTTGTCCAGATCGATGTACAACAAAGCGCTGAATTTGTTGTTACGCGTCGCTGCCGCGAGCGCCTGCTTCAGGCGATCCATCAGGAGATGTCGGTTTGGCAATCTGGTGACACCATCCAGATAGGCAAGTTCAGCCACCTGCCGTTCGAGTGCCTTTCGTTCAGTGACGTCGCGATAGAACGCCTGGATATCAACGCGACCTTCGAGCTCGATGAGGCTTGACGAAACCTCAAGGGTCAGGACATGACCATCCTTGTGACGGTGCTCGACTTCGGCGATCAGCGATTTTCCGACAAGCTGCTGCCCCTGCATGCGCTCACTTAGCCCAAGAAAATTCTCCGATGCGTCTAAATCGTTCATATTCATCGACAACAGTTCTTGTACCGAATAACCGTGCATTCGTGCAAAGGCCTCATTGACGG
>CAITPF010000395.1 GCA_903894155.1 uncultured beta proteobacterium | reverse complement strand
CCGAGAAGATCTTCGATTTCGACGTTGCGCACGTCGCTCAACATGACGCGCCCTGAAGCAAGATCTGCCATGGCTGGCAACGTGCGCACATGGACGGGGTGTGTCAGTAGCTTTTCAATAATGGCCGAGCGCTGTCGCTTGCTCTCCGAGGGAATCGCGAGCAGGATATGCTCGACGCCCTTGTCCCGAATCAGTTCACCGACTCGTGCCGGATCGAAGATACGACGCCCATCCACGTAGTGACCGTGCATGCGCTTGTCGTCGTCAAGAAAACCGACCACGCGAAACTCCTGCGTCGCGGCCATGGCGACCGCCAGCTGCTGCCCGGCGAACCCGGCGCCGTAAATCAGGACGCCGCGCGTCTTCTTGAGCGCGCGCACCTTGCGGCTGTGCGCATTGAGCAGGTAGCGCATGACCACGCGCGACAGCCCCACGACCACGAACAGCAACAGGGGCTGGATGATTCCGACCGCTCTTGGCACGCCACCGACACCCACAAACGTGAACGCCAGACTGTAGATCAGGCCATAGACCAGAAACGCCTTGACGACCCCCATCATCGCGTTCGAGCCGGAATAGCGGAAAATCGCCCGATAGAGCCCGAAGCGCGTGAACAGGAAGAGCCCAGCCACAAGCGACACTGCGGTCGCGATCAGCAGCTGCGGCGTAAATCCGACCCAGGCCTCCAGGCGAAGCGACAAAGCTGCCCACGTGACGATCACGCAAAGAGCCGCATCCAGCCCAAGCACAATGAGACGCTTGACGGGACGCGGCAAATTCAGCAATGACTGAATCAGGGAATTCTCGGACTGATCGTCGCTGGCCTGCGAGGTCATTTTAAGTTTGGGTTGTGAATACTAATTGGGGATACTACTACTAAACAATAGCTTGGTCAGCATCAAATTGAATACTATGTTGCGTTGCCAAAACCAATATTGTGCAATTACTTAATGAAAAGCCATTCAATCATTTAAATGAATCGTGCTCAATCATTTTCGTCTGTCATATTGGCAAACGTTTCAAAAGGCCTCCCACAGAGGGCCGACACGATGCGCCCACTTGCCAGGCCGTCCCCATAAGGATTCGACCGGCGCCTGAAGCCTGCCGCCGCCTGGCTGTCGTCCAGCAACCGTGATACGCCGGCCCGGATTCGATCGCGATCCGCCCCCACCAGTGCAACGGTACCCGCGTCCACCGCCTCGGGGCGCTCGGTCACATCGCGCATCACCAGTACTGGCTTTCCGAGGTAAGGCGCCTCCTCCTGAACCCCACCAGAATCGGTCAGGATCAGCTCGGACTGTTGCATTAACCACACAAAATCGAGGTAGTCGACCGGTTCGATGAGGTTTACGTTCGGAAGGCCACCGAGTTGGGGCATCACGACCTCCCGCACCCTCGGGTTCATATGCACCGGATACGCAATTTGAAGATCCGGTCGTTGCGCCAGATCGGCCAGCGCGGCGCAAATGTTGACAAACCCTTCACCGAAGCTTTCCCGCCGATGACCCGTGACCAGCAAAAGCCTGCGGCTCCTGTCAAGCCAGGGGTGGCGCGCTGCGACCTCGGCGCACAGGGCTGGGTCGTTCTTCAATCGCTCTGTGGTCATGGCAAGCGCATCGATCACGGTATTGCCCGTGACGATGATCTGGCCAGACAGATTCTCGGCCATCAGGTTGCGCCGGGAAGTTTGGGTGGGTGCAAACATGAAATCGCTCACCACATCGACCACCCGACGATTCATTTCCTCTGGAAACGGACGCGCAAGGTCGCCGGTCCGTAAACCTGCCTCAACATGCCCGATCCTGATTCGCCGGTGAAAAGCTGCCAGCGCAGTCGCCGAGGCCGTACTGGTGTCGCCATGCACAAGCACGAAATCCGGCATCACTTGCGCCAGAATTGCGTCGATGCGCTCGATCACGCGAGCGTAAAGTCCATTCAGGGTTTGGTCGGGAACCATCACATCGAGGTCGTGATCGGCGTGCAGCCCGAAAAGGCGCATCACCTGATCCAGCATTTCACGATGCTGCCCGGTCACACACACCACACTGTCGACCTGCGGATCGGCCTGCAACGCACACACGAGCGGCGCCATCTTGATCGCCTCGGGGCGGGTGCCAAATACGGTCAATACCTTGATGCGCGACATGATGTTGCGGGCGACTTATCCTGAGGTGTAAGTAAGAATGGGCCAGCGCGTGGCACTGCCCTCAACGGTGAGCACAATCTTAACGCAGGCCCGGGAAAATCCCGCGGCGCTCTAGTGGTTAAATAGCGTTCGACACTCTTTCAGACGAGTTACCCCGCCCCGCCATGCCGCACGAGCTTCCACTCATCACCACCCTCGCCTCCGCGCTGGGCCTCGCGCTCATCATGGGGTTTATCGCGGTCCGGCTCCGTATACCGGCGCTCGTCGGCTACCTGCTGGCCGGTGTCATGATCGGGCCGTTTACGCCGGGCTACATCGCCGATATCGAAATCGCCGGCGAGTTGTCGGAAATCGGGATCATGCTGCTGATGTTTGGCGTCGGCCTGCACTTTTCGCTGGACGATCTGCTCAAGGTGCGCAAGATTGCGGTGCCGGGCGCGCTGCTCCAGATTGTCGCCGCCACGCTCATCGGTGCCGGGCTATCGCACTTTTGGGGCTTCGGTGTGGGGGCCTCACTGGTGTTTGGCCTATCGATCTCGGTCGCGAGTACGGCAGTACTGCTGCGGGCGCTGGAGGCCCAGGGGCAACTCGATTCAATGAACGGCCACATCACCGTGGGATGGGTGGTTGTCCAGGATATTGCGATGGTGCTGGTGCTGGTGCTCATCCCGCCACTGGCCGGGGTCATTTCGGGCGCAGAGACGAGCGGCACACAGGGGGAACTGTGGATCACGATTGAGATCACTTTGCTGAAGGTCGTAGCCTTTATCGTGCTGATGGTGGTCGTGGGAAAGAAGGCCTTCCCCTGGCTGCTGTGGCAGGCGGCGCGCACCGGTTCGCGCGAGATTTTTACCCTTTGCGTCATTGCGGGTGCGGTGACCGTGGCCTTCCTGGCGTCCAAGCTCTTTGGGGTGTCGTTTGCGCTTGGGGCGTTTTTTGCCGGAATGATGATGCGCGAGTCCGAATTCAGCCACCGCGCCGCAGAGGAGTCGCTGCCGCTACGCGATGCGTTCTCGGTGCTGTTCTTTGTCTCGGTTGGCATGCTGTTCGATCCATCCGTGATCCTGGAGCAACCGATCCGGATCCTGCTCGTGCTGTGCGTCATCATGCTGGGTACGCCGATCGCCACCGCGCTCATCGTGCTGGCCTTTCGCTATCCACTGAACACCGCACTCACGGTGGCGGGGAGCCTGGCGCAGATTGGCGAATTTTCTTTCATCCTGGCGGGGCTTGGTGTCAGCCTTGGGTTATTGCCGGCGGATGGTCGCAGCCTGATCCTGGCCGCAGCGCTCATCTCGATTGCTGTGAACCCTCTGGTGTTTCGGGCAATCGGGCCATTGCAGGCCTGGCTAAGGGATAAATCCGCCCTCGCCCGCCGGCTCGAGATGCCGGATGATCCTCTATCGCAATTGCCCGTGACGACGGAGGATAAATACTTGTCTGGCCAGGTGGTGCTCGTGGGCTACGGCCGCGTGGGGCGACGCATCGCCGATGCCCTGCTCGCAAACGACGTTCCCTTTGTCGTTGCGGAGCAGGATCGCGAACGCGTTGAGCAGTTGCGCGCGTTGGGGATCGCGGCAGTCTATGGCAATGCGAGTGATCCGGCGGTGCTGATCCAGGCGCACATCATGCACGCCGACATGCTGGTCGTGGCGACGCCCGACCTGATTGATGCCCGGCAAATGATCACGACTGCGCGCACACTCAACCCGACGATCGAGGTCGTGCTGCGCACGCACAACGAGGAAGAGGCCACGCTGCTTGAGCAGGAGGGCTTGGGCACGGTGTTCCTGGGCGAAGGTGAGCTCGCCCGTGGCATGTTGCAATACGCGCTGGATCGTTACGGCAAGAAGGCCTGACGCAGCAGGGCGTGTGACCGCTTCCAGGCGACATCCAGATTGAAATGCCGAGGCGGCACCGCGCTAATAGTGCGGCGGCAGGTCATCGCGCAAGCTGCGCGGCGAATCGCTTTCGATGCGGCCGACCAGATCGCGCAGCCGGACGATCTCTTTGGCCAGTGCTTCAAGTTGCTCCTGCTGCCGGTAGATGGTCTGGCTCAGCTGATCAAGTGCATCGTCGGCGAGTGCCGATTTGATTTCAAGCTCGGTCAGACGCTGCGCAGCGGTGCTGTCGTCGCGATCAACCGGGTCACCCTCGCCGCTCATGCCGGAGCCTGCCTGCTCTTATCCTTGTGGCGATTGCGCATCTTGCGGTTTTCCCAGGCGCGTACGCCGGCAAACGTCGCCCAGCCCAGCAACCCCATTCCGACGAGCACACCGCCATAGGCCAACTGCCAGGGGATGCCCTCGGTCATCATCGAAAACTCCGACATCCCGCCAACGCCGGCCAGGATGTTCAGGGGCATGAACACGACCCCGAACACGGTCAGTTGCGATACGCGCTTGTTCTGGTTGATGTTGATGAAGCCGATCGTCGCATCCATCAGGAAGTTGATCTTGTCGAACAGGAATGCGGTGTGGCTGTTGAGCGACTCGATATTGCGAAAAACTTGCTTGGCGTCATCGAACTGGTGCGAGGAGAGCACCTTGCAACGCATCAGGAAGGACACGGCGCGTTGCGTATCCATGATGTTGGCGCGGATGCGTCCGTTGAGGTCTTCCTCCTCGGCGATATCCGCCAGGATCGAGGAGGCATCCTCGTCGGTAATGGCTGCTGACAGCACGTGGCGCCCGACGTCGCCCAGTGTCTTGTAGATATCCTCGAGCGAATCGGCGGAGTATTCGATATCCGCACCGTACAGATCCAGCAATACATCGAGGCAATCGGTGACGTAATCCTTCTGGATCGCCGCACGACGACGCTGCAACCGGAACACGGGCAGGTCTTCCTCGCGGATCGAGAACAGGACGCCCTGGTGCACGATAAACGTGACAGGGACGCTACGCGAAAGCCCTTCGCGATCAAGCAGGAAATTAGAGTGCAGGTGGATATCGTCGTCGTCGTCGACGTGAAACCTCGAGGTCACCTCGAGGTCACCGGCCTGGGTCTGATCCGGCAGGTCAAGGCCATAGTGTTCGCCGATGACGGCCCGCTCGGCCTTCGTCGAATTGAGCAAATCGATCCAGACGGGATTCAACCCCTGCAGGGAATCGCGAAGCGTCAGCTGCTTTTTGCGCAACCGCCCTTCGATCAACTCGAACGCGATGATCTGGCGTTCGGATTCAGGATGAATTTCGTCTGTTATCAATTGCTCTCTCACGCTTTCGGGCAGTTCGCGCAGGAGTTCCTCCCGACGGCTGGCGGGCACTGTCAGCCAGAAGGAGCGAGCTCCCTCTGCCGGCATCGACATCAGTGCCGTCGCGATATCCTCGATGGGTGCATGTGCCAGCAAAGTGCCGAGCTCTGCCTGGTGCTGGCGCTGAAGCATCGTCTCGACGAGTTGGTGGCGCGGCATTTCCTGCCCATGCACGAGCGATTCGACGATTTTTTGCTTGTTGAGGACTTCGAGGACTTGTTCCCGGGGCATGCCAATACTCTTGGTTGGATTTCCCGCTTATCGGCAAGGCCGATGGTGGGCACGGCAGGAAGGCCACCTGAGGCATCCCTGTCACCACGCATGAGTTTAGCCCCAAGCGGCATCGCGATGGTGCGATGCGGCAACACGATTTCCGGGAAATGCCCTGAAAAGGTGTTTCGCGGTCTTTCGCAGGCAGGCAGAAGGCCGGGCGCGGGGCGGGGCTCCCCGTTGCGCCGGCGCGCCGGAATTACCCTGGTCTCAGCCTCAATTGCCTTCGAGCGTGATCTTGCCCCGGGTAATGACATCCCGGTACATCTGGGTTTCCTTCTTCATGAATGCGTCGAACTGCTTGCCGAGCAGTGGATCGACGACGCCGCCGGCCGAGGTGATCTGCTGCTGGTACTCCGGTGCCGCAAGCGCCCGGGCCAGTGATTTTTCCAGACCGGCAACGACCTCGGGAGGCATGCCGGCAGGGCCAAAGACTCCGTACCAGGCGGTAATGACCATATCGGGAAGCCCGACTTCGGTCATGGTCGGAACATCCGGCATCTTCGGGGAGCGCTTGCTCGACGCGGTCGCGAGGCCGACGAGTTTGCCGGATTTGACCTGGGGCGACAACAGCGTCTCGGATGCAAAAACGACCTCGACATCCCCGCGCAGCAATCCGGTAAGCGCCGGCCCTCCCCCCTGATACGGCACGTGTTGCATCGAAAATCCACCGCGCTGCATCAGCATTTCGGTGCTCAGCTGGTGGATACTGCCGATGCCGGATGTACCGAAGCGAATCAAGCCAGGCTTGGCTTTTGCCTGGGCGATCAGTTCCTGAAGCGTCTTGATGCCCGCAGCCGGGTTTGCGGCGATCATCAGATTGAACTCGGCCGCCTTGGCCAGCGACGTGAAATCCTTTTGCGGATCGTAGGAGATGTCCTTCTTGAGCAGCGGAAATATGATCTGCGAATCCTGCAACCCATAGAGCAGCGTGGTTCCGTCGGCAGGGGCGCGCGCCACCATAGCAGCTGCCAGCGTGCCGCTCGCGCCCGCCTTGTTCTCGACCACCACGGATACGCCAAGCGTGTCGCTCCAGGACTTGGCCAGCATACGGGCCATCAGGTCGCTCGAGCTGCCGGGCGGGTATCCGACCACCAGGCGGATGGGTTTGGAAGACGATGGTTGCGCCTGGGCAATTGGCATGCCGATCCACACGGCTATCAAGGTGCACAGAATTGCCACTGCCTTCAGGGGCCTGAATCGTTGCGTCAACATTGCGTCTCCTCCTTGTCAGTTAGGGTCTTGGCGCCCATATTCGTCTGGCGGTACGGCCCGCTCACGCGGGCAGCACCGATTGCTCAAGCATCCGGGATCGGAAGCTCAGAGATAACAGCCTCTGGTGATGTTGCCATCCACCGTCAGTACGACACCGCTGATGAAAGAAGCGCGCGCTGAGGCCATGAAGCAAATCACATCCCCGATTTCCTCGGGGCGCGCCGGGCGGCCGAGCGCATAGGGGGCGACTTTTTCATCGGCGACTTCGCCCTCGGCCTTGCCCTCGGCCGCGGCGCGGCGTTTTTGCCATTCAGCCCAGCGCGGGCCGGTGTCAACGCCTGATGGCGAAACGCCGGTCACGAGGATGTTGTGCTGGGCGCCAAGATCCGCGAGGCCCTTGATGAAGTTCACGAGTCCGGCGCTGATCACACCGATCGGAAGGACAGATGCTGCGGGGTTGCGCGCTGCGTGTGCGCCCAGCACGTTGACGATGCGCCCGCCGTGCTGGCCCTGCATGATCGGAAAAACCTCGCGCGACATCGTGACGTAGGTCTGTAGTTTGCGTGTCCAGGCGGTGAGCCACTGCTCGCTCGTCATCTGCAGGAAATCGCCGATGGGGAGTTGCCCTGAAGCGTTGTTGACGAGGACATCGATACGACCGCATTGCGCATGGGCAAACTTGACGAGCCCCACGCAGTTGGGTTCGTCGGTCAGATCACCGCTGAAGGTTTCCACCTGCGCGCCGGTTTCCTCGCGCAGCGCCTGCGCTGCCGCATTGAGTACATCGCCATTGCGGGCGGCCATGACCACGCGCGCGCCCTCGCGCGCGAAGGCACGCGACGTCGCAAGCCCGATACCGCGGCTCGCCCCGGTGATCAGGACAACCTTGTCCTTCAGCCCCATTTCCATAACACCCCTCCGGTTGAGGGCGGTCTAAGCCGCCCTTCGTTGTGGCAATGCAATACGTTCGCTGAGGTCTCCTGCGGCCTCTTCGACCAGATGATGCAACGACTTGGCGCCGCGTGGAAGGCGATGCGTGGGGCCTGCCAGCGTAAGCGCGGCGACCGGCTGGCGCGATTCATCCCGGATGAGCGCCGATACGCCAAATGCCCCGTCGACATTGGTGTCGTACATCTCGAGCCAACCTTGCTCGCGCGTCTTTTCGATCAGAGCCTGGAGCGATTTGACGGTGCCGACCGTTCGCGACGTGGAGCGCTCGAACGTGACCGACGCCAGGTACGCCTCGAGTTCCGGCTCGGGCAGCGCCGCCAGCCAGCAAACGCCGCTTGAGACCCGGTATGCCGGTCGTGTGTTGGACAGCGGTGCGTCGTAGCGCACAAGATTGTGACTGATCGCCTTGGCAATGAATTTCATTTCATGGTTGGGAGCAAGAACACTCAGGAAGACCGATTCGCCTGTCTTTGCGACGAGATCTGCCATCACGGGATCCGCAACCTTGCGCAAGCGCGCCAGCGCTCCGCCAACCCAGCCCTGCTCCTTTTGCTGCGTGCTCAGCTGGTATCCGCCCGCAACCCGCTCAAGATACCCACGCGCAACGAGTGTACCGAGCAGCGCCTGCATGCTGCTCTTGGGGATCAGCATTAGGCGGCTCAACTCGCTCACGCCCATAGGCTCTTCGCTGACGGAAAAGAATTCCAGCAGATCCAGTACGCGCACGGCAGATTTGACAGCACTGTTCATAAGTGTGAACGTTGTTCTCAGATATGATTCATTCTACGGATCGCAAATCCGCAAGTCAACAAAGGCAGGTAGCCTGCGCTTGCGAACCGAAGTGACCTGCGCACGCCACCGCAGGCGAGCGGTCGACTCCACCAGGCGCGAGTGCGAGAACCATCTGAAGTGAGCCGTCAGGAGTGGGCCATCACGAATCGACCCGCACGAGTGAGCGCTCAGAAATGAGCCATCAGAAATGGCTCCTCAGAAATGGCTCCTCAGAAATGAGCCATCAGAAATGGCTCCTCAGGAATGGGCCTCCAGGAACGAGCCGGCCGGAATGGGCCTTCAGGCCTTTCCCGCGGCCTGCCCCTTGATATACGCAATGACTGACGCCGAGTCGGTCACGTCCGCGTAGCGTCGGCTCATGTCACGCAGATTGTCCTTGTGTGGCCCCTCTTCGACATCCCCCACGCAATCCTCGGGGACGATCGTCCGAAACCCCCAGGAAAAGCTGTCGATCACCGAAGCCCGGATGCATCCGCTGGTGTTGCACCCGGTCACCACCACGGTCTCGACGCCCTGCTTCACCAGAAACGGCACGACGCGGGTCTGAAAAAAGATCGAAGGCGCGGATTTCATCACGACGACGTCGTAATCCGGATCGTAGATGCGCGGATCAAGCCGCGACCCCGGGTGATCGATCAGGAACTGCTCGCGCACCGCGGCAATCTTCCAGTGCGGCATATCGCGCACCGAGTGGTAGGCCGTAAAGCACGATGCGATGGGAATATCGTGCCTGCGCGCCACTTTGAGCAGGCGGGCCGTTGCCTTCACCGCCTTATCGGTCATCGGCGCACCGCCCAGCGGGAATTTTTTGCTCGTGAACGCAAGTTGAAAATCCACGACAACGATACCGACTCGTCCCTGCATGCCAACGTTCAATGCGCCAAACGACTGTTTCGAATAGCTATCCATCGCGCGATCTCCTGGGTGGGTGATTTGTGCGCCGGCGGCTGGCCGACGGCTACCCTTCCCCGGGCAAATTAGCGGGGAAGGAAGAAATAGAGTACTGCGACTCCGAACAGAATCACCACCGGAAAGAGAATGAGGTTCAACTGGCGACGATAGACGTCCCGACTCGAATCCGGTATCGACAGGCCGAACCACCTTAAATACTT
>CAITPF010000394.1 GCA_903894155.1 uncultured beta proteobacterium | reverse complement strand
CGAAGGGAAAATTCCATCTCAGCGCGCGTGGCATTCGCCAACAGGGTGCTCCAGCCCAAGTGTCGCCTTTACAACTGATTTAACCAGTACTCAACTTTATCGGATTTTTTAATATTTATTCTGGGAACTGTTTCAAAGCCATCAGCGCAATTTCATATTGTCGTGATGAATCGCAGTCCATGAACTCAACGGCGATGCCTTCGGATCGATTGACATCGCCTCGCCCTAAAGGACGCGGCTTGTCGCGCCCTTGATTAAGGCAACGCCTTGATCGATTTGACGATCGCATCGCTCCAGGCCTTGTAACCATCTTGATAGAAGTGCTGGCCATCAGAGGTCTTCCACTGTCCTGGCTTGGACATCTGCTGCGAATCGATGTATGTGCATGGCTTGACGCGCGTAGACAGGAAGTCTGAGACCTCCTTCGCCCTCGCATTGGTTTTACCTGCCGGGAATCCATCGGTTCCCCAGGCCGGCCCCACCCAGACACAGGTCACGTTCATCTGGGCAAGTTCGTGCGTGATGCTCCAGACTTCCTTGTTAACCCACGATTTGTCGAAGCTACCCTTGTTGGCATAGTTCGCAAGCGTATCGCCCATCACGACGATCACCATATCGGGCTTGTCGGTCTTGACAAGATCGCGAAGGGGCGTTGTCTTCGCCGCTTTGGAAATCAGAACCTTGGGCGGCGATCGATCGACCCGCTCAACACCGCCGCAAGTACCCACCGTGACCTGGGCCCACTCGCTCGGGGTCGTGCCACAGATTCCGATACTGTGGACGTGTGCGCCCTGTGCAACCAGCCCATCGTGCAGCGGCCCGACGAGGTAGGTTGGCGACGCGAGGTGACTCGCGCCGATCAACAGGATGGATAGCCCAGCTAGCTGCACGCCCTATTCCAGGTGAGATTAACGGGCGCCATATACGCCGCCCAGCCCAGTGGAGCCAAACGCCGCACACATGCCCAACAATAGGAGAATTATCCCATTTTTACGCAATAGACGGTATCGCCGGAATCGGGAACCCAGCAAAACCTCCGCGCCGATACACAGAGCGCAGGCGGCAAGCATCACGGCAGTCTGTAAATCGATCACCATATTCATGACCAGTGCGTCCGGGTTGATCGAAAAATGCAGTAGCCGATCGAGTTTCACGATCAGCACGTCGAAATCGGACTCAGAAAATATGAGCCTTCCAATCACGACGAAGAATGGGAACAGCAGGAAATTGATCCAGAGGCCAAGGCGTCGAAACGGAAAGCTCGTCCAGATCTTGTAGACAATGAGCCAGCCTGTCGCGTGAAAGAGTCCCCACAGGAAAAAATTCAGCGAAACCCCGTGCCAGGCGGCCGACGAAAGGAAGACAACATAAACGCTGGCGGCAACCCCGATTCGGCCCTTCAGGGGTCGAAAAAAGACCGCCTTGAGAACTGAAGTCAGGCTGACATGCCAGCGCTGCCAGTAGCCGACGACATCGCGCGCGGCAAACGGGGTATTGAAATTGACGACCGTTCGCACGCCGGCCAGGCTCAGGAGCCCGAACACCATGAAGGTGATGCCGCTGAAGTTGAAATAGACATAAAACTCGAACAGCGTCGCGAAGACGAGCGTATCGAGCGGATCTGTCGAACTCTTGAGCACCAGAAAAGGCTGGATCGCGGCCGAAAGCACGCTGTAGAAAAAGCCGCCCAACACGATCCATCCCACAAAGTACCAGGCGCGGGCGGGCGTCAGGCGCGGCATCGGGCGCTCGATCAGGGCGACGGGGCCCGAGTTCATGCGCAGCGGTTGCAGCACGCTGGACCACAGGCGCGATGCGTCGAGTTTGCCGGCAAACACGTGCAGGGCGAGCGATGCCGATACAAATGAAATGCCCACCCAGGGCAAGGAGGCGCCGCTGCCGCCAAAGCCGGTCAGAACGGATATCTGCCCCGTCAGGGAAAGCAATGGCGTCACAAAAAAGATGGCATAGGCCAACGCCATGCGCACGAGTTCGTGCCGCTCGACCAGCCGGTAGGAAAGCAGCACCAGGACGGCGCCCGCAAACGTCCAGCCGGCGACGCTCAAGTCCCACCCTTTGGTGTAAAGCACAAAGACATAGCCCGCGGCGAACACCAGCGCTTGCGCCAGGAGCCGGCCAATGGGGTGATGGTCTGCGGTGCGGGACATCGACGTCCTGATGGAGAGTGGGAGCATTGTCCCGCGTTCCATTGACACGGGCAATATTTGCGTAAAACTTAGCAACACCCCGATGGCCCGGCGCGATCGGCTTGCACGGACGGCGACGCACATCGGCGCCCGCGCGCGCCTGCATGCGCCCCGAACGCGGAGATCCCTGAATGCCTTCAGGCGGAAGGTTGCGAGGCTACAATCCCCAGACTTCCTCACCATCCTGAACAACGGGGCTTGTCGCGCATCTGGTCAATAACCTTGCGCGGCACCGAACCATTGGGGCAAAAACGGCTGGGTATCGGCACAATTCGCGTCGTGGTAAAAACAGCCGGAAGAGTAGACAATAGTCTCTATGAACAACGCCTTAACGCCGCTGATTGACCGCTTCGGACGCAAGATCGAGTATCTGCGCCTGAGCGTGACGGATCGTTGCGATCTGCGCTGCACGTATTGTCTGCCCAAGAGTTTCAAGGGTTACCAGGAGCCAAAGG
>CAITPF010000393.1 GCA_903894155.1 uncultured beta proteobacterium | reverse complement strand
GGCACGCTCAATATACCGCCCCACCTTTATGGACTGCTGTTCATCCTAGAATCCGTTTCTCTGAAACTTGGCCGCAAGATCAACGTCGTCGATTTTGGCGGTGGCGCACCAGTCATTCCCTGGGTCGTCGGAAACCTGGGGCTCGGATTTCTGAATCACTATCGGATCATTGAGCAGGAAACCTTCCTCAGCCACGTGCCAGGCGTCTGGGCCGCAATGGTTACCTACGGATCGGATTTTGGCGCTGATCCAGTTGACATCGTCGTCATCTCAAGCGTGCTGCCATACATTAGCGCTGCGCAGGCGGATGAGTTGTTTGGCAACGTTGGCCGCGCCCGGCCCCGTTTCGTCTATCTGGGCAGGACATCGTTTCTGCGCGACGATTATCCGCTCGACGAGGTGTACACAATTCAGGAATCGGTCTTCAAGGATCACGGGCCGCAGATCCCGACCGGGTTGGACGAAATCGAGAAACGCCTGGCGCGCTACCCGCGAAGGCACTTCAAGCGCACCGGCGTAGACGAACGACTGGAAAAAATGAGTTTTCAACGGATCTTGACCCTGCAGGACGATTCCGGCGTTTCCTGCATTGATGGACTTGGTCTCTACTCGACCAATTCGTTGTGGGAACGACGCGCGTGACGGCGGAGCAGCAGACCGAACCCGTGTGCATCGCCTGCGGGGGCAATATGCAGCCTCTGTTGCCGGGTATGTTTGATGACCGCTACGGTTATCCCGGATATTTTGACATCTTCGAATGCGTTCGCTGCGGCCAGGGCCAGACGATCCCCTTACTCGAAGACAGCGATTTGTCGCATGTTTACGGAAACTATTACCCCCGCAAGAATATCGTCATCGGCGATATCGTCAATGACGCGCGCGAACCAATGTCGGGCGAGAACGTACGAAAGCGGCAGCGCGACGGAACGGACAACCAGGGCCAGTACCTAGCGAGCGCGGGGATGACGGTACTCGACTACGGGTGTGGATCGGGCACGTCGCTTCTTGAACTCGCCGCGATCGGCGCCGATGCCTACGGCATTGAGGCCGACCCCAATGTGCAGCAGGTCATCGACCATCTCAAATTGCGAATTCATATCGGCATGATCGACGACGCGCCCTACCGGGAAGGACAGTTCGACATGATCATCCTGAACCAGGTGCTCGAACACCTCCCCGACCCCGCCGGCATCTTGCGCAAATTGCGGCGCCTCCTTAAGCCATCCGGCACGATGGCGCTGTCGTTCCCAAATGCGGGCTCCGTCTACGCCCGGCTGTTTGGACGGCAGTGGATCAACTGGCACATTCCTTATCACCTGCATCATTTCAACAAGAAGTCCGTGCATAGATTCTTTGAAAGGAACGGCTGGACCGTGCTTTCCGCCCGAACCATCACGCCAGACCTCTGGACATACCTGCAGTTCAAAGTGGCCCCGGAAGTTGCCCGCATCGGGATGACCCATCCGACGTGGTCGGACACGCAAGGCGTCTCTCCAACCACGTTAGATCTAGCCCGAATGCGGCCCCTGACGCGCAATCTCCGGAGTCTGGCGCTTCGGTACCACCAGGGTGGGTGGCCCAAGAACGCGCTCTCTAAGACAAACCGCCTGATCGACAGGCTTGGCATGGGCGACAGCTTTCTCGTGCGGATCGCTCCAGCGGACGACTGACCAAATGACGGTCTACGCGATCATGCCGGTTCATGACCGCCTGGCGCTCACCCGCCAGGCTGTCCAGGCGCTGCGAAGCCAGCGCAACGTCGACCTGCGCATCATCGTCATAGACGACGGGTCAACGGACGACACGGCCACCTTTCTCGCGGGAGAACCAGGCATCACGACGCTCAAAGGCGATGGCACTCTCTGGTGGGGGGGCGCGATGGACCTCGGACTGCGTCATATCCATGCGCTGCTGCGTCCAGGGGATTATTTCCTATTTGTGAACAACGACACGACCTTCAACCCCGATTTCGTGGCCTCGCTCGTCACGGTCAGTCAGGAGCATGACCGCGCCGCCGTCGGAAGCATTGTTCGGGACGCTGTCAACCCCCGGAAAATCCTGACCATCGGAGCACGCGCGGATTTCGACAGTTTCCGCATCTGGGACATCGCCAGCGAATTCGATGGCGACAGACTCAACGATATTGCTGAACAATCGTCTCTGGTCCTCGACGTCGATCTCCTTCCCGGTCGCGGCACGCTATTCCCGGGGGAAGTGCTAGACAAGTCGGGCTACATGCGCCCCTGGTTGCTGCCCCACTACCGGGCCGACTATGAGTTTTCCGATCGGGCAAGGCGATCGGAGTGCAACCTCAGAGTTGCGACTACTGCCGCGCTCCTGTCGCACGATACGTTCGGTACGGAAAAGCGGGCTCCCGGATTCTGGCAGAGAAATCTTGGAAAAGGATCGCCGGACAACAGAATTCACACCTATATTTTCTTCTCGCTGGTGGGAACGTGGCCGCAACGACTCACTGCCGTTCCGCGCCTGATCGCTTTCCAATCCGGCCCGGTGATAAGACACTGGTTCGCCATCGCCATGCGACATATCAACCGCGCAGGCCGGGGCTTACGACGCATCGCCGGGCTGGGAAAAAAGTCCGGGTAGCTCAGTTAAAAGGATTCATCCCGTGACAAGGAACCGCATCGTGGAGCATTTTCCGTGAACATTCTGATTTTCGACGCGTACTATCCGCGTTTCCTCGAGTCGGCGACCCCGCTCGTGACCGCCGGATCGCCAGACTACCTGACCATGCGCGATCGACTGCTGGATCTTCGTTTCGGCACATCGGATTTCTACAGTCGCAACCTGACGACGCTCGGCCATCAAGCACAGGACATCGTTTTTAATTGCGAGCCGTT
>CAITPF010000392.1 GCA_903894155.1 uncultured beta proteobacterium | reverse complement strand
GCGTTCAACCCGGTTGCGAGCCCCTTGCGCGCCTTGGGAAAGAAGAAGCTGATGTTGGCCATCGATGAGCTGAAATTGCCGCCGCCAAAGCCGCACAGCAGCGCAAGCACCAGCAAGGTCGGATAGCTGGTCGTGGGATCGCGCAACGCGAAACCCATGCCCAGAGCGGGGATCAGGAGGCTGGCGGTCGAAATGGCGGTAAAGCGGCGACCACCGAAGATCGGCACCAGAAACGAATAAAAGATCCGGAGCGTCGCGCCCGAGAGGGCCGGCAACGCCGTCAGCCAGAACATCTGGTTCTTGCTGAAGGAAAAGCCCGCCTTGTTCAGGTTGACGACAACCACCGACCAGAGCATCCAGACGATGAACGCCAGCATGAGCGCCGGGATCGAGATCCAGAGGTTACGGTTGGCGATCCGCTCGCCCTTTTCCTTCCAGAAATCTTTGTTTTCCGGCTCCCAGCGGGAGATTACGTAATTTGAGGCCATCGTCGGCTCCGGTGTTTGCCGTGGCGCGGTCGCGGGGTGCGATCCGCGCCTTGCGGCGAGTTGCGTTGCGGTTGCGTTGCGGTTGCGTTGCGGTTGCGTTGCGGTTGCGTTCGTTGCGGTCTTCGCCTAGCGCGTTGCCGGCGCCGGGGATTGCGCCCCGATGACAGGATCTTTCGATGAATCTTCCAAGATGTGCCGTTTTCGGAAGCTGAAGTGCATCCAGACCAGCGACACACACACCGTGCCGTACATCAGCATGAAGCTCGAGGAGCGCACACCCGTGAGGTCGACCAGCGCGCCGAACATGATGGGCAGCACGAATCCGCCAAGCCCGCCCGCCAGTCCCACCACGCCCGACACTGCACCGATGTTGCCGCCAAAGTCGTCAGAGATGAACTTGAAGACCGAGGCCTTGCCGATGGCCATGGCAATGCCCACGATGAACAGCAACACGGTGAAGAAGGTTGGCGACAGTCCCAGAGAAAAGTCGCGCGGCCCCGTGACCGTCTGGATGGTGAAATTGGTCTGTGGATAGCTCAGCCAGAAGAACGCCACCCAGCAAACCCACATCACCCACCAGGTCGTCTGGTAAGCGCCGTATTTATCCGAGATCCAGCCGCCAACCGCACGCAGCACACCGCCCGGCAACGAGAAGCACGCAGCCAGCAGGGCGGCGGTCTGCATGTCGAACCCGTATTCGCCGACGTAGTACTTCGTCATCCACAGCGCCAGGGCAACATAGCCGCCAAAGACCACCGAGTAGTACTGGCAATAGCGCCAGACCCGCGGATCGCGCAGCGTCTTGAGCTGATCGGCCATCGATACGCTCCCGGGCACATTGTGCTTGGGGTCGGTCGCGCTAAACATCCAGAACAGGAGCGCCGTCACCAACATCGCCACCGAATAGACCTGCGGGACAATCGTCCAGGCACCGCCAGCAGACACGATCAGCGCCGGTGCGACAAACTTGGTCAGGGCCGACCCGGAGTTGCCGGCACCAAAGACCCCCATGGCCAGACCCTGCCGGTTTTTGGGAAACCAGCGCGCGACGTAGGGTGTTCCGACGGAAAACGACCCGCCCGCCAGCCCGACGAACAATCCGATCACCAGGAACTGCCAGAACTCGGTCGCGTACGACATCATCCAGATGGGCACGACCGTGCACAGCATCAGCAGGAAAAACACGATCCGCCCGCCAAAGCGGTCTGTCCACAGGCCCAGAGGCACACGGATCAGCGAACCGGACAGCACAGGCATCGCCGCCAGCAGGCCGAACTCGGTTTCGTTAAGGTTCAGCTGCTTCTTGATCGGTATTCCGATCACGGCAAACATCATCCAGACTGCGAAGCAGATCGTGAACGCCACCGTGCTGGAGGTCAGCACCATGACGGGTTTGCGCAGTTTCGGGTCCATGAGGGACAACTCCTCGTACACACTTGTTTCGGTACGAGCAAGGCTACGCGGGGGTTCAGGCGACGCCCATTCGCCAGACGCGCAGGGTCGACAAGGCAAGGGACCTAGGTGGATCTACTCCTTTTGGGGGAGGCGCAAACGGTCACCCCGCCGAACATCGAACCGTGCCGCCTGATTTGTGGCCTGAATATTCTGCTGCGTCGCAACATTCGGGTTCAATAAACTTGCCCATGACTGAGCCAAGGGCGTTGTAACGCCTGCAACTTGGCAAATTGCCCCGGCGATTATCCGTGCGCCCGTCGGTTCAGCGAAGCTGTCGAGGTGACCTCCTCCAAAAGGACTACCGCCATCCTCTCCATTCGCATCGTGGCAAAACAGATTGGAAAAGCAGACAATAGTCCTATGAACAACGCCTTAACGCCGCTGATTGACCGCTTCGGACGCAAGATCGAGTATCTGCGCCTGAGCGTGACGGATCGTTGCGATCTGCGCTGCACGTATTGTCTGCCCAAGAGTTTCAAGGGTTACCAGGAGCCAAAGG
>CAITPF010000391.1 GCA_903894155.1 uncultured beta proteobacterium | reverse complement strand
TCTTCACTGGCTCTGAAAGGGTTGGTCAAGTCACTTGAATATTCGCCCATCAGCAGCCGCTCTTTTGGAAGGAAGTTGGCGCGGAAGTATCTGCTGGCTGTCGCCAGCGTGTCACCCCACGGCGTGAGCTTGACACATCCATCCTGAATGACGATGGTGCCAGATTGCTGCTGCTCCGTCAGGCGCACGTCAACCAGGCGATGCTCCTTCATGTACTCCCTGGCATAGACCCCCTCAAACGCCGACACTTTGATGCCTCCACCGCGCTGCTGAAGCTTTTCCAGGGTATAGAAGGACAACGATCGGTCAATGACGGTAGGTACTGAAATGGCAAACCCGTATCCGAGCAACAGCCAGATGCAGGCAAGCAAGGTCTTTTCAAATGCGTTGAAATCATTGAGCCAACGCACCAACGATACGAACAGCATCGTCAACACAGTGGCGATCACGCTATCGGCGATCGAACTGTAGAACACGACGTTTACACGAAAAAACTTCACGTGGATCACATAGGCCGCGAGCAGCACGACAACATATAGCGCGCTCGCCAGCAGGAATTTTATGTATTTCATCGATTCATCCGAAAACCGGCCCCGCAACAAAACGGAAAAATCAAACCTTGAATACCAGAACCTTGTTACCCCAGTAGCTGAAAATCACCTGCATAACCGTCGCGATGCAAAAGCCAGCGCTATAGTTGAACGCCATCACATCCGTCCAGGCGGACTGCAACGCGCCGTGTAGCAATGCGATCGAGACATACAGCAGGATAAACCGGTAGATCTGTCGCAGCAGCGGCTCTTCCGATCCGCGGAACACATAGATCCGACTGCCGGCAAACGAAGCCGTAATGCCAAATACTGCGGTGACCATGTTGGCGAGCCCGGCCGAGGCAAAGGCCAGCACCTTCAAGTTGTAGGTCAACACGGCAAAATGCACAGCAGTGGCAAATACACCGTTGACGATGTAACGATACGGCCGGGATTGCCAGACCGGTGCGGCGTGCTCAGCCACGTTGGCCCGCCTGGAGCACCTGATCGATATAACCGCGATAGTCAATCTGATTGGGCGACCCGCTGCGAACGACACCCGTCAGCATCAACGTCATGAGTGTCACTGCGCCGGTTTGCAGGAACATCAGCAGGAGGATGCCCAGCGCCACTGAAAACCATCCGGGTGTCGCCACCCCGGCAAGCTTCAAGCCAATCGCCACGACACTACTAAAGATTGTCAGCGCTGCCACGAGCGAACATGCGATGCCCACGCGCACCAGCACATCCTCGGCGAAGACCATCAGGGCGCGGAACCCATGCAGCGCGAGACCGACGAAGTTCATGTTGCTTTTTCCGGCGTAGCGCGGCCCTCGATCAATCGGCGTTGTCCTAAGGCGAAGCTTGGATGTCAGCACGCAGGCCGCGACATGCATCCAGAGCTCCTGCATGGCGACCACGCGCTTGATGGCGAACGGCTTAAGCGCCATGAAATTGCCAAAGCTGATCTTGCGACCCGAGAGCAACTGAAAAAGAGCCTTGTACACGACATAGAACGCCTTGAACCGCCAGGTCTCAATACGGCTTTTCCGTTCGGCCACCACGACATCCACGTCCGGCGACTGCAGCGGAACCACCAATTTACGGATGGACTCCGGCGTATCCTCACCGTCAGAATCCATCACGATCGTGCACGGGCAATCCGGCATGTGATCGGCAACGTAATTCAGGCCGATGGCGATGGCGCGCTGGTGGCCGACATTGCGGCGCAGTTTGATCACCACGCCCTTGAGCCCGGCTTCGTCGAGCACGCTGGCATCAATTGGATAGCGCACCGAACCATCGTCGACGGCCACGACCGTCACCGCATCGCCATATTCAGCCCAGAGATTTTTCATCAGTCGCGAAGCTGCCTCCCGGTCTTCATAGACCGGCATGATCACGGTGAATTGCGACAGGCCCGGGCCGCTTGCGTTCATGATCCCAATACCGCCCTGAAATAAGCGATCGTGCACTCAAGTCCCTGCTCGAGCTCGACAACGGGTTCCCATCCCAGCAGCGCTTTAGCTCGTGCGATATCGGGCTGGCGCTGCCTGGGATCATCCTGCGGCAGGGGCATGTACACCAGTTTGCTCTTCGATCCCGTCAGGCGCAGCACACGCTCGGTCAACTCGATCATGGTGAACTCGCCAGGGTTTCCCATGTTGACTGGGCCTACGACACCATCATCCGAGTTCATCAACCGCATGAACCCCTCGACAAGGTCATCGGCGTAACAGAAGCTGCGCGTCTGGCTGCCATCGCCGTAGACGGTCAAGTCCTCGCCGCGCAGCGCCTGAACGATGAAGTTGCTCACGACCCGTCCGTCATCGGCCGCCATGCGAGGGCCATACGTATTGAAAATGCGAACGACCTTGATCCGCAGCTTGTGGGCTCGCTGGTAATCGAAGAAGAGCGTTTCAGCCGCGCGCTTGCCCTCATCGTAGCAACTGCGGATGCCGATCGAGTTGACATTACCCCAGTAAGATTCGGGCTGCGGGTGAACGGCTGGATCGCCATACACCTCGGAGGTCGATGCCTGGAAGACCTTGGCACCCGTCGCGCGGGCAAGCTCAAGCATATTGAGCGCGCCAAGTACGGAGGTCTTCATCGTGTGGATCGGGTCGTACTGGTAGTGCACAGGTGAGGCCGGGCAGGCCAGGTTGTAAATCTCGTCGAGCCCCTCGATCCGGACCGGGTCGACCACATCGTGACGCATCAGCGTGAATGCGGGGTTGCCGGTGAGCCCGGCAAGGTTGCGTTCGCTGCCGGTAAAGAAACTGTCGAGGCACACGACCTGGTGGCCCTGCGCGATCAGGCGATCGCACAAGTGCGACCCGAGAAAGCCGGCACCACCGGTCACAAGGATTTTTTTCGCACTGGACATTTGCTAAGACCGTCCAACACCAACGTACTGAAATCCCAACTTCTTGAGCAGTTCGTGGTCGAGGTGGTTACGGCCGTCGAAAATCACCGCCTCGCGCACCGACGTTTTGACGGCGCTGAAATCAAGCGTTTTGTATTCCGCCCATTCGGTCACCAGAACGATAGCATCGGCGCCCGCGGCGGCGGAAAGCGGATCAGCCTCGATCACCAGCTTGCCGTTGCGGATGAGGTCGGCAAACACGTGGCGCGCCACATCGTGGGCGACCGGATCATGTGCCCGGACCTCGGCTCCGGCCAGGCAGAGCGCCCGGATCAGGTCGATCGAGGAAGCCTCTCGCAAGGCGTCGGTATCAGGCTTGAAGGCCAGCCCCCATACGCAGATGCGGCGACCGTCGAGATCCTTGCCCATGCGCGAAATCATCCGTTCGGCTAAATATTGCTTTTGCCGCTTGTTGCGCGCCTCGACACCGCTCAAGACAAGCGGCTCAACACCAACACTCTGCGCAATGCGCACCAGCGCCTGAACGTCCTTTGGAAAACACGAACCACCGTATCCGCAACCGGGTCGCAGGAAGGCCGGTCCGATACGCGAATCCGATCCCATTCCAGCGCGCACATCATCGACGTTGATCCCAAATCGGTCGCACACATTCGCAATTTCATTCATGAATGAAATTCGAGTGGCCAACATGGCATTGGACGCATACTTGATGAGCTCGGCCTCCTTGACTCCGACGGTCAGGATCTGTTCTTCGGTCCTGACGTAGGGGCGGTAGAGCGAAATCAGTTGCTCGCGGGTGGCATCGTTTTGTGCACCGATGACCACGCGGTCAGGGTTAAAGAAATCCTCCAGCGCCGCGCCTTCCTTGAGAAATTCAGGGTTGCTGGCGACATCGAAGTCGATGAACAGCTTACGCTGGAAAAGCTGCCAGGCGATCTCGCCCTTGACAAGATCCGCGGTTCCCACCGGCACGGTGGACTTGTTGATAATGATCGCAGGCGCTGTGATTGACTGACCGATTTCCCGGGCAGCCGCCAGCACATAGCGCAAATCGGCCGAGCCATCCTCACCTTGTGGGGTTCCCACCGCGATGAAAATCAGATCCGGGAGATCGCCTGGCGAGGACTCGATCAGCGCGAGGCCCGCCCTGATGCCTTCTGCAAAAAAAAGACGTTGCGCCAAAACAGATTCGTCGACGACCGCTTTAAGGCCAGGTTCGTAAATCGGCATGACGCCCTGCTTCAGACGCGAAATCTTGGAAGGATCCGAGTCGACGCATATCACCGTGTTGTGACTGGAACTGGACAGGCAGGCGGCGGTCACCAGACCGACGTATCCTGAACCAACGATCAGAATCTTCATTAAAACCTACACGAAATTTCGTGGAAAAAGACAGCAACGCCGCCAACGTAACGCCGAACCGCTCAACCCCGGAGGCATTGTAACGCCCCGATGGGGCGCAATCCTCGCGGCGACATCCGGGCGTCCGGTCGTCCCCGGGGGGGCCTGCGCTTGGCTACGGTTGGGCACCTCGTCGCTCAACCGCTAGACTTCAGCGGTTTGCGTCACCCGAGGGCGGAACCGGCAGGCAAACAGCGCCGACATTGCGCACTAAATGAGGTCAATAGACGATGTGTTCAGTTTCTTGACGACTTCAGTGCTGGTCGAGATGACCGTGAGTTCCGACAGGTGTTCGCTTTTTGTGAATATCATGAGGGGAGATCCCGGAATGCGTTGTTCCGGGATTCTTGATCAGGTCGGATCGAGACTATTGATCCGATGCGCGGCGCATTGAAACTGGCTGTGTCAACCCCCAGAACCATTCAATACCCGCATTCGTGGTCTGCACTATGAAATGTCAATTCAATTAAATCGTATACTTGCGTGCGTGAACTGTCGAACTCGAGGGGTAAGGGCAATGCGGTGCGGCGTTCTTTCATGTACATTGACGTCGACCTCTGCGTGCTGACTGATACCGATATGACCTGCCCGGCTCGTCAGGTGCATGCGTTGCTCGTCTCTCGAGACATTTTCTGGTTTGACGTCGTCGGTGCAGTCGGGTTCTGCGTGGACGCCGGCGTCCTTACGGTACTGATGAACGCTGGTTGGGGAGTCATTGCGTCGCGTACTGTCTCCTTCCTTATTGCCGTGAGCGTGACGTGGCTGTTGAACAAGGTCTGGACCTTCCGGTACGTGAGCACCAGGGCGGCGGGACGCGAATATGCACTGTATGTCGGGATGCAAATGATCGGCGCCGGCATCAATCTGGGCGTATTTTTCGCTCTGGTCCTTGCGAGCCCCAGTCTACGTGAAATGCCCGTCGTCCCCCTTGCTGTTGGCGCGGGAGTGTCCCTGGGGTTCAACTATTTCGTTTCGAAACGTTGGATTTTCATAGGGTAGACCCGGATGGCACAGATCGAGTATTCAGGAAAAGACATTCTTGAAGTAATGCGGGGCGCGCGCCGCTACAACCAGTACCTGGTCGATCTGGTGCTTGGATATGCCAGGCAGGGCGATGTCATTATGGACTTTGGTGCGGGTGCGGGAACGTTTGCGGCTCCGGTCGCGGTGGCCGGCCATTGTGTGGTCTGCATTGAAACCGATCCGGATTTATGCGTCATATTGCGACAGCAGGGACTGGAGGTATCCGATTCCATTGATGCGATTGCAGACTTCAGCGTCGACTACATCTACTCGCTTAATGTCCTGGAGCACATTGAGGACGATCAGGCGATCCTCGCGGCTTGGCACCGCAAGTTGCGTCCCGGTGGGCGCATCACCATCTACGTGCCCGCATTCCCCTCGCTCTACACCAGCATGGACCGCAAAGTTGGCCATGTCAGGCGTTACACGAAGCAGGAATTGATCGAAAAAGTTTCGCTGGCAGGCTTTGATGTGGCACGGGCGCGCTACGCGGATTCCCTCGGCTATCTGGCAACGCTGCTATACAAATATTCCGGGAAGCAGGACGGTAGCGTCGATGAGGCGATGCTGCGGCTTTACGACCAATATATCTTTCCCGTCAGTCGTCTGATTGATTGCGTGGCCGGAGCGGTGATCGGCAAAAATCTGGTCGTACAAGCCGTCAAAGGTGCTGCGAAGGATGCGGCGGCATAGTATTGCAACGATTGTCGCCTCGGTTGCGGATATGTCTTGTCGGCGTTGGCATAGACATCCGATCGCCAGCGCCATCCCGAACTGCTCGACGGCAAGTTGCCGCTGGTGACCAAAACCGGCACACCCGATGCAGACGTGGTCGAGCAATACAAAAACCTTGCCGATATCGAGCGGGGCTTCAGGGTGCTCAAATCGGACATTGAGACCGGCCCGGTCTACCACCGCCTGCTGGAGCAACTCAGAGGGATTCAACACCAGGCGGCCAATTGCGCTATCGCCTTGCCCAGACCGGCCAACCGAGAGCCAATCGGGACCTGAAAACGCGAGTTTGCTCGTCCGTCGGACGAAGCGATAGCTCCTTCGCACGAATCGACACCGACCTGGCGACGATCGGCCTGATGAATAGC
>CAITPF010000390.1 GCA_903894155.1 uncultured beta proteobacterium | reverse complement strand
TTTATCGACGTGATCAGCCCGTGCGTGACCTTCAACAACCACAAGGGCAGCACCAAGAGCTACGACTACGTGCGCGAACACAACGAGGCGGTGAGCCGGATCGATTTCATTTCGACGCACGAGGAGATCACCACGTCCTATGCGCCCGGCGAGATGGTCGAAGTCGAGCAGCACGATGGATCGATTCTGCGCCTGCGCAAACTGCATGAGCACTACAATCCGTCGGATCGTTATGGGGCGCTGAACTACGTCAACCAGCACCACGCCCTGGGCGAGGTCGTGACCGGATTGCTGTACGTCGATCCCGAGGCGACAGATCTGCATGCCGCCATGCACACGTGCGCCACGCCGCTCAATGCCCTGGACGAGTCGGTGCTGTGCCCGGGCTCCGAGTCGCTGGCCAAGCTCAACGCTTCGCTGCGTTAAGGCAAAGCGACCAAGTTAAAAGCGGCTCTTTTAAACTGCCCCCCAAAGGTTGGATTGATGTCCAACTTTTGGGGGGCAGTTCACTTTGGGGCCTTTTTCTTGAAGGTCAGACGACGCCGTTCGCCTTCAGGGCTTCAATCTGCGCCGGGCTCTTGCCAAGCACCTGGCCAAGAATCTCGTCGGTGTGCTGGCCCAGGGCGGGCGGCGGAATTTCGTGCGTGATTGGCGTACCCGAAAACTTCATCGGGCTACCCACCAGGGGAACCGTCCCCGCCACGGCGTGCGGCAACTCGATCTTCATGCCGCGCGCGAGCACCTGAGGCTCCTGGAACACCTGCTCGACAGTGTTGATCGGGCCATTGGCGACGCCGGCTTCGTCGAGCAGCTTGACCCATTCGCGGGTCGTCTTGAGCAAGAACACCGCATTGAGCAGCGCGGTGATTTCCTCCCGGTTCTTCACACGCTCCCCGTTGGTCGAGTAGCGCGGGTCCTTCGCCAGGTGCGCGCAATCTGCCACGTCACAGAACTTGTTAAACAGGTTGTCGTTGCCACACGCCAGAATCAATGCGCCGTCGGACGTCCTGAACGTCTGGTAGGGCACGATATTGGGATGCGCATTGCCGATGGGCTTGGGTGACTCGCCCGTGGCGAAATAATTCATCGCCTGGTTGGCGAGAAAGGCGACGCACGAGTCGAGCAGCGCCACATCGATCCATTGCCCCTTCCCGGTGACCGCCCGGTTGGCGATGGCCGCGCAAATGGCGATCGACGCGTACATTCCCGTGGTCAGGTCGATGATGGGCACCCCCACGCGCTGGGGGCCGCCGCCTGGCAAATCCTCACGCTCGCCGGTGATGCTCATGAGGCCGCCCATGCCCTGGGCCATGAAGTCGTAGCCGGGGCGGTCCTTTTCCGGGCCGGTTTGCCCGAACCCGGTCACGGAGCAGTAAATGATTCCCGGATTGATCGCCTTGATGTCCTCATAGCCGAGCCCATAACGCGCGAGGTCGCCTACCTTGTAGTTTTCGATCAGCACATCGACCTTGCTGGCCAGTTCGCGTATCAGCGCCTGCCCTTCGGGAGAAGATAGATTGACCGTGATCGACTTCTTGCCCCGGTTGGCGGCGCAATAGTACGCGGACTCGCGGGTTTCCTTGCCGTCGCTTCCCATCAGATAGGGCGGCGCGAACGCGCGCGAATCATCGCCCTTGCCCGGTCGCTCGACCTTGATGACATCGGCGCCCAGGTCGGCAAGGTTCTGGGCGGCCCACGGCGCGGCCAGCACACGCGAGAGGTCGAGTACTTTGATGTGTGAAAGCGGTCCGGACATGCGCGTGATCCCCTGTTTTCTTTTGTTTGGCTTCAAAACGACGCTACGTTACCTGAATTATTGGCGAAAATCCTGACGCGAATCCCGCAGACAACCATTCCTGAAGGCATCACCGGCCGAACGGACGGTAAACTGTTCCGGGATCCATTCCTGAGATTCCGAAAATCACCTGTTCCTTCGTCTCATGAGCACCCAATCCAGCCCAAGACACCTGCGCGTTGCCGTCGTCGCCAGTTACGACGTCACCGATATGCATGCGTGGTCAGGTACGGCGTTCTACGTGCTGCAAACGCTCAGGCAGTGCGGATTCGAGGTCGTGACCGTGGGCGCGCTCGATGACGTGTTCTCGTTCTGGGACAGCCTGCGCTTTCGCTGGCGCAAGTTTCGGCGGGCTCATTATTTCCGCTGGCTCGAGCCCGTGATTCTTCGCAATTACGGCTTGCAACTCGCCGCACGCCTTCGCGACAAGGACATCGACGTCGTCGTGTGCCTGGGCTCGGCTCCGATTTCCCACCTTGAGATCAGCCAGCCCATTGTGTTTCTGTCCGATGCCACCTTTGCCGCACTCAAGAACTTTTATCCCGACTTCACGGGTCTGATCCCACAGACGCTACGCAACGGCGACGAGATGGAGCAACTGGCGCTATCGCGTTGCGCCCTGGCGATTTTCGCCTCCGACTGGGCAGCTCGATCGGCTCTTGAACATTACAACGTCGATCCAGCCAAGGTCCTTGTGATTCCCCTTGGCGCCAACATTGAATGCAGCCGCACGATGGCCGACATCGAGGAAATCACGCAGAACAAGTCTTTCGATACCTGCCGATTGCTGTTCGTTGGGGTCGACTGGTTGCGCAAAGGCGGCGATCGTGTGCTAGAGATCGCGACGGAACTCAACCAGCGGGGGATTCCGACTGAACTGCACGTCGTCGGTTGCGAGCCGCCCCTCGCGACACCCGACTTTGTCGTGCGCCACGGGTTCATCTCCAAAAAATCTGAGCAAGGCGCAGCGCTGTACGACCAGTTGTTGATGGAATCACACTTCCTGGTCATCCCGTCGATGGCGGAGTGCTACGGTCTGGCCTTTGCGGAGGCCAGTTCCTTTGGACTTCCCTCGATTGCGACACGCGTCGGAGGCATTCCGACGGTGGTCGCCGACGGCAAGAACGGATACACGCTGGATCCGGCAACGCCCGCGGCAGCATACTGCGATGTGATCGCCCGCTTATTCAGGGATCGCGCTGCCTACGACGCAATGGCGCGCGCATCATTCCAGGAGTATGCCGAAAGGCTTAACTGGAAGGTGGCGGGCGAACGAATGCGGGAGGCCATTGAATCGGTCTGCGATGCCGCAACGCATCCCCCCGCACAACCGTCCTGAAGGACATGCTGAAGATGAACGCCGAATCGCCAGACGACGCATCATTCAAGACACGCGTCTACACGATCGTGTTCAAGTCCGACACGCGCGCTGGCCGCCTCTTCGATAAAGTACTGCTCGCAGCGATTCTGCTGTCGCTGGCCGTTGTCACGCTCGACAGCATCGAATCGATATCAAACCGCTTTAATCGCCTGCTCACGGCGCTCGAGTGGATATTCACAGGGTTGTTCACGATCGAATACCTGCTCAGGGTGTACTGCGCAAGGGATAAGCGCAAGTACATGTTCAGCTTTTTCGGGATCGTCGACCTCGTTTCCGTGCTGCCGACATACCTGGCCCTCGCGTTCCCCGAGCTACATGCGCTGATCGACGTTCGAGTGCTGCGCCTGGTCAGGGTCTTTCGGATCTTCAAGCTCACGGCGTACCTGCAGGAGTACCAGCACCTGGCGGATGCGCTGCATGCGAGCCGGCGCAAGATCCTCGTATTCCTGTCCTTTGTCCTGATCATCGTCATGTTGATGGGATCCCTCATGTATGTCGTGGAAGGCCCCGAAAATGGCTTCACGAGCATCCCCGTCGCGATCTACTGGGCCATCACCACCCTGACGACGGTCGGCTTCGGCGATATTGCCCCAAAGACAGACCTCGGCAGGCTGATCTCCTCGGCCATGATGCTGTTGGGCTGGGGCATACTCGCCGTACCAACAGGCGTGGTCACGGCGGAACTCGCCAGTCAACGCGGAAGATTATTCTCGGGGCGATCCTGCCCACGATGCAGCAAGGGCGATCTCGCCGAAAGCGATAATTATTGCCGTACCTGCGGGCACGACCTGCGCTAGCAAGACGCGAGGCGTCGGCTCAACGCGATTCCTGTGTCCGTACGGGGCCATGGAATAGCCCACTTATACGCAACCAACCTGTGGCGAGGTCACTCAGACGCAACAGGGATGAAATTGCCAAAACGCTGACGCGACTCTTCCGACAGCGGATGGGACCGACGCGTCGTGACGTTCATCTGGACGACGACCGTTTTCGCTGTTGCGACACATTCGCCTTTCTGAAACAAGCCTTGCTCAAAGGTCACCGACGATTTGCCGACCGACGCCACGCGGGTACCAACATCCACCTGCCCCGGCCAGTTGATCTCTCCAAGAAAATCGAGATGAAGACTCGCGAGGACAAATGTGCAGCCTTCCGAATACAAAGGTTTGTCGAGCGAATACAGCAACTCAACCCGCCCCGTTTCGAGCATGGTCGCGAAGACGGCATTGTTGACATGGCCCTGGCGATCCGTGTCGGCGTAACGGAGCTTTTCGTGGGTCCGCAGCGCGTAGGACTCCAGGGGAGGAATAGACATTGCCATGGTGTCTCCAGTCTTGAAACGCGCTAGCCGGCCCGCGCGCCGATTCGGCGGAAATTGAAACTGACCGCTTGCAATGGCGGGGCGTGCGACGCGCGCAACTTGGTTAAGTGAGTTTTCCGTGGCACTGTTTGTACTTCTTCCCGCTGCCGCATGGGCAGGGATCGTTGCGCCCGACCTTGGGCAACAGATTGCGCACCGTGCCCGGATGATCGCCCGCAGCCTGGGCTGGCGCTGCCGCAGGGGCCGGTTCGGCTTCGCTGAGAGCCGCTTCGTCAAACTCAGCATGCTGGTATTGCACGTTCTGCATGTGCTGCTGCGCGGCCTCCTGCTCGGCCTGCTCCACCTGCTCCGGCGTCTGGACCCGTACTGTCATCAACAGGCGGATGACTTCATCGCGAACGCGATCAAGCATGCCGGAGAAGAGTTCGAACGCTTCGCGCTTGTATTCCTGCTTCGGATTCTTCTGCGCATAACCGCGCAAATGAATACCCTGGCGCAGGTGATCGAGCGCGGAAAGGTGTTCGCGCCACTGCGCGTCAATTACTTGCAGCATGATCGAGCGCTCGAACGCGGACCACGATTCCTGGCCCACGAGCTCGAGTTTGCCCTGGTAGATGCGCTCAGCGGCAACCAGCACCTGCTCAAGCACATCTTCATCCGAGAAGCTCTTGGTTTCCCTGATCAACTGCTCCAGCGCTACCGACACTTGCCAGTCGCCTTCGAGCGCCATTTGAAGCGCAGGGATATCCCATTGCTCCTCGACGGATCCCGGCGGCACGAAACGGTGAACCAGCTCGGTGAACGCGCCGCTACGCAGATCGGACACGATTTCACCGATCGATTCCGACTCCAGTACCTGATTGCGTTGCGCGTAGAGCACCTTGCGCTGATCGTTCGCGACGTCGTCGTATTCCAGCAACTGCTTGCGCATGTCGAAGTTGCGGCCCTCAACCTTGCGCTGCGCCGTCTCGATCGAGCGCGAGACCATCCCGGCCTCGATCGGCTCGCCTTCGGGGAGCTTCAGTCGCTCCATGATGGAACGCACACGGTCGCCGGCGAAGATTCGCATCAGCGAATCGTCAAGCGCCAGATAGAAGCGCGAAGAGCCCGGATCGCCCTGACGTCCGGCGCGGCCACGCAACTGGTTGTCGATACGGCGCGACTCGTGACGCTCGGTACCGATGATCCGCAGGCCACCAGCCGCGCGGACGCTGTCATTCAGAGGCTGCCATTCGATTCGGATTTTGTCGATGGCGGCCTGCTTTTCGGAATCCGACAGCGACTCGTCCCCGCGGACCAGTTCGATCAGCCTCTCGATACTGCCCCCGAGCACGATATCCGTGCCGCGGCCTGCCATGTTGGTGGCGATGGTGATGTGGCCCGGCTTGCCAGCCTGCGCGACGATCTCGGCTTCGCGGGCGTGTTGCTTGGCATTCAGCACCTCGTGCTTGAGACCCGCCTTGACCAGCAGCTCCGACAGGAGCTCTGAGTTTTCGATGCTGGTCGTACCCACGAGCACCGGCTGGCCGCGCTGCTGGCAATCCCGGATGTCATCCAGGATGGCGCTGAACTTCTCGCCCGCCGTCTTGAAGATCTGATCGTTCTGATCTTCGCGAATCATCGGACGATTGGTCGGAACGATCACCGTTTCCAGACTGTAGATTTCCTGGAATTCGTATGCCTCGGTATCCGCTGTTCCGGTCATGCCGGCGAGCTTTTCATACATGCGGAAGTAGTTCTGGAACGTGATCGAGGCCAGCGTCTGGTTTTCAAGCTGGATCTTCACGCCCTCCTTCGCCTCGACCGCCTGGTGCAGCCCATCCGACCAGCGACGACCAATCATCAGGCGACCGGTGAACTCATCAACGATCACGACCTCCCCGTCCTGCACCACGTAATGCTGGTCGCGGTGAAAGAGGTTATGCCCGCGCAGCGCCGCCATCAGGTGGTGCATGAGCGTAATGTTGCGCGGCTCGTAGAGCGACTGCCCTTCAGGGAGCAGGCCAAGCCGGGTCAGGACGCCTTCAGCCTGTTCGTGGCCGGCCTCCGACAGATAGACCTGGTGGTTCTTTTCGTCGACCCAGTAGTGGCCCTCGGGTTCCGGCTCCGTGGGCTTGGGCTCGGACTGCATGCGCTCAAGCAGCGGAGGAACCGCGTTCATCCGCATGTAAAGCTCGGTGTGATCCTCTGCCTGCCCCGAAATGATGAGCGGCGTGCGCGCCTCGTCGATCAGGATCGAGTCGACTTCATCGACGATGGCATAGACAAGCGTGCGCTGGCGCCGATCTTCGACGCGAAACTCCATGTTGTCGCGCAGGTAATCAAAGCCGAATTCGTTGTTCGTGCCGTACGTAATATCGGCGCGATAGGCTGCGATTTTTTCTTCGTTCGACTGTTGCGGGACGACTACGCCCACGCTCATGCCCAGGAAGTTGTAGAGTCGGCCCATCCACTGTGCGTCGCGCCGGGCGAGGTAATCGTTGACCGTCACGACATGCACGCCGCGACTGGCCAGCGCATTGAGATAGACGGGCAGCGTCGCCATCAGCGTCTTGCCTTCGCCAGTGCGCATTTCGGCGATTTTGCCGTCGTGAAGCACCATGCCGCCGATCAGTTGCACATCAAAGTGGCGCATGCCGAACACGCGCTTACTGGCCTCGCGCACGACGGCAAACGCTTCGGGCAACATGTCGGCGAGCGTCGCGCCAGCGGCAAGGCGCTCGCGAAATTCATCAGTCTTGGCGCGCAAATCCGCATCGCTCAGCGGCTCGAACTTTGGCTCGAATCCGTTGATCGTGGCGACGTGCTTGCGAAACTGCTTCAGGAGGCGGTCATTGCGGCTGCCGAAGACTTTTTTGAGCAGAGAAAACATGCGTGTCAGACCCAAGCAGGCCCGCGCAAACGGCACGCGAACCCGCATCCAGAGAGAAGGGCAATAATTGCCGATAAGCCTTACAGTTTAACGCACGCGCGCACGCCATGTGATACCACCAGACGGCGACACCGTCACCGCCGTCGGACGGGTCGCGGCCAGCGCTGACGGCGCGCCGGTGCCGGCCAGATAGGCCCGCGGGTCAAGCGCCCTGTCGTTCAGGCGCACCTCGAAATGCAGGTGCGGCCCGGTCGAAAGCCCGGTGGAGCCAACGCGTGCAATGACTTCACCGCGCGCAACGATCTGCCCTTCCTTCACCAGAATGACCCTCGCGTGCGCATAGCGCGTGATCAAACCCTCGCCATGGTCGATTTCGACCATATTGCCGTAGCCCGGATGAACGGTGACGGTACGCACCACACCCCCGGTCGAGGCACGGATCGGCGTACCCGGCGGCGCACTGAAATCCAGCCCTTCGTGCATGTTCATGGTCCCGGTCAGCGGGTTGCGCCGCCAGCCATAAGAGGAACTGAGGTAGGGATACGATTCGATGGGCATGGCCGTCGGCAGGCGGGCCTGGCTCGCCGCTTGTGTCGTCAGCGCCAGGTCGAGGATGGACAAATAGTCGTTCTGTCGCAGGAGCGTCTGTGCAACGCCTTCCACGGTGCGCTCGAGATCCGGAACCGCCGACGCATCCTTGCCGGTCGTTCGCTGCTCGTCAGACAGCATCCCATCAAGCACCACGATGGCCTCGGGTGTTTCGTCTTCCAGCGCAAGTTCCCCTTCCGACAGGCCCGCAACCTTGGCAACGCGCCGACCAAGCCCATTGAGACGCGCCACCGATGCCTGTAACGACCCGACCCGTGCTGCGAGCGCGGCGATCGCGGACTGCTGCGAGCCGCTCGCCGTGGATAGCTCCTCGACCTTCGTCGCCGTCAGGGGTTGGGATTCCGGATTTGCAACCCAGACCGCACGCTGAAGCGCGGCACCGCCTGCGACGGCAGCCAGCAACAGGATGCAGCCCAGCACGATCACCCAGACCAGGTTGATCGATATGGCTTCGTGCTGTCCCGCCCTTGCGGGCATAATGATCAATCGCATTCAAATTCCTGCTGATATGGCCAGTTCTAACCCGCGCAGTACCCGTTCATCAGGCCCTGGTGGTGGCGCGCCACTATTCGGCTGGCTTGGCCGCGACGCAAACGCGGCCGCCGTCCTGGCCACTGCGCAACGTCACCTCCAGATGCGAACCGAGGTATCGGCGGCTCTCCCGGCCCCGATGCGTGGCGCCTTTGAAGTCCTGAAAATCGAAAATGGCGTGTTGACGCTATCGGTATCGAGCGCCGCGTTCGCCGCAAAGTTCCGCCAACTGGCTCCCCGCGTCACGACGCATCTTCAGGGAGTTGGCTGGAACCTGACGGAAATCAAGCTCCGGGTACAGGGCCCCATGGGATTCGGAGAACAGCCTCGTCCCAAAAAGGAGGCGCGTGCGCTTGACGGGGAGGATCTGAAGGCATTTGAAGACCTCAGAGCGCATTTGCGACCCGGGCCACTTGCCGACGCCGTATCACGGTTGCTTGCCCACCACCGGCCCGGCAACACAGACGTCAGGCAAGCTTCCATTCCTGGCGAAACGCCAGAGGTGCTTCCGCCTGGGAAGAATAAGTAATCAGTTCCCAGGCATCTTGCTGCGCCAGCAAGGTGCGCGCCAGCAAGTTGTTCAGGGCATGCCCCGACTTGCACGCGACATAACGCGCGACAAGAGGTTTGCCAATCAGGTAGAGATCGCCAACCGCGTCAAGGATCTTGTGCTTGACGAACTCGTCGTCGTAACGAAGGCCATCGACGTTCAGGACGCGGTATTCATCCATGACAATCGCGTTGTCAAGGCTGCCGCCGCGTGCCAATCCAGCCGAACGCAGTGCTTCGACCTCGTTGACGAACCCGAACGTTCGCGCCCGGGCAATTTCCTTGACGTAGGAATGCGTCGCAAAATCCACTTCCGCAAAGTTCGATGTCGAGTCGATTGCGGGATGCCGGAAATCGATCGAGAATGCGAGCGCAAAACCGTCGTGCGGCTCAAGACGGGCCCATTTGGCCTGATCGCCTTCGCCTTCAGAGACTTCGACAGCTTTCACGACCCGCAGGAACTGCTTCGAAACGGATTGTTCTTCGATGCCGGCAGAGCGCAACAGATAGACAAACGTGGCTGCGCTGCCATCCATGATTGGAACTTCCTCGCCGTTAAGATCCACGTGGAGGTTGTCAATGCCCAGACCCGCAAGCGCTGACATCAGATGCTCGACAGTGGAAACGCGGACGTTTCCTTCCTGGAGTACGGATGCCATGCGGGTATCTTTCACCATGCTGGCGATCGCGGGGAGATCGACGACCTCCGGGAGATCGACGCGGTGAAAGACGATCCCGGTGTCCGGGGCGGCAGGACGCAGAGTCAGCTCGACTCGACGCCCCGAATGAAGGCCGACGCCGGTAGTCTTGACCAGATTCTTGATGGTGCGTTGCCGAAACATATTCAGTAATTTAGCCCGAGTACATCGCGTATTGTAACCCGCGAATCCATATTGGTGCACTGCAATGCGCAGTGGCTCGACGCAACTGCGCGCCGGGTTTTAACACCCGGACGCGCACCCCGACACCCCCTGGGGGAAGAGGGTGTCGGGTGAGGGAGCCCTACGCGCGCCGCCCTTCCCGCAACGCCCAGGGCGCTGCGGTCACGGGTGGGCGCCGGACAATCAGTCGGCCTGGCGACGCAGGAATGCCGGGATGTCGTAATGCTCCATCCCGGAGGTTTCCAGCGCGCGCACCTGGGCTGAAGCCTGGGTGCGCGGGTTACGCAGCACCGACGGCACATTCATATCCGGCGAAATCGCCATGGGAATGTTGTCGGTTCCGGTACGTACCACCTCGACCGGCTCGGATCCCTTGACGAGCATCGGACGCGCCTGGGCGCGGCCAAGACCCGTGGCGACCACCGTCACGCGAAGGTTGTCGCCCATGTTCTCGTCGTAGGCCGTCCCGAAGATCACGGTGGCGTCTTCCGAGGCGAAGCCACGGATACGATCCATGATTTCGCGGGTTTCGCGCATCTTGAGCGAACGGCTGGCGGTGATATTGACCAATACGCCTCGTGCGCCATTGAGGTCGACGCCCTCGAGCAGCGGGCAGGCAATCGCCTGCTCGGCCGCGATCTTGGCGCGATCCGCCCCGCTGGATACGGCAGTACCCATCATGGCTTGACCCTGCTCGCCCATGATCGTCTTGACGTCCTCGAAGTCAACGTTGACGTTGCCTTCGACGTTGATGATTTCCGCGATGCCGGCGCAGGCATTGTGGAGCACGTCGTCGGCGGACTTGAAGCAGTCGTCCTGGGTCGCGTCTTCGTCCATCAGCTCATGCAGGTTCTCGTTGAGCACCACGATCAGCGAATGGACATGCTTTGACAACTCCGCAATGCCATCCTCGGAGACTTTCATGCGCTTGGTGCCCTCGAACGAGAAGGGCTTGGTCACCACGCCGACGGTCAGGATGCCGAGTTCCTTGGCGACTTCCGCGACGACGGGACCCGCACCAGTGCCGGTACCCCCGCCCATGCCCGCGGTAATGAACACCATGTGGGCCCCGCCCAGGGCGGCACGGATCTCTTCACGAGCGACTTCGGCCGCGGCGCGGCCCTGATCAGGCTTGGCGCCCGCGCCCAGGCCCGAACGGCCAAGACGGATCTGCACGGGCGCGTTGGTATTGACCAGCGCCTGCGCATCGGTATTGCAGCAAATGAAATCGACCCCCTGAACGCCGGAACGGATCATGTGCGAGACGGCATTGCCGCCTGCACCGCCCACCCCGACGACCTTGATGACGGTCCCCTTGTTGACGGTATCCAACATTTCAAACTTCATGGTTGACTCCCTCAAGTCTTGTAAACGATTAAAAAAAAGCTATCCCCACTGCTTTTTTAGAAATCGCTTCAAAACCGCCGCCGACTTGGTCCGCGCCGGGTTTGAAACGCCTCTCTAACAAGGACGCAATTGAACGAAAATACGAACTTTTGCGACCTACTTGACGCCAGAAGACGTCAAATTCAATTCATAAACCACTCTCGCATCCGCGCGAGGACTCCCTTGAAGCTCCCCGATTGCTGAGCCACTTTGCGACCACGCAAGCGCTGCATACGGGCTTCGCTCAGCAACCCCATCACCGTCGAAAAACGCGGATTTCGCATGACATCCGCTAGGCTACCATCGTAATCGGGAACTGCGACACGAACCGGCTTTAAAAACACATCTTCCGCTAATTCGACCATTCCCGGCAATAGGGATGTCCCCCCGGTAAGCACCACCCCGGAGGAAAGAAGATCCTCGTAACCCGACTCGCGAATCACCTGCTGAACGAGCCCGAAAAGCTCCTCCACGCGCGGCTCGATGACGGCGCCAAGCGCCTGGCGCTTGACCTGGCGCGGGCCGCGATCACCGAGTCCGGGGACTTCCACGCTTTCCTCCGGGCTCGCGAGCACCTGTTTGGCGATGCCGAAGCGCAACTTGATATCTTCGGCGTCCGGCGTAGGCGTGCGCAGCATGGCGGCGATATCGCTGGTGATCTGGTCGCCCGCGATCGGAAGCACCGCCGTGTGACGGATGGCGCCCCCGGTATAGATCGCAACGTCGGTCGTGCCCCCGCCAATATCGACCAGAACGACACCGAGTTCCTTTTCGTCTGCGGTGAGGCATGACTGGCTCGAGGCGAGCGGCTGAAGGATGAGATCCTGGACCTCCAGCCCGCAGCGTCGCACGCACTTGACAATGTTCTGCGCCGCGCTGACCGCGCCTGTGACGATGTGCACCTTGACCTCCAGACGCAGGCCGCTCATGCCGATGGGCTCCCGGATGTCCTCCTGACCATCGACAATGAACTCCTGGGTCAACACGTGCAGCACCTGCTGGTCCGTCGGGATGTTGACTGCCTTGGCGGTTTCGATCACGCGCGCGACGTCGGTCGCGGTCACTTCCTTGTCCTTGACAGCGACCATGCCGCTGGAATTGAAGCTGCGGATGTGGCTTCCGGCGATACCCGTATAAACATCACGGATCTTGCAGTCGGCCATCAGTTCGGCTTCCTCAAGCGCGCGCTGGATGGAGTTCACCGTGGTTTCGATATTGATGACCACGCCTTTGCGCATGCCTCGCGATTCGTGCTGGCCCAGGCCAAGCACTTCGAAGCGGCCCTCTGGCAGAATTTCGGCGACCACGGCAACCACTTTGCTGGTGCCGATATCGAGGGCGACGATCAGGTCCTTGATGTCACGGGTCATGGCATTAACGCTTCTTTCGGGGTTGAGGGGGTTCCGGCAGCGGCGCCAGCGTCAGCGCAAAGCCATTCGGATAACGAAGATCGGCATGAGTTACCTCGCGGCGGCCCATTTTCTGACTCACGGCCGGCCAAGCCTGGACGAACCGCTGGATACGGGCAGCGAACGGCAGTGCGCCCGGGATACCCCCGGTCGGATCGGGCGCCTCGGCACCAGGGTCGCGCCCCAGCGCCAGCGTCATGCCATTGGACAGGCTGACCCGCCAGGCATAGCGCTCGCTGAGCGAAAGGCGCGTGACGCTGACGTCCAGCGGCGCAAACCATCGGGTCAGTTCGGCATAGCTGCGCACCACGAGCGCCTCGGTGCCCTCCGGCCCTTCGAACTGCGGCAGCGAGTCGTCGTCTTCCAGCTCGCCCTGGTTGGCGGTAAACGTCTGGCCCCACGTATTGATCATCTGGTTCTCGTTCCAGAGCGCAAACGGCTGCTGCTCCTCGAGCGTGACGCGCAATGCATTGGGCCAGATCCTTCGCACCATCGCGTTGCGAACCCAGGGCACAGCCTCGAAGACCGACTTCGCGCTGCCCAGGCTGATGGTAAAGAAGTTGCCCGAGAGCTGACCGGCGATCGACGCACGCACACTCGCGGGCGACACGTATTTCAGGCTGGTGTTGGGCGCAGGTTCGATCTCGATCGTGCGCAGGTTGAATGCCGGGCGCTGGATGAGCCAGTAGATTCCGCCTGCCAGCATGGCCAGCACCGCCAGCACCGCGAGGGTGTTGGCTAGGCGATTGATCGTACGGGCTTCGTTCCACACAGGGTTCTCCGCTCATGTCCGCCGTGCCTGCTCGCCGCCGACCTTGCAGCGCGCCTGCTCGAGGATCCGCAGGCAGAGGTCAGGATAGCTCATGCCGATCGCCTTGGCCGCCATGGGCACCAGCGAGTGGCCGGTCATTCCGGGTGAGGTATTGATCTCGAGCAGCCAAAGCCCGCCCTCGCCGTCGAGGATGACATCCGCACGTCCCCATCCCTCGCAGCCGAGCGCGCGATAGGCGCGCAGGCAAATGTCTGCGACACGCGACGCGAGGCCCGACTCGATCGGGGCCGGGCACAGGTAACGGGTGTCATCTGAAAAGTACTTGTGTTCGTAGTCATAATTGCCTTGCGGGGCGACGATTTCGATCACGGGCAGCGCCTGTGCATCTGCGCCCGAGCCCAGGAGCGCAACCGTCAGCTCACGCCCGGTCATGAATTGCTCGACCAGAACCACGGAGTCGTATTGCCGGGCTTCACGGAATGCGGGCAAGGCGTGTTCAGCCTCGGCCACCCGAACGATCCCGAGCGTCGAGCCCTCGTGGGGAGCCTTCATGATCAGCGGCAATCCGATCGCCGCGACCGCCGCGGGCACCTCATCATCCTGTGCGATCACGACATAACGCGGCGTCGGAAGACACGCCTCGAGCCACACCCGCTTGGTCATGATCTTGTCCATCGCGAGGCTTGAGGCCATCGTGCCGCTGCCGGTGTAGGGGATGCCCAGTAACTCGAGCGCGCCCTGCAGCGTACCGTCCTCACCGTAACGACCATGCAGCGCGATGAACACACGGTCAAAGCGCTCTTGGGCCAGTTCGACGATCCCACGCAGGCCGGTATCAAACAAATGGGCATCCACGCCCCGACTGCGCAGCGCCTCGCAAACCCCGGCACCTGACATCAGCGAAACCTCTCGCTCGGCAGACTTGCCGCCGTAAAGCACGCCGACCTTGCCGAAGGCTGAAGTCATTTCATTCCCCCGAGACGTACGGCCACGCGGCTGATCGAACCCGCGCCCATCACGACAACCACGTCCCCGTCCCGCACGAAGCCCAGGATCGCCTCAGGCATCGTCGACACATCATCGACGAAGAGCGGTTCGACTTTTCCGGCAACGCGGACGCCGCGCGTGAGCGCGCGGCCGTCGGCGGCGACCAGCGGGGGCTCGCCGGCCGCGTAGACCTCGGTCAGCAAGACGGCGTCGGCGGAGCTCAGCACGCGCACGAAATCCTCGAAGCAGTCGCGGGTGCGCGTGTAGCGGTGCGGCTGAAAGGCAAGCACGATGCGGCGGTTCGGCCAGGCGCCGCGCGCCGCCGCCAGAGTGGCTGCCATCTCCACCGGGTGATGGCCGTAATCGTCGATGAGCGTAAACGTGCCCCCGGCCGGCACCGGGATATCCCCGACCTGCGTGAACCGCCTGCCGACACCGCGAAAGCCGGTGAGCGCCTCGCAGATTGCCGCGTCCGGCACGCCAAGCTCCGTGGCCACACCGATCGCCGCGAGCGCATTGAGCACGTTATGACGTCCGGGCAAATTCAGGTCGACGGACAGGCGGGGCAACTCCCCGTCGCGGCCGTGCCGCACGACGTCAAATTGCATCCGGGTTCCGATGGCACGGACATCGACAGCGCAAACCTCCGCGCTCTCATCAAAGCCATAGGTTGTGATCGGTCTCGAAATGAACGGCATGATTTCGCGGACATTCGGGTCGTCGGCGCAAACTACCGCACTTCCGTAAAAGGGAAGGCGCTGGGTGAATTCGATAAACGCGCTTTTGAGCCGGGCCACGTCGTGGCCATAGGTATCCATATGGTCCGCGTCGATATTGGTGATGATGGCCATCACCGGCAGCAGGTTCAGGAACGACGCGTCCGATTCATCGGCTTCGACCACGATGAACTCGCCTTGTCCAAGCCGCGCGTTGGCGCCAGCGGATTTCAGCGTTCCTCCGATGACGAACGTCGGATCCAGTCCGCCGGCGGCCAGCACGCTGGCCACCAGGCTGGTCGTCGTGGTCTTGCCGTGCGTACCGGCCACGGCAATGCCGCGCTTGAGCCGCATCAGCTCGGCGAGCATGAGGGCCCGGGGTACGACCGGGATATGGGCATGGCGCGCCGCGATCACCTCGGGGTTGTTATTCGCCACCGCGGTGGACGTCACGATCGCATCCGCGCCCGCCACATTCGCCGCATCATGGCCAACGGATATCCGCGCGCCCAGCGCGGCAAGCCGCTGCGTCACCACGGACTCGGCGAGGTCCGAGCCGGAAATGCGGTAACCCAGGTTCAGCAATACCTCGGCGATACCGCTCATGCCCGAGCCGCCGATTCCCACGAAATGGATGTGCTCAATACGATGCTTCATGGGTTGGCCCCAGCGAGTTCTTCACAAATGTCGGCGATGCGCTCGGCCGACTTCGGCAGGGCGTGCGCGCGCGCGCGCGCCGCAACACCAGCCAGCTCTTCCCGCGTGCGTTCGCCGATCCACTTCGCAAGCCATTCGGGAGTCAGGTCCTTCTGCTGCCGCAGCCATGCAGCGCGGTCGTCGACCAGAAACTGCGCGTTCGCGGTCTGGTGGTCATCGACGGCGTGCGGGAAAGGCACGAACAGCGCCGCGATCCCCGCGGCGGCCACCTCGGCCACCGTCATGGCGCCAGCGCGGCAAATCAGCAGATCCGCATTGGCCAGCGCCCCGGCCATGTCATCGATAAACGCCACACAATGTGCGTCAACGCCCGCCTGCGCGTACGCTGCCTCAAGCGTGGCGATGTGCTGGGCGCCCGACTGGTGAACAACCTGCGCACGCACCTGCGCCGGAGCCAGCGCGATCGCCTCGGGCAAAACGCTGTTGAGCGCAGCCGCGCCAAGACTTCCCCCGACCACCAGCAGTCGCAGAGGCCCCGTCCGGGCTGCATAACGCACCGCGGGATCCGGAAGTGCGGCGACTTCCCTGCGTACCGGATTGCCGACGACCTCGGCGCCGGCGAGCGCGCCGGGGAAACCCGCAAGGACCCGACGCGCGACATGCGAAAGCCAGCGGTTGCTCATGCCCGCGATCGCATTCTGTTCATGCAGAACCAGCGGCCGTGCTCGCAGCGCCGACACGACGCCCCCGGGGAAGGCCACATAGCCCCCCATCCCCAGCACGACGCTCGGGCGGATGAGGCCAAACTGGCCCCACACTTGCGCGATCGCGCGCACGAGCAGAAACGGTGCCCGCAATTTGGACCACACGCCGCTGCCACGCACACCGGCGAACCGCAGCGGCACCAGCTGATAACCGCGGGCCGGAACCAGCTTGCCTTCCATTTTCTCCGGGTTGCCAAGCCAGCGCACTGTCCAGCCGCGGCCCTGCAGCACGTCGGCTACCGCCAGCCCCGGCATGATGTGCCCGCCGGTGCCGCCCGCCATGATCATGATCACCGGGGATGCGCTCATGCGCGGCCTCCCCGCATCAGACTTCGATTTTCGAGATCCACACGCGCAACCAGCGCCAGCGCGCAAAGATTCATGACGATCCCGGATCCGCCGTAGCTCACGAGTGGCAGCGTCAGGCCTTTGGTCGGCAATAGCCCAAGGCACACGCCGATGTTGATGAATGCCTGGACGCCGAACCAGATACCCACGCCCTGCGCGACCAGGCCGCCGAATACGCGTTCCATCGCGATGGCTTGCCGGCCGATTTCGAAACAGCGCTGCACCACCACGGCAAACAGGGTGATCATCAGCATGACGCCGGCAAAGCCGAGTTCCTCGCCGATCACCGCCATGATGAAGTCGGTGTGCGCCTCCGGGAGGTAATGCAACTTCTCGACGCTGGAGCCGAGCCCCACCCCAACCCAGTGGCCACGGCCGATGGCCATGAGCGAATGTGACAACTGATACGCGCTTCCAAGTGCGTTGTCCGGGTTCCAGGGATCCAGGTAGGCAAACAGCCTGGCCCTGCGCCAGGGCACCACCCAGATGACCAGCGAGAACGTCGCCAGCAGCACACCCGTAAGGCCGGAAAAAATCAGCCCGTTGATGCCGCCCAGGAACAGGATGCCCATCGAGATCGCGACGATGACCATGAGCGCGCCCAGGTCCGGCTCCTTGAGCAGAAGCGCCGCCACGGCCGCCATGGCAAATGCCATGGGCAAAAAGCCCCTGACAAAGCTATCCATGTGGTTCTGCTTGCGCACCGCGTAGTCAGCCGCGAAGAGCACTGCGGCAAACTTCATGAGTTCGGACGGCTGAAAATTGATCGGCCCCAGGGGCAGCCACCGCACGGCATGGTTGACCTCGCGCCCGACCCCGGGCACGAGCACCAGGGCCAGAAGCGCGATCGCCAGGCCGAAGACCCACAGTGTGAGCCGTTGCCAGCTGCGCACGGGCACGGTCAGCGCCAGGGAGAAAATGAGCAGCCCCACCGCGACGAACAGGCCGTGGCGCACCACAAAATAGTACCGGCCATAATTGGCGTAGCGCGGCCCGTCGGCCAGCGCAATCGAGGCCGAATACACCATCAGCAACCCGATAGCGATCAGCGTAAAAGACGCCACGAGGAGCGGCAGGTCGTAATTGCGCATCTTCGTGCGGCCCGGCCGGACCGCGTTGACGCTATTGGTGAGTTCCGCGAAGAGGCTCATGCGACCTCTCCCTGCTCAAGCGCCAGCTCGTTCACGGCGTCCGCGAACACGCGACCCCGGTGCGGGTAATTTCGAAACATGTCAAAGCTCGCGCACGCAGGCGACAGCACGACGGCATCGCCTTCGAGCGCCTGCGCGAATGCCTGTGCCACCGCCTGCTCCATCGTGGCTGCCACCGTGCAATCGACCCCGGTGTCGCCCAGCACGTCCCCGATGATCGGCGCGTCCTGCCCGATCAGCACGACGGCGCGCGCGTGACGCGCCACAACCGGCGCCAGTGGCGAGAAATCCTGCCCCTTCCCGACGCCTCCCGCGATCAGCACGGACTTGCGCCCCAGCCCCTCGAGGCCGGCGACCGTGGCACCGACATTGGTGCCCTTGCTGTCGTTGAAGAAATCCACGCCTCGCACGCTACGCACGAACTCCATGCGATGGGGTTCGCCGACATAGTCGCGCGCAGCGCGCAGCAGCGGCCCCCAGCTTGCGCCCAGCGCACGGGCCAGCAGCAGGGCCGCCTGGCAGTTCAACGCATTGTGCAGCCCGCGGATCGCCAGCGCATCGACCGGCATCAGCCGCGAAAGCCGGCCCGGCTTGCGCTCGGGCGGGGGCACATTCTTCCTGCGTCGTGTCGGTGCCGGCGCCTCGTCTTCAAAGTCGAGCGGCTCGGCGCTCACCAGCCAGTTCACGCCATTGCTGCTCTCGATGCCAAGATCGGCAGAGAGCATCGGCGTATCACGGCCAAAGCTGCGCACATTGGTGGCTGCCTGCGAGGGCACCATGCGCACGACGGCGGGATCGTCACGGTTGACGATGCAAACGTCCGTCATGGAAAAAATCCGGGCCTTCGCGGCGGAGTACGCCTGCATACTGCCATGCCAATCGAGATGATCCTGCGTGACGTTCAGCACCGTCGCCGCCTGGAAATGGAGGCTGGTGGTCGTTTCCAGCTGAAAACTCGACAGCTCGAGTACCCACGCCTGCGGCAGATCATCGGCATCGAGGGCTTCCATCAGCGCATGCAGGCCGCAAGGGCTGATGTTGCCCGCCGCGCGGGCGCGGATGCCAGCGGCCTCCAGGAGATGCCGGGTCAGCGCGGTCACAGTGGTCTTGCCGTTGGTGCCGGTGATTCCGACAACGCGCGGAGCATAGTCCCGCGACCCGGCCAGCTGGATCAGCGCGCGCGCGAACAGTTCGATCTCGCCAACCACTTCGATGCCTGCCTCGGCCGCCTCGTCGAGCAGCTCCTTGACGGGCGAGAGCAGCGGCGACAGCCCGGGGCTCAGAACCAGTTGCCCGACCCCATCGAGCAGCGACGACTCAAACGTATCGCATCCGAGGTGATATTGCACACCATGGTCACCGATCGCCTCGCGCAGCGCCTCGAGACCCGCAGGGTTGGTTCGGGTGTCGGCAATGCGAAGCGGCCTTCCCTGCCTCGCGCACCAGCGTGCCGCGGCGACGCCGGTCTCGCCCAACCCGACGATCAGGATCGGGGCGGTCGGGTCGACGGTGGCGGGCGCGGTGTTCATCGAATTTTCAGAGAAGAAAGCCCGACCAGCACCAGCATCATGCTGATGATCCAGAACCGCACCACGACCTGCGTCTCTTTCCAGCCACCGACTTCAAAATGGTGGTGGAGCGGCGCCATGCGCAGGATGCGGCGCCCCTGGCCGTATTTTCGCTTCGTGTACTTGAACCAGGTCACCTGAACCATCACCGACAGCGTCTCGGCCACGAACACGCCGCCCATGATGAAAAGAACGATTTCCTGGCGCACGACCACGGCGATGGTTCCCAGCATCCCGCCGAGCGCCAGCGCGCCGACGTCCCCCATGAACACCTGGGCCGGATAGGCGTTGAACCAGAGGAACGCAAGCCCGGCACCGGCAAGCGCCGCGCAAAGCACCATCAGCTCCCCGGAACCCGGGATATAGGGAAAGAGCAGGTAGCGCGAATAGTCGGTACGGCCAATGACATAGGCGAAGACGCCCAGCGCCGCCCCGACCATGACCGTGGGCATGATGGCCAGCCCATCAAGACCGTCAGTGAGGTTGACCGCGTTGCTCGTGCCGACGATGACGACCCAGGTCAGCGCGACGAAACCGAACACGCCGAGCGGATAGCTCACGGTCTTGAAAAACGGCACGATCAGATCCGCGCGCGTGGGCAATGGCATCGTGAACCCGCTCGCGATCCAGTCACGGATCAGCGGCCAGACATTGGCCGTCGCAGGCGCGGAAATCGCAAACGTCAGGTAGACCGATGCCACGAGCCCGATCACCGCTTGCCAGAAGAACTTCTGCCGCGCCGGCATCCCCTCCGGATCGCGGCGCACCACCTTGCGGTAGTCGTCGACCCAGCCGATCCAGCCGAAACCGAACGTCACCAGCAAGACGGCCCAGACGAACCGGTTTGTCAGGTCGGCCCAGAGCAGCGTGCTGATGCCGATTGCGATCAGGATCAGCGCGCCGCCCATGGTCGGCGTGCCCGTCTTGATCAGATGGGACTCCGGTCCGTAGCTGCGAACGGCCTGGCCGATTTTCAGTGCCGTGAGGCGCCGGATGACAAAGGGACCCGCGATCAATCCGATCACCAGCGCCGTCCCGCACGCAAGCACCGCACGCAGCGTGATGTACTCGAACACCGCGAACCCGCGCACGTGATTGTCAGCCAGCCATCCGAACAGTTCATACAGCATGGCTCACCACTTCCCCGGGTATCACCCCGTTCAAATCCAGATAGGCCCGCACGATCCTTTCCATGCGCATGAAGCGCGATCCCTTGACCACCATGCTGGATGGCGCAATCGCCCGCAGCATTTCGCAAACCTGATCAACAGAATCAAACGCACTGGAGCCCGGCCCGAAGGCCTGGGCGCTCGCGCGCGTGGCGTCGCCCAGCGTCAGCAACCGGTCGATGCCGCGCTCGCGTGCGTAGGCGCCCACTTCACGATGCATTGCCGGGCCGTTGTCGCCCACTTCGCCCATGTCGCCGAGCACCAGCACGCGCGGCGCCGGCAGCTTGGAAAGCACGTCAATGGCGGCGCGCACCGAATCCGGGTTCGCGTTGTAAGTGTCATCGATCAGCACGACCCCGCCGGGGAGCCTGTGTGCCTGCATGCGTCCTGCAGCGGCGTGAAAACCCGCCAGCCCTGCCTCGACGCTCGCGATCGGCGCGCCTGCGCAGATCGTGCATGCAGCGGCCGCCAGGGCATTGCGCACATTGTGGGACCCTGGCACCGGCAGCGTAATGCGCCGCGTCCCAACCGGGGTGTGGATACTGAAGGAAGAACCCAACGCATCCGAGGCGATATCCGTCGCCCAGACATCGGCCCCAGGGCCTGCCTCACCGAACCTTCGGTGTGCATGCCCGGCGGAAAGTTCGTCCCAAAGCGCCGTGAACTCGTCATCGGACGGGTAAACCGCGACGCCATCGGCGCAAAGCGCCTGCCAGACCTGCGCGTTTTCCCGCGCCACCGCCTCGACCGTCGCCATGAACTCCTGATGCTCACGCTGCGCGTTGTTGACCAGGGCAACCGTCGGCCGGGCCGCTTGCGTCAGCACGGCGATTTCACCGGGGTGGTTCATCCCCATTTCGATGACCGCGACTTTATGCGCCGCCGTCAGCCGCAGGAGCGTCAGCGGCACGCCGAGTTCGTTGTTCAGATTGCCCGCGGTGGCCAGGCGGGCATCCTCGCCCTGCCAGGCCGCAAGAATCGCGGCGATCATATCCTTGGTGGTCGTCTTGCCGTTGCTTCCGGTCACTGCGATGAGCGGGATCGCGAAGCGCCGGCGCCACGCAAGCCCGAGTTGCAACAGCGCGGCGCGTGTGTCGCCGAGCGCGATCTGGGGGATCGATGCATCGGCAACGGGCTGCTCCACGATCGCCGCGCACGCACCCGCGGCCGCGACTTGCGCCAGATAGTCGTGCCCGTCGAACGTGTCGCCGCGCAGCGCAAGGAACACCGCGCCTGGCACGAGCCTGCGCGAATCGGACTGGAGCGCGCGCCCTTGCAACAGGATCATTGCGGCTCTGGCCCATTGCCGGTCGTCGAACGCATGGCGCCGGCCAGCGACTTCCTGGTAGGTTTCGTGGCCTTTGCCCGCCAGAAGGACGATATCCCGAGGCTCTGCGGACATGACGGCATACAGGATGCCCTGCGCCCGATCCGGCTCGATCAGCACGTGGGCGGCGTCGCCTGGCAGACCGGCGACGATTTGCGCAATGATCGCGTCGGGCGTTTCATCGCGCGGATTATCGCTGGTGACCACCACCTGGTCGGCCAACCGGCAGGCGATCTCACCCATGATGGGGCGTTTGCCCTGATCGCGATTGCCGCCGCAGCCAAACACGCACCAAAGGCGTCCTGCGCGCGCTTCGGCCTGCGCCCGCAACGCCTGCAGCGCGCGCTCAAGCGCGTCCGGGGTATGGGCGTAGTCCACGACAACCTGCGCGACGGGCTTGTCCGTCACCGGGCTATCGACGCGCTCCAGGCGGCCATCGACAGGCGCAAGTGCGGACAGCGCCGCAGCGATCTGTTCAGCACCCCATCCCTGCGTTGCCAGCACGCCGGCGACACACAGGAAATTCGACACATTGTGCAGGCCCGGCATGCGCGATTCGACGCGCACGACGTCTTGCGCCACGCAAAGGTCAAAGCAAACGCCCTCGCGAACGGCCTGCACATCGCGCGCCACGACGGTTTCCGGCTCCTGCAGGCAGGCGAGTCCGAATCGTACGACCGGCGCGCGGCAGTCCGCCGCAAAGCGACGTCCAGCGGGGTCGTCGGCATTGATGACCGCGTGCGCGAGGCCTGGCCACGCAAAGAGGCGCGACTTGGCCGCTTCGTAGGCCTGCATATCGCCGTGGTAGTCGATGTGATCACGCGTCAGGTTGGTAAAGGCAGCCACGGCAACGGCAACGCCATCGAGGCGCCCCTGGTCCAGCCCGATCGAAGAGGCTTCCATGATGACGAAACCCGCGCCAAGGTCGCGCATCCGCGCGAGCGTTCGGTGCACGCTCACCACGTCGGGGGTGGTCAGATTGCCCGTCTCCGGGCGGCCGTCCGGCAGGCTCAGGCCGAGCGTGCCGATCACCCCGGCCGGCGATCCGGCGCCCCGCAGCGCCTGCGCAATCCATTGGGCGCAGGAGGTCTTGCCGTTGGTTCCGGTGATCGCGATCACCCGAAGCGCGGTAGAAGGCTGACCGTACCATTCGTGCGCCAGGGCGCCCAGGTGCGCCCGCAACCCGGTGACAGCCAGCACGGGAACAGCCGCCCACTGCCCGTCGGGAAGCGGATCACCGTGATCGACGTGCATCAGGACAGCAGCAGCCCCAGCGGCGATCGCGCTCGCGATGTAGTGACGCCCGTCCCCGACGAGTCCCGGGCAGGCGAGGAACACATCCCCGTGCGTGACCGCGCGCGAGTCGAGGTGAAGATTCGCCGCGCCGGGCGCGAACTCTCGCAGTCGCGCGACAAGTTGCGCGGCAGTCATGTTGCCATCAAGCACCATTGCGCGACTCATCGAAGGCCTCCCGTCGTGCTGGCGACGACGGCCGACTCGAAAGGCGCGTCGGGTTTGACGCCCATGATGCGCAGCGTGCCGCCGATGATGTTGGCAAACACCGGTGCGGCGACCTTGCCGCCGTAATAGACGCCTGCCTGTGGCTCGTCGATCGTGACGGCAACGATGATGCGCGGGTTCGACACGGGCGACATGCCCACGAACGATCCGCGGTAGCGGCTGGTGCTGTAGTGACGGTCGACGATCTTGCGTGCAGTGCCGCTCTTGCCGGCAACGCGGTAGCCCTGGACCATCGCGGCCTTGGCACCGTCAGGGCCTGCCGCGGCCTCGAGCATGACGCGGATCTTCTGCGCGATTTCCGGGGTATAGACCCTGGTCGTCGTCGGTTCATGATCGCGCTTGATCAGCGTCAATCCAACCATATCGCCGTTGCGTGCGAAAACCGTATAGGCGCGGGCCATCTGCAACAGGGAGACCGATAGCCCGTACCCGTAGGCCATCGTCGCCTTCTCGATCAGACGCCAGCGCTCCCAGGGACGCAGACGTCCGGCCGCTGCGCCCGGGAATCCCGTCTGCGGTGCCTGCCCGAATCCCAGTTCGGTGAAGCGGCCCCACATCTCCTTGGCCTCGAGCCGCTCCGAGATCATTGTCATGCCGATGTTGCTCGACCTCAGCAGCACCCCCGCCGGATCGAGCACGCCGTTCTTGCTGACGTCGTTGATGGTCGCGCCCTGATAGAAGAATTTTCCGGCCCCGGTATTGAAGAGGGTACTGGGCGTAATGCGTTTGAGCTCCAGGGCAAGCGCCACGGTGAAGGGCTTCATGATCGAGCCCGGTTCGAACGTGTCGGTCAAGGCCTGGTTACGCAGATTGCCGCCGTGGAAGGATTCGCGATGATTCGGATCGTACGTGGGCATATTGCCCAGGGCCAGGATCTCGCCCGTCTGGACGTCGATCACCACAGCCGCAGCGCCCTTGGCCTTATTGAGGACCATGGCCTCCTGCAGGGCCTTGTAGACGACAAACTGGATGCGGGTATCGATCGACAGCCGAATATCGCGACCGTCGACGGGCAGATTGACCGCGCGCACGTCTTCGATCACGCGGCCCAGGCGATCCCTGATCACGCGACGGCTTCCCGGGCGACCGGACAACTGCTCGTTGAACGCAAGCTCGACGCCTTCCTGGCCTTGATCCTCGACGTTATTGAAGCCGACGATGTTGGCCGCCACCTCGCCTTCCGGGTAAAAGCGTCGCGTCTCCGGCTGCTGGTGTACACCGGGAATCCGCAGCTCCGAAATTTTGGCTGCGGCCTCGAGCGGTACCTGACGCTTGAGGTAGACGAAGGTCTTGTCCTCGTCAGCGAGCTTCTTGTGCAACTCTTTGGAGGTCATCTCAAGCAGCTTGGCGAGTTGCTCCAGTTTGGCGGGCGGCGCCTCGTTGGCGTCTTCCGGTATTGCCCAAACGGCGCGCGCCGGAATGCTGGCGGCCAGCACGACGCCATTGCGATCCTGGATCTTGCCGCGACTTGCGGGCAGCGTCAGCGTGCGCTCGTACCGGCGCGCGCCCTCTGTCACGAGGAATTCGGTGGACAACCCCTGAAGATACCCGGCCCGCAGAGCCAGCGCGACGAACGCCAGGCCGATCAGGATCAACACAAGCCGTCCGCGCCACATGGGAAACTGCACGCGCAGCACTGGGTTGTTGAAGAAGGGCATGCGCTTCATCGCGCAACCCCCTGTGCATCGGCAGCGGGCGTTGCGGACTGATTAATGTAGATGGTGCGATCGGGCACGATCGCCCGCATGCGCAGCTCCTCACGGGCCACCTTGTCCACGTGCGCGTTGCGCGCAAGTTCGGCGCGGTCGAGCTGAAGCTGCCGCCACCGGATGTCGAGCTCGCGCGACTGCGCCCGCGAGCGGTCGAGTTCGACGAACAACTGACGGGCCTGATAGCGCGCGGTCACGAGAGAAATCGCCGAAAGCATCAGCAGCACCGACACAAACAGGTTGACGCGACCCATTACCGCGCTCCCTTTGGCCGGCGACGCGGCTCGCTGACGGCAGGCAGGAAGGCGGCGGCGCCCTCCGGGCCCAGCGCGGTACCTGTTCTCTCTGCGACGCGCAGCACAGCCGAGCGCGCCCGTGGGTTGTCCCGGGCTTCCGTCGGCTCCGTGAGGACGCGACCCAGCGAAAACAAAACCGGCTGGGGCATCTCGGACTCACGCAAGGGTAAACGGGCGTAGGCAGCCTGCGGACGCGAAGCTGCCGCGATGAACTGCTTGACGACGCGATCTTCCAGCGAGTGAAAGCTGATCACGGCCATACGTCCGCCTGTCTTCAACAAAGTCAGAGCTGCCGCGAGGGCGCTCTCGAGTTCTTCGAGTTCCCGATTGATGTAAATCCGTAAAGCCTGAAAGGTGCGAGTTGCCGGGTGCTGGCCCTTTTCGCGCGTGCGGACGGCGCCTGACACGAGCTCGGCGAGGTCGAGCGTGGTAAGGATGGGCCGTTCTGCCCGGCGAGAAGCAATCGCCTTTGCAACCTGAAGAGCAAACCGTTCTTCGCCATATCGGACTATGACCTCCCGCAATTCATCCACACTGGCCTGCGCCAGCCACTGCGCGGCAGTATCGCCACGCGTGGTGTCCATCCTCATGTCCAGCGGGCCATCCCGCATGAACGAAAACCCTCGCCGTGCATCATCGATCTGCGGTGAGGACATCCCGAGATCCAGCATCACCCCGTCAACCGACTCGATACCCAATGCCGACAACGCATCGCGCATCGCGCCGAATGCCTCGTGCACCACCGTCACCCGCGCATCAGCGCCCGCCAGACCGCGTGCCTCGGCAATCGCCTCGGGATCCTTGTCGAACACCACAAGGCGCGCTGCCGGGCCAAGGCGCGCCAGCAGCGCGCGCGAGTGCCCACCGCGACCGAATGTCCCATCCACGTAGATACCCGACAACCGCTGCGCGTCCCGCTCGCCGGCATCCGGCAAGTCCTGCGACCGCTTGCCAAACCGCGGCAGGGTCAGCGCATCAATAGTCGGCTCCAGCAACACGGGCCGATGGGAAAAGTCAGTCACAACTCAAAAAGAAAACTGGTTCAGGACATCCCCCATGCCTTGCTGGAGATCCTCGGCCTCGCGACGCGCCAGGCAAGCCGCGTCCCACAATTCGAAGTGCGCGCCCATGCCGAGCAACATGGCGTCGCGGGTCATCCCCGCCGCCGAACGCAGCTCCGGCGCCACGAGAATGCGCCCGGAGCCGTCGATTTCGACATCCTGCGCGTTGCCGAGCAACAGCCGCTGCAAAGCGCGAGCCTGCATCGGAAAGGCGGCGATCTGCTCGCGCTTGATTTCCCATACGGGCCGCGGGTACACGAGAAGGCAGCCGTCGGGATGCCGGGTCAGCGTCAGACAGCCCTGAGCCTGCAGAAGGAGGGCGTCACGATGCCGGGTCGGAACGTTGATCCGGCCCTTCGCATCGAGCGTCAGCGCGCTGCTGCCTTGAAACACCTGTCTCACCCCACAAATATGCACAAAAACCTACTTTTCACCACTCTAAGGTAAAGGGCGAACGCGGTCAAGCACAAAAGTTGATTTTTCCAATAGGGACAAGGACTTAGATGAACTTTCGACAAACGACCGAAGGAAAATTCTCTAGATAAATCAGAGGATTGGCGCAATAAGTCAAAGTCGTACATCAACAAGAAAAGTGCAAGGCAGACCTATAGGCCGGATTCTGTAGACCGGCTCGCGCCGGCCGGCAATCATTCCTCTGGGCATCCCATTGCTGGGATGCTCAAGCCACCTACCCGCATGCTTGAACGAGCCGCCCTTCGCGGTCGAAACCGCACGCATGCCTATTTGGTGTTGCTCCGGGTAGAGGTTGCCGCGTTTCACCCTGCAACGCCCGCGCCGCCATGGGCGATGCGCACACCACGGTCAAACCGTGGCGGTGTGTGCCTGATCGGCACACCCTCGTTGCAGACTCGTCTCTGTGGCCCTGTTCCTCAGCCGAACCGCGCGCGTGAGCGCACGACCGACCGGACGGCCGTTAGCCGCTACCCTGCCCTGTGGAGTCCGGACCTTCCTCGATGCCGTAAGCACCGCGATTGCCCAGTCTGCCTTGCCCCCGAATTGTACGGGTGAATTCCGGCGGGTGCCGGGAATCTCCTGGCGCCGGCGAGCTCACCGACCTCCTCTGCGACAATAGCGTCTTGCCGCAACACTTTCCGTGCGACGGCCTGCATCTCAAGAGCCAATGTCCAGCCAAGCCCTCATCACACTCCATCAGGTCCATCTTGCCTACGGTCACCATCCCCTGCTTGACGGCGCGGACATGGCAATCCAGTCCAGCGAACGCATCGGATTGATCGGGCGCAATGGCGCGGGCAAATCCTCGCTACTCCGGTTGCTCGACGGCCGCACCCAACCTGACGACGGCGACATCGTGACCTCGGGCCAGGTACAGGTTGCCACGGTCGAACAGGAGCCCTCGCTGGACGAGGCCTTAACGGTCATGCAGGCCGTGCTGGGCGAGCAGGATCCTTATCACGAAGACTGGGCCCGCGCATCGCGCGCCCGGGCACTGGTCGACAAGCTGGGCCTGCCGCCCGACGCGTTGGTCAGCGAGCTTTCGGGCGGCATGCGCAAGCGCGTCGCGCTGGCCCGCGCAATCGCAGGCGAGCCCAATCTCCTGTTGCTTGACGAGCCGACCAACCACCTGGACCTCGACGGCATTCTCTGGCTGGAAGACGCACTGCGTCAGTGGCCCGGCAGCGCGATCATCATCACCCACGACCGGCGGTTTCTTGATGCCGTTGCAACCCGTATCGTGGAGCTCGATCGTGGGCGGCTCCTGAGCTTCCCCGGAAACTTCTCGGATTGGCAGGCGCGCAAGGCCCAATGGCTCGAGTCCGAGCGGATGGAAAACGCCCGCTTCGACAAGCTGCTCGCCCAGGAGGAGGTCTGGATACGCAAAGGCGTGGAGGCCAGGCGTACGCGCAACGAAGGCCGGGTCCGCCGCCTGGAGGCGCTGCGCCGCGAGCGATCCGTCCGGCGAGACCGACTGGGTAATGTCAATCTTGCGCTTGACGCCGGACAGCGCTCGGGCAAGCTCGTCGCCGAGCTGGACCACGTCAGCAAGTCATTCGGCGAGCTCTGCGTCGTACGCGACTATTCCACAACGATCATGCGGGGTGATCGCATCGGCTTCATCGGCCCCAACGGCGCCGGGAAGTCCACGTTGCTCAAACTGATCGTGGGAACACTGGAGCCGGATTCCGGAACCGTGCGCCTGGGCACCAGCCTTGCAGTCGCTTACTTCGACCAGATGCGAAGCCAGCTTGACGAGAACGCAACGCTTGCGGACGTCATCAACCCCGGCAGCGAATGGATCGAGATCGGCGGCACGCGCAAGCACGTCATGAGCTATCTGGGCGATTTCCTCTTCTCACCGGCGCGGGCGCAGTCCCCGGTCAGCTCGCTATCCGGGGGCGAGCGCGCGCGGCTGCTCCTGGCCAGGCTCTTTGCCCGCCCCGCCAACGTACTGGTGCTGGACGAACCCACCAATGATCTCGACATCGAGACGCTGGAGTTATTGGAAGAATTGCTGCAGGAATATTCCGGCACGGTGCTGCTCGTCAGCCATGACCGCAGTTTTCTGGACAACGTCGTCACGCAGACGATCGTCTTCGAGGGCGACGGAAACTGGAAAGATTACGTTGGCGGCTACGCCGATTGGGAGCGGCAGGCCAAGCGAGCACGCGCTGCGGTGTCAGCATCCGGGACGCCCCGGGGTGGCAGGCAATCCGGCGCCGAAACCGCCAGGCGGGGAGCCGGCAATGACGCTTCGCCCACGATGCCGGCCGCAAGCCCCGCGCCAGCCGCGGCCGCGTCACAGGCGGCTTCGGTGCGCAACCGCGCAAGTCGCATGCCGCCATGGGAGTTGCGCGAGCTTGAAGAAATCCCCGCGCAAATCGGCGAGCTTGAGCGCGAACAGGCAACGCTCACGACACAGTTGGGCGATGGCGCCCTCTATCGCGATGATCCCGCAAAAGTTGCGCAGATCCAGCAACGATTGACCGCGATCGAATCAGAGCTGACTTCCAAATTCGAACGATGGGAAGCGCTCGAAGCCCGCAAGGGCTAGTGTCGTTGAAGTCCGCCCCGCCGTGAATGGCGGGGCTTGTCGGGCACTGGGTCAGGCGAGTCGCCACCCCAGCGACTCTCCCGCCGCGAGCGGAACGAGCGTATCGTCGCCGTAGGGCACCTCATGCGGAATGCCATAGGCCTCCCGCCTCAGCGTCACGCGTGTGGTGTTGCGGGGCAACCGATAAAAATCCGGGCCGCGCAGGCTCGCAAATGCTTCGAGTCGATCCAGCCGACCCGCGCGATCGAAAGCGGTCGTATAGAGCTCCATCGCGTGCAGGGCCGTGTAGCAACCCGCACATCCGCAAGCATTCTCTTTCAGGCCGCGGGCGTGCGGCGCGCTGTCCGTTCCAAGGAAGAACCTCGGGCTATCCCCCGTCGCAGCCTCGACAAGCGCCTGCCGGTGCACCTCGCGCTTGAGGATCGGCAGGCAATACCAGTGCGGTCGCACGCCTCCCTGGAATATCGCGTTGCGGTTATAGAGCAAGTGCTGCGCCGTGATGGTGGCCGCGACAGGCCCCTGCGCATCGCGCACGTACTCGACGCCATCTTTGGTCGTCAGGTGTTCGAACACAACGCGCAACTCAGGATAGGCCTTGCGCAGCGGCTTCATCACGCGCTCGATGAACACGGCCTCCCGATCAAACACATCGACGGCAGGGTCGGCGACTTCTCCATGGATCAGCAAAGGCATCCCGACGCGCTGCATCCGCTCGATGACCGCGCCGCAACATCCAAGCAGATCGGAGACGCCCGCATCGGAGTTGGTCGTGGCTCCTGCCGGGTATAGCTTGACGGCGACCACCGCACCCGATTCATGGGCACGGTCGATTTCGTCGGCGCTTGTGTTGTCGGTCAGGTAAAGCGTCATCAGCGGGGTGAACGCGCCCGGCGCGACGCCAGCCTCGGACAGCGCGGTCGTGATGCGGTCACGATAGGCCAGCGCGAGCGCCACAGTCGTCACGGGCGGCTTGAGATTGGGCATGATCACGGCACGCGCGAACTGCTTCGCGCTGTCGCCGACCACTGCGCGCAGCGCCGGGCCGTCGCGCAGATGCAAGTGCCAGTCGTCGGGCCGGATGATCGATAAGGTATCGGACATGTTCAACGCTCCAACAGCGGCATGCTGCGCTCGATGATTGCCGCGAACATCGCGCCGCCGACCGGGATGACCTCATCATTGAAGTCATAACGCGAGTTATGCAACAGAGTCCCGGATTCCGCCCCGCCCTGCCCCAGACGGAAATAGGCGCCGGGCTTTACGCCGAGCATGAAGGAAAAATCCTCGGATCCCATGGAAGGGATCAGGTCGCGCACGACACGGTCAACACCGAAGAGTTCGGTCGCGACGTCGGCAACAAAATTCGCATGGCGCGGCGTATTGATCGTTGCAGGGTAGGATCTCTGGTAGTGCAACTCGGCCTTCGCACCATGCGCCTGCGCGATCGAATCGGCGAGCACGCGCATGCGGGACTCGACCAGCGCCTGGACAGAATCCTTGAAGGTGCGAACCGTTCCGACGATGCGCGCGTCCCCCGGAATCACCGATGGGCCCGCCGGGTTGCCTGCCTGCACCGAGCCGATCGACACGACCGCCGAATCAATCGGGTGAACGTTGCGCGAAACGATCGTCTGCAACCCGAGGATCACCTGCGCGGCCACGACGATCGGATCGATCGTCTGATAGGGGTGCGCGCCATGGCCGCCCCGCCCTTCGATCACGATCTCGAATTTGTCGGATGCCGCCATCATGGGACCGGGATTGATACCGATGGTGCCAGGCGGCAACGCCGGCCAGTTATGCAGCGCATAAATCTCATCACAGGGGAAGCGCTCAAACAGCCCGTCGTCAAGCATCGCCTTCGCCCCGCCCAGACCTTCCTCGGCCGGCTGGAATATCAGCACGGCCGTGCCGTTGAAGTTGCGCGTCTGCGCCAGATACTTGGCAGCCCCCAGCAATACGGCTGTGTGACCGTCATGGCCGCAGGCATGCATAAGGCCCGGTTTGGTCGAGCAGTATTGCGACTGGCCAGCCTCGGTAATCGGCAGTGCATCCATATCCGCACGCAGCCCAACCATGCGTCCGGACGTATGCTCCTTTCCGCGGATCACGCCCACCACGCCTGTCTTGCCGATGCCGCGGTGCACGTCGATCCCGAGCGCTTCAAGCGAACCGGCCACAATGCCCGATGTCCTGAGCTCCTGGAAGCCGATTTCCGGATGGGCGTGCAGATCACGCCGCAGCGTGGTCAATTCCTGGTGAAACTGTCGAATAGATTCGATGGGATTTGATGGGTACATGTTTTCGCATCAGGGTAAACGTGATATCGCAAAGTAGTTTACCCTGCGCCCAAAATTGCTACATTTGCGAAGTACCTTTGTGTTTAGAGCGCAATGGCAGTAAGCTTGCGTCCAACTTGAACTTCATTCTTCCAATAAGGAGAGCCCCGATGGCCACTGCCAAACCCGCTGCACGCAAGCCGAATGCCGCATTTATGAAGCCCCTCACGCCGAGCGCCACGCTTGCCGCCGTCATTGGTGCCGCCGCGATTCCGCGCACCGAGGTCACCAAAAAGATTTGGGAATACATCAAGAAGAACGATCTTCAGGATCCCGCAAACAGGCGCAACATCAATGCGGACGCAAAGCTGCTTCCCCTGTTCGGCAAGGCGCAGGTCTCGATGTTTGAACTGACGAAGATCGTCAGCACGCACCTGAAATAAGCCAATCGATCGATCTCGATCGGAAACAAAAAAGGGCATCGTGAGATGCCCTTTTTTGTTTCCCGAGATGCCCTTTTTTTACATCCCGAGATGCCCTTTTTTTACACCCCGAGATGCCCTTTTTTTACATCCCGAGATGCCCTTTTTTTTTAGATCCCGAGATGCCATTTTTTGCATCGAGAGAAGCCCTGTTTCCGATTGACCGCCCCCAGGTTCGACCCGTCAGGTTCCGAGCGGCGTACGGGATTCGAGCAGGGCAAGCCAGCCCCTGATCAGGCGGTACAACGCCCAGATGACCGTAGCGATGATGCCTGCCCATCCGATGTAGATGAAGGTCGCAAGGCCACTCAGGGCGAGCCACAGAAGACCCCACCAGAAAGTCTGGATGAGCCAGTCAAAGTGCGCTGCGTAGATCGTGCCGGCGGCATCAGCGCGCTTGACGTACAACAGGATCAATGCCGCGACCGTTGCAATGCCGAAGAACCCTGCGGTCAGGAAGCCGAATGAAAACAGGCCGTAGGCAACGTTAGTGATCGTGCGCAGATTGACGGCTGGATTTTCGGCGGGAGACTGATCAGGCATGTCGTAGAGCCTCCATACAGTGATTGTGTATTGATCTTACCTGACAATTGGTACCGCCCAAAGACAAAACCCCCACACGCGGTTAAGCGGGCGGGGGTTTTGAGGAGTAAGAGCCTGACGATGTCCTACTTTCACAGACGTACATCCACTATCATCGGCGCAAAGGCGTTTCACTGTCCTGTTCGGGATGGGAAGGAGTGGTACCACCTTGCTATGGTCATCAGGCGTAGCTTGTTGAGCGGTTGACGGGTTTTAGGGCCCATGGGTGTCAACTGCTCCAATCTGGGAAGAAGCGCAACTGTGTTTTTGGTTGGTGCGACCTGCGATGACGCGGTCGAGATTGATATATCGGACTATTAAGTCTTGACGATATATTTTGACTATTTTTTGTTGAACGGCACTTGGTGCTACAACACTCAGGTCATAGCCTGTAGGGTTATAGGATCAAGCCGCACGGGCAATTAGTATCGGTTAGCTTAACGCATTACTGCGCTTCCACACCCGACCTATCAACGTCCTGGTCTTGAACGACCCTTTAGGGGGCTCTAGGCCCCGGGATACCTAATCTTCAGACGAGTTTCCCGCTTAGATGCCTTCAGCGGTTATCTCTTCCGTACATAGCTACCCGGCAATGCCATTGGCATGACAACCGGTACACCAGAGGTACGTCCACTCCGGTCCTCTCGTACTAGGAGCAGGCTCCGTCAAGTATCCAACGCCCACGGCAGATAGGGACCAAACTGTCTCACGACGTTTTAAACCCAGCTCACGTACCTCTTTAAATGGCGAACAGCCATACCCTTGGGACCGGCTACAGCCCCAGGATGAGATGAGCCGACATCGAG
>CAITPF010000389.1 GCA_903894155.1 uncultured beta proteobacterium | reverse complement strand
CCACCGCGCCGCGCCGCATCGCCCCGCCCCGCACCGCCAGGCGTCCGGAGCGGCGCGCGCTTTCAGTCGATCTGCATGCCGTAGAAACGTGCTGCCGCGCCAAACAGCAGATCGTGTCGTTCCGTGTCGGAATATGAGGACGCAACGCGTTTGAACGCGTTCCAGACAATGGGGAAATCGACCGATTCCCGATCCGGGGGAAAGTTGCTCTCGAACATGCAGCGCGCAGGGCCAAACGTGTCGATGCAAAAGCGGAAATACGGTCCCCAGACCTCTGCCAGTCGCGCCGAAGGCACTGGCGCATCGAGCTTCTCCAGCCCGAAGCCCAGATAGGGCATGCCCAGGCCACCAAGCTTGACATACACGTTCGGGCAGCTTGCCAACGCTTTCATGCCGCGCTTCCAGTCTTCGACGGCTTCGTCTCGACGCGCGATATAGGTGGGCGTTGCCGCGATCAGCCCGCCGATATGATTGAGAACGATGCGCGACTCAGGGAATGCCCGGGACAGATCCAGCACCTCCGGCAATTGCGGGTGGTAGACCATCGTGTCAAAACTCAGGCCCCGGCGCCCAAGCTCTGCAAAGCCGGCCCGAAAATCCTGATCTGCCAGCAGACCGCGCGGAATGATAAAGCGGCCGTTATTCAGCGCTTCGTCCTCATCCCACTTGGTGATCAGACGAATGCCCTTGAAGCGCCCGCCGGCTGCTGCGATCTGCGCGTCCAACAACCGCCCGACCTCGGCACCGACGGTCACGTCGGCCGTCCCCACGATGGCGTTGGCCACAAGGACTTCATTGCCAGTGGCACCCTCGGCCATGGCGGCGATGCCGTTTGCGAACTCAACCTCGCCCAGGCGATTCATCAGCTCGGGGCCGTGCCTGCGATAGTAGGCGCCGCACTCGACAAAGACCGACGCGCGGATGTTGTGGCCTGTGACCGCATCCGCCAGGTATTCGTCCAGCATGTAGGGCTGGCCGGGCTTGTTCCACAGGTGGTGGTGGGCATCGATCAGGGGCTCGGCCGGGTCGATGATTTCCTCGCGCAGCAGGCCCCGCCATTGTGTGTTGCGCGGATCGAAGGCACCCGAGAAATGCGAAGCGCCGGGCGCGCTGCCATGCGCTTTGGGTGGCCGTGGTGCCAGTTTGGTCTTTGCCATTGGTCTCTTCCTGTTATTGGTGTCGCCGTGCGACGGCGAGCTTTTCCCCTGCCCCAATTTATCAGAAAATTGTCCCAAACCCGCCGTTTCAGGCGATTATTGGAACTCACCAGATGAGGGTACCCCGATGCGCCACTGTTCGATCCTGCGGTACGCCGCCGCAATGCTCATTGCCTTCTCCGGCACTGCTTTCGCGGCCGACGGCTATCCCGCAAAGCCCATCCGCATGATCGTGCCTTTCGCGGCAGGCGGCGGCGCAGACATTGTCGGGCGGCTCATCGCGCAAAAGGTGAGCGAGGAATGGGGTGAACAGATCATCGTCGAAAACCGTGCGGGCGCGGCAGCGAACATCGGCGCGGCGCTCGTCGCGAAAAGCGAGCCCGATGGCTACACGCTGCTGTTCACGGGGCCAAACCACTCGACCAACGTCAGCCTGTATGACAACCTGATCTACGATCCGGTCCGCGATTTCGCGCCGGTCGCGCTGCTGACCTCCGCCCCATACATCCTCGTATCCAACCCGGAATTCCCGGCGCGCTCGGTCAGCGACCTGATCAAGCTCGCGCGGGCGCAGCCCGGCAAGATCGCCTACGGCTCGGCCGGAAACGGAACCGCCGGACACCTGGCGATGGAATTATTAAAAAGCACCGCCGGAATCGACATGATCCACGTGCCCTACAAGGGCAGCGCACCCATGCTCAACGATCTGATCGGCGGCCGGATTTCGGTCGCCTTCGACAATATCCTGTCGTCATCGCAATTCATCAAGGCCGGCAGCCTGCGGGCCATCGCAACGAGCGGGGCAAGTCGTGCACCGTCGATGCCCGACACGCCAACCGTGGCGCAATCCGGTCTGCCCGGCTTTGACGTCACGGTCTGGCAGGGTCTTCTCGCGCCGGCAGGCACGCCGCCCGAGATCGTCGCGTTGCTCAACAAGAAGTTCGTCGCCGCACTTCATGCGCCCGAAGTCACGGCAAGGCTTGCCGCGATGAACATCGAGCTGACCGGGAGCACGCCTGGTCAGTTCGCCGAATTCCTGCGCGCCGACATCGCCAAATGGGCCACGGTCATCAAGGAATCCGGCGCGCGGCCGGACTGAAACCCTTCCGTGGCCTATTTGGCCCAGGAAGGCGGTCGCTTCTCAAGGAAGGCCTGCACGCCCTCCAGCGTATCCGGGTGCATCATGTTGCACGCCATCGTCTCACCGGCAAGCTGGTAGGCCTGCTCAATGCCTGTCTCGAGTTGGGCATAGAACAGTCGCTTGCCCATCTCGATGGCGATCTGCGGCTTTGCAGCGATGCGCAAGGCCAGCGCTTCGGTCGCCGACTGCAACTCATCCGGAGGCACGACGCGATTGATCAGGCCGTAGTCGCGTGCCTCCTCGGCGCTGATGAAGTCGCCCGTGAGCAACATCTCCAGCGCGCGCTTGCGCGACACGTTGCGCGACAGGGCAACCGACGGCGTCGAGCAAAAGAGCCCCAGGTTGATCCCGGATACGGCGAACCGGGAACCGGCGGCCGCGACCGCCAGGTCGCACATCGCGACAAGCTGGCATCCGGCGGCCGTGGCCACCCCTTGCACCTCGGCGATGACCGGCTTGGTCAGGTGCTGAATGGTCATCATCATCGTGGCGCAAGTGGTAAAGAGCCGCTCGTAGTATTCCTGCGAAGGATCGGCCCGCATTTCGCGCAGGTCGTGGCCGGTGCAATAGGCCTTGCCGGCCGCCGCGAGGATCACGACACGGGCAGCCGGATCCTTGTCCAGCCGCTCAAGTTCAGCCTGGAGCGCCGCGAGCAGCGACTCGGAAAGCGAATTGAAGGCCTGCGGCCGGTTCAGCGTGAGCCGAACGATTCCATTGCCGAGATCCTGGCTGAGGACGAGGGATTCCATTGTCTGCTCCTGTTGGATTCTTATTAGTTTTCGGCGCATGTACACGTCCGGTGCGATCCGCCTTCAGCCCAGTATAAATCCACGCGCGTTTAGTTGAGAGAATCCCATGGCACGCATCGCAATCGGCGGCTTTCATCATGAGACGAACTATTCGGCTTTGCGCGGAAATGCCTTTGCCAGACGAACTATTCGGCTTTGCGCGGAAAAGCCTTTTCCAGACGAACTATTCAGCTTTGCGCGGAAAGGCCTTCTCCAGCCGGGGACCGACACTGATCTCGAAGTTCCGGATGCTCTTGCGTAACTCATCAGGGCCGACGAAATTCGGCTGATACGTCAGGCGTCGCGCAACCTCGATGTATTCCGGATCCTTGAGCGCGACTTCGATCGCCTTCGAAATCTTTGCGGCGAGTTCAGGGGACATGTTCGGCGGCCCCCAGAAATCAAATCCGAACACCGGGACCTCCGCCATAATGCCAAGCTCTTTGAGCGTCGGCACATCGGGCATTTCCGGCAATCTGGTTGGAAACGCGACCGCCAGCCCGCGGGTCACGCCCGCCTTCACGTTCGGATACACCTCCGGAGGCTGCGCGACACGGTAATTGACATGCCCGCCCAACAATGCGGCGCCGCTCGGTCCGCCGCCGGCATACGGCACGTAGGTGACGTCGATCCCCGCCGCCTCGGCAGTATCCAGGACGATCAGGTTCATCATGCCACCGACAGCGGGGCCCCCTGCGCTGATCTTTCCCGGATTTTTCTTTGCATAGGCTTCAAGTTCGGCCCAGGACTTGAATGGCGCGTCGGCACGCGCCTCGAGCATTCCCCAGGCCATCTGGCCAGTCTGCCCGAGGATCGTCATCTGCTCCCAGACCTTACTGTCGTAGGCGCCCGAATAGTAGTAGCTCATTAACGCAACGTGCCCGAGCAGCAACAGAGTGTGGCCGTCTGGCTCGGCGCGGATCAGCCCCATCGTGGCGATCTTCGTGGAGCCGCCGGGTCGGTTCTCGACAATCACGGTCGTGCCAAGGGCCTCCCCAAGCGGCTTCTGCAACGCGCGCGCGATCAGGTCGTTGGCGCCTGCTGCCGCAAACGGGACGATGACGCGCACAGGCTTGGCTTGCGAAAATGCCTGCGCGCCTGAAATAAGCGGCATCAGGGCAGCGCAGCCCAACAGGGTCGCGCAAAGTGTGCGGATGAAGATTTGGCGCCTCATGTACCCTCCAGTGAAAATGACCGTCTTAAAAATGACCGTCTTAAAGGCTACCTGCCGATAGCGCGATGGCGTCACGCAACGTGTCGGCCACGCGATTGCGTTCCCTGACCAGGTGCGTCTCGAGAAGCCAGCGCGCCTCGCCCTCGGGCAGTGCGGCAAACCGGCTGACCTCATAGAGCGATGGCAGCACTGTGGTCTGGGGCGTGTAGGAATAAGGATCCTGGCCGTAACTGCCTTTGGCAGTGCTGGCCATTGGCAGCAGCATGCGACTCATTCGCTTGATCGTCTCGTTCAGCTTGGTTGCCTCCTGCTCCGAACCCGGCTGTGCATCAAGGCAACGCTGGTTGACCTCGTCGGCACGCGCGTCGAGCTGACCAATCGTCTGTCGCAGTTGCCGGGCCAGCGCAAGCGCAGAATCCAGGCCGATTGCCACGCCGGCCGGCGCGAGTTCGCCCAGCCGGTTGACGATCTCGTCGGCCACGGCACTAAAACGCGTTGGAATGACAGGCGCCGTGCACAGCTCCCAGACATAGGACGCGTACATTTTCAGATGCAGTCCCATCGCATCCCACTGCAGCTTGTCGATCGTGTTCTCAAGGCTGTGGTGCCACCAGCCAAGGTTGGCGTTGCCCGTTGCCTTCAGCTCGTCAGGCGTATAAGCCCCGCGTCCCGTGAACATCGGCACGCCAACCCCGAAAAACGAGGCATCGCCGATTTTTTCAGTGCGACGCCATGTG
>CAITPF010000388.1 GCA_903894155.1 uncultured beta proteobacterium | reverse complement strand
GGCGGCGCCCCTTCGCGGGGCGGATGCGCAGCGGGCGGGCAGCCGTCAGTCCCGTGCCCGGCCGGGTCGGCGGGTGGGCTTCGCCCACTACCCTCCGAAATCGCCAGTCGGCGCGTCTGCACAACAACTCGGCCCTAAAGGGCCTCAAACAGGTTGTGCAGACCACTGCGCCGCCTTTGGCGATTTCCTCGGCCGCCTATACGGCCGGGCACGGGACTGACGGCTGCCCGCCCGCTGCGCATCCGCCCCGCGAAGGGGCGCCGCCTTGACTGCACCATACCCCGTGAGTACCATCGAACGACCGTCACAAGAATCAGACCAACCATAAAAGCAAGCGTCGGCGGACCATCGGGGAGGAACATTCAAATATGCCATTGACCGGCGTAAGAGTCATCGATTTAGCACGCGTCATGGCCGGGCCATCCTGTGCACAGATGCTCGGCGACTTCGGCGCCGACGTCATTCGCGTTGAAGACCTGCAGGGCGACGAAACGCGGCGTTGGTTTCCCGTCAAGAACAACCAGAGCCCCAACTATCAAAGCGTCAACCGCAATAAGCGCGGGATCGCGCTCAACCTCAAGACCGACGAAGGCCAGAAGATCCTGCATGGCCTTGTCAAATGCAGCGATGTGCTGCTGCACGCGTTTCTGCCCTCTGTCGCGCGACGCCTGAAAGTCGACTACGAGAGCATGCGGGCGATCAACCCGGATCTCATTTGCTGCCAGGTCTCAGGCTTTGGCGCCAAGGGCGAAATGACCGAGAAGCCCGGGTATGACCTGATGGTCCAGGCATACGCCGGAATCATGGATTTGACGGGCGACCCGGACGGCCCCCCCATGCGTGCGGGCATCTCCACCATCGACCTGAGCACCGGCATGCTGGCCGTCAACGGGATACTGCTCGCGTTGCTCGCCCGCAAGAGTGGCAAAGCGCGCGGCCAGAACGTGAATGTCTCGCTGCTGGAAACAAGCATGGCCTTGCTTGCGTATCACATCACCAACTATACGATCGGCGACAAGAAGCCCCGGCGCGAGGGCTCCGGGGTCGGACACATCGTGCCCTACCAGTCGTTCCTGTGCCAGGATGGCTACATCCTCGCCGGGGCGACCAACGACGAAGCCTGGCAGTCCTTTTGCCGGGCCATCGACGCGCCCGACCTGGCGAAGGACGAGCGGTTCCTGACCACGCACGACCGCCTGCGCAACAAGCCATCGCTCATCCCCCTGCTGCAGGAAATCTTTGCAACAGGCCGGGTCGAGGACTGGGTCGCGCGGCTGGAGGAGCATCGCGTACCCTGCGCCCCTGTGAGAACACTGATGAGCATGGTCGACGATCCCCAGGTGCGCGCCAACGACATGATCATCGAAACCCAAAGCCCCGACGGCGTTCCGCTCAAACTGGTCGGCACTCCGATCAAGCTCTCGGAAACGCCCTCGAGTCTTCGCTACGCCCCGCCCATGCTCGGCCAGCATTCGGATGAGGTGCTCAGTGAGCTATTGGGATATACACCGGCGCAACTTGCTTCGCTGCGGGATTCAGGCGTCATCGGCTAGGCGCACACGTATTTTTCATAGGGCGTAAAACATGACTTCTTCGGTGCTGTTAGAGCGAGACGGCCACGTGGCAGTCATTACCATCAATCGCGAAGACATCCGCAACGCCAACTCCACGCCGGATGTGATTGAGGCCATGGTCGATGTTATTGAACAGGTCAATCGCGACCCGGGCTTTCATGCGGCCGTCATCACCGGCGCCGGCAAAACATTCTCGGCGGGCGGCGAATTCAAGCTCATGGAAAGCTTCAACACGATGCCGACGATCGACGTCAATCATTACTACCGGCATCACGGCATCCAGCGTTTTACACGCGCCTTGTATGACCTTGAGGTGCCCGCGGTCGCGGCGGTGAATGGCCCCGCCTATGGCTCTGGATTCGGCATGGCGCTGCTCTGCGATTTGCGGATCGCATCGGAGACGGCCACGTTCGCGATGAATTTTTCGAAACTCGGCATTCTGCCGGGCGACGGCGGTGCCCTGTTTCTGACCCGCGCAGTCGGCCCGCAGAACGCCGCAGAAATCTTCTATACAGGGGAGCCCATTTCGGCCTCGCGCGCGCTCGAAATGGGGCTCGTGCTCAAGGTCCTTCCGTTTGACGAAGTGCTGCCAGAAGCCTTGCGACTGGCCCGGCAGATTGCCGATCGCCCGGGGCCCGCGCTGCGCCTGATGAAGCGCCTGCTGCGCGAAGCTGGCCAGGCCCAGTTTTCAGGATTTCTTGACCTGACGGCGGCGATGCAGGCAATGTGCCACACGACGGTCGAGCACAAGGACGCTCTGGACAGGCTGAAATCAGATCTGGCGAAGCGCGCGGCAGCAAAGGCGGCCAAACCATGAGACCCCCGCGCGTCATCGCTCGCCTGACCAGGTTGTTCGGGATCCCGCGTTGATCCACCAGGACGAAACCCCACAAGATTGATTCCAGTCGCCGCCGCGACACTTGCCTGAGGAGACGCAGCAGATGTGGTTGCTCAAGTGGTTTTGCATCGGACTGGTTTCGTTCGGCGCCGGCATTGGCAGCGCTTGTGCGCAAGCGCCATGGCCCGCAAAGGTCGTGCGACTCATCGTTCCATTCCCCGCCGGAGGAGCCACCGACATTTTGGTGCGTGGCTTTGCGCAGGCGCTGTCGGAGCAATCCGGGCAGTCGGTCGTCGTGGAGAACAAGCCGGGAGCCGCCGGCGCGATCGGCTCAGACATCGTCGCCAAGGCCGCCCCGGATGGGTACACCCTTCTCATCGGCACCAGCAGCACGCACTCGATTGGTCCGCACTTAAGCCGCGTCTTGCCGTACGACGCGCAGCGGGATTTCACCCCCATCGTGGAGCTCGCAGTCGGCACCAGCCTGATGGTGGTTTCCCCCACCCTCAAAGTGGCGAACGTCGCCGAATTCGTCGCACTTGCAAAATCCAGCCCGCGCCCGCTGACGTACGGCTCGTCGGGAATCGGCTCCATTCCGCACCTGATGGCGGCGTATTTCGCGGCCATGGCCCACATCGAGGCGACCCATATTCCCTACAAAGGGTCGTCCCAGTCGTACCCCGACCTCAAGGAAGGTCAAATTGACTTCCTGTTCGATTCCATCGTGTCGGCCATGCCACAGGTCAAGGCGGGACATGTACGGGCGCTTGCGGTCACGGGAAAGGCACGAAGCCCGCTTGCGCCGGAATTACCGACGGTCGCCGAATCCGGCGTTGGCCAATACGCTACAAGCACCTGGTTTGGTGTGCTTGGCCCACGCGCAATGCCGCCTGCGCTCGTCGCGCAGATCCACGGCGCTTCGATCAAGGCTTTGAAGACACCGGCGATGATCGCGCGCTTTGCTGAACTCGGGCTCGACGCCACGGCATCCACGCCCGCGGAATTCGCCGCCACCATCGCGCGCGACTATGCGATGTGGGGCGAGGTGATCCGCTCCAACAATATTTCAGACCAATGAATGGTTGCGCCACGAGGAATCAACATGATGAATGCATTGCGCTGTTCAAACGCTGATCCGCAGCGTGCAATCCGCCGGGCATTGATCATCGCTGCGGTGGCCATGATCCACGGCATGCCGTCGCCCGCGATGGCCGCCGAGGAGGATTACCCCACGAAGGCCGTCAGGATCGTCGTCCCGTTTGCCCCGGGCGGCTCCACCGACAGCGCCGCGCGCAGCATTGCCCAGCGTCTTGGCGAGGCCTGGGGCAAGCCCGTCATCGTCGAGAACAAGCCCGGCGCAGGCGGAGTGGTCGGCACCGAATACGTCTCAAAGTCGGCGCCCGACGGCTACACCATCCTCATGGGGACGGTTGCCCATGCAGCGGCGGAAAATCTCTACGCCAACCTGCCCTATCGCCTCGGCCGCGATTTCAAGGGGGTGACGGAAGTTGCCACAAGCCCAATGGTCCTGGTCGTATCCGAGTCGTTTCCCGCAAAGTCCGTGTCCGAACTCATCGAGATGGCGCGGGCCAATCCCGGGAAAATCAACTATGCGTCAGCAGGCGCTGGCACCGCGTCGCACATGTCGTCGGAGCTCTTCAAGGCCACTGCCAAAATCGACCTGACCAACGTGGCCTACAAGAGTTCGGGCCTGGCGCTCAACGATGTCATCGCGGGCCATGTCCCCGTGATGTTTGACGCCCTGTTTACGTCCCTGCCGCACATCAAGGCCGGCAAACTGCGCGCGCTCGGCGTCGCAAGCGCCACGAGGTCGCCCATCGCCCCTGAAATCCCGACGATCGCCGAACGCGGGTTGCCGGGCTTCGAATCGACCGTATGGTTCGGGTTCTTTGTGCCGGCCCAGACACCACCCGGTGTGATTGCAAAACTCAATCGGGACACCGTTGCGATCCTGAAGACCGAGGCGATCAAGGAACTATTCCTCGGTCAGGGCCTTCAGGCCGTGGGAAGCACCCAGGCAGAGTTTGACGCACGCGTGCTCGGGGAAATCGAGAAATGGGGCAAGGTGATCAAGTCAAACGGGATCAAGGTCGAATGATTGCGCGAGCGATTGATTAAGCAGCGGCAGTTGGCCGCAAGGTGAGCAAGGTGATTTCGCTGCGAAAATGGCGCTTGGGCGGGCCCCAGTAGCCAGTGCCGACGGAGGTGTAGCTCCACATGCGCCCAAAGCGGTGCAGGCCTTTGATCACGGGCTGCTGCATCCGCACGAAATGATTCCAGGGCCACCACTGACCACCGTGCGTGTGGCCATGCAGGGCCAGGTGGTAGCCGGCGTCGGCGCCAGCGGTTGCCGTCACGGGTTGATGGGCCAGCAGCAGGCGTACGTCGGAGGTTTCGCCTTCGCCGCGAATGGCGGCGTGCGGGTCGCAGGCCATCTCGGCAAAAAAGCGCCCCGTGGAGTGGTCAGTGACACCGGCCACAGCAAGCGTGGCCTGTCGCGGCGCACGACGAAATGCTCATTGAGCAACACCCGAAGGCCCAGGCGGCGAAACTCCTGCACCCAGGCCGGTGCGCCGCTGTAGAGCTCGTGGTTACCCAGCACCAGCGCAACACCTTCGCGGGCCTGCAGTTGCTGCAACGGGGCTACATGCGCCCGCAAGGTAGGAACGTCGCCATCGACCACATCACCCGTGATGGCCACCAGGTCAGCCTGCAAGGCGTTGACTTTCTCCACGATGCGCTGCATATAACCGCGGCGAATAGTGGGGCCGACGTGAATGTCCGTAATCTGCACGATGCGAAATCCGTGCAGACCTTTGGGCAACCCGTCAATTGGAATATCGACATGCACCACGCCCGGTGTCATGCGGGCCAGCGCAAAGCCGATCACTGTGGCCGAAAGTGACAGCGCCACGACGGCCCAGGCGCTGGCTTCGCCCCACCCCAGCAGTGGCACGCCCAGCCAAGCCAGCGCGAGCAACAGCGCAGCGCGCAAAAGCGCCAGCACCAGGAGGCTGGAAAACAGGCCAAGTGCAAGCAGGCCGGTCCATGACAAGGCGGTACTCCAGCGGGGGTCGGGGGTACGCATGGACAGCAACCCTGCGGGAATGGCCAGTGTGCTCAGGACAAGGTACGCGCCAAGCACGATGGCAAATAACGCGCCGGGCGCAGAAGTGTTGGTCAGCAGCGCCCACAGTGCGTAGTGCAAGGCAGCGACCAGCGCGAGGGGAATTGCCAGACGCTTCAGGCGGGGCTTTCCTCGCGGGCGACTGCGTGGTGTGGCGTCGGAATCAGCAGTCGTAGAGAAATCCAAAGGTCGTCTCGATTAAATGGGTGTCTCAACCGGCAATGGTGGGCGGATATCCGCCTCACCTGCGCTGTGACCACGTTGCAGGATGTGAAGCGAACCTTGAACCGGCGCCCAGTTCGCGAAGCCAGGAATATTAACCCGCTGGCCACGCGGCAGCGCGCGGTAACCTTTTGCCGCGACTTCCTCTGAAGTGGGGAGTTTTTTGCCTTTTACAAGGGCTGAAGCGGCACCGCTGATCCACCGCTTTAGCTTCCGTTTCGGCCACGTGCAAATTCCCCCATGGCGCTTACACGTACTTCTTCTGCAAATCCACAAAGGCCTGATCCATCCGCTGACCGGCCGCATCGATCGCCATTGCCTTCTCCACAACGAATTTTCGATCCTGCGCCAACCGCTCCCGCGCAGCGGCAATATGCTCCACAACACGCTCCGGCGCGCCTCCCCCGCGATACTTCCGCTCACGCACGCAATACATCGCGTCGAACAGCTGATTGAGCAATTCCTGCGTAACGCCAATGCGACGACCGGTATATTTCTCGACCGCATCCTCCAGCACATCCGGCGTCACCTGCGACGGCGGAATCCTTTTGTCTTTAACCGTCTGCATCATCAGCGCCAGAATCTGATGGCCGGTACGGTACGACATGCCGTGCTCCTTGACCAGATAACCCACCACCGTACTCGCCTGAGACCAATACTCGTTGGCGCATTGCGCCATGCGCTCCTTATTGACCTTCATGTCCAGCGCTTCGATCAGCGACTGCATCGCACGCCTGGATTCTTCCGCGCTCTTCCAGAACTCGGCGGGTAGCATCGTCGCCATTTCGAGCTGATCCGACGCGGTTTTCGTCATCGCCAGCGCGCCCATCAAACGCCCGGCCAGCAGGCCGCTCGTGCCGTGCACGAATTCCAGGACATACGGGATGCGCATCTGCGGCGAGATGCTCGATGTCGTGCTCACGTGGTTTGGTAACTCGATGAAATCGAACTCGGCGCTGCACCAGATCAGGAAATCCATGCCGATGCGCCCGATCGTGTTGTGCATCAGGGCCAGCGCCATATACGTTTCGATCATGAAATCGTAATTGCGAATCGAATCGCGCGCATTCCAGGGCGCCGCATCGAAGCCGAGCAACTCGTCGAAGCGCTCAAGATCCAGCGGGAATTCGATCCCGTAGGCCGCACCGGTTCCGACAGAACTGATATTCGTATTGCCATAGGCTGCGATGAAGCGCTGATAATCGCGCTCCAGCGGCTCGACAAACGACATCAGGTAGAACCCCAGCGTGGTCGGCTCAATGTGCTGGATATAGCTGTATCCGGGCATCAGCGTTTCGACATGCTGCTCGGCGATGTCGATGAGCTTTTTTCGCAGATCCAGCGTCGATGCCATGATCTGCACCTGCAAATTGCGAAACGCAATGCGCGAGGCCACCATGCGCAAACTTGGGCTTGAGCGGCCCATGTGCAGCCATCCCGATTTTTCTTCATCGCAATGCTTGCGCATGTACTCTTCGCCGCCATGGATCACATTCCACAGCGCGGTGCGCGCCTTGACGACGCCTTCCTCTTCCATCAGCGCGATGGCGTCCACCAGGGCGCGCACGGCCTCGGGCGGCGCGATGGCTTGCTCGCCCAGGACGATGACCTGGGCCTTGTCCCATTGATGCAGCGCCTCGAGAAACTGCGGCTCGCGCAATTCTTCCGCGTAGTAATACTTGAGTAAGTCGCTTGGCTTTTCACCCAGTCTCCCCTCCCAGAAAAAGCTCATCTCCCACTCCTTTGTTGTTGACCCGGCGTGACCGGTTGCCCGGGTTATCGTAGCCGCAGACTCATGATATCGGGAAGAACGAGTATCCCGTTGCTCATGCCGCTGCGCACCGTGCGCGCCGCCTAATCCGGCTGGATACCGGCCTCCTTGATGACCCGCGCCCATTTGGCGGACTCGCTCTGGATCTTGGCGGCCATTTGCGCCGGCGTGCTGCCGACCGCCTGATAACCCTCGTGTTGCAGGAGCCTGCTGAACTCTGGCGTGGCCAGCGCCTGCACGATCGCCTTCTGCAATTTATCGACGATACCGGCAGGCGTACCCCTGGGTGCCAGCGCACCGATCCAGACCGAAGTCTCAAACCCCTCGACGCCAGCCTGCATCATGGTGGGCACCTGCGGCAGTTGTGGCGCGCGCGTGCCGGTGGTGACCGCCAGCGCGCGCAGCCTGCCGTTCTCGATCTGCGCGGTCACCGAGGGCAAGGTCGCGAACAACATGGTGACATCCCCGGCCATGACGGCCACCACTGCAGGCCCGCCGCCGCGGTAAGGCACATGGACGAGATCGATGCCCGACAGCGATTTGAAAAGCTCGCCCGCCAGGTGATTCGACGAGCCCGGGCCGCCAGAGGCGAAGTTCAGTTTTCCTGGCTCCTTCTTCGCCGCGGTCACGATATGCTGCACGCTTTGATAAGGGCTCCGGGTGTTGACCACGAGCACATTGGGCAAGGATGCGACGATACTCACGGGCACCAGGTCGCTTTGCGGATCAAACGGCATCTGCTTATACAGGCTCTTGTTCGCCACAATCAACCCGCTGGTGGTCAGCAGCAAGGTGTAGCCGTCTGGCGCCGCCCGCGCGACCATATCGCCACCGATATTGCCTCCGGCGCCACCGTGGTTATCGATGACGACGGGTGCGCCGAGAATTTTCGACATCTGCTGGGCCAGTGGGCGCGCGAGAATATCAATGGCTCCGCCCGGCGCCATCGGGATGATCACATGCATTGGCTTGTCCGGATACTGCGCAGCCGCCGGCAATGCGGCCGAAACAGACGCCAGCATCCCCAGGTGGGCAATGAACAAACAAATCTTTCGGAGTCTCAGCATGTTCGCCTCCTCTGGTGAGGATATGCCAGGCGCCTGGCATTCGATTTGTGATCAGGGCCGGGATTGATTTAGCAGCGCTTCCCAATCCGGAGGAAATACGATCTGCCTGGTGGTCGGCTGGGTATGACCGCCCTCAAGCACCATCACGCGGTTGCGATTCGGATCACCGCAGACAATAAGGCTCAGGATATCCGGACTGGACAGCACACGAACGATATCGTCGGGCTCACCCATGAATTCTATTGGAAGCACCCCCGCCAGCGCACGCTCGCGCGCTGTGGTGCGCATAATGGCCGTGTACTTGAGCACCCAGTCGTACTCGCGCAATGGCATGCGCGTTCTCTCGAACACCTGCTCGATCACGTCCCGTTTCGAATATCCCGCATCGGCCAGTGATTTGGCCACCGAGGGTGAAATCATCAAAGTGATCATCACGGTCTCGGAATCCGGGCCGCTGCCGGGAAAGTGGAATAGGCGCGTCTTATGAGTGATCTCGCGCGCAAGCAGTTGCAACGCGGTTTCGGCGCCGCTTTGATCCGGGGTGTCGTACGCGGCGGGCGCAGCCCCCCAGTTGTTCGTGACGCCAACGGTCACCGTACTGGCACCTGCATCAAACCCCTGGTCGACGTGGAAGGGCTGCCAGGGCGTGGCGCCGGTCGACTCCCCCAACGCGAACGCCAGCGGGTAGCCAAAGGTGCCCATATAACTTGCGCCGGGACGAAAACCGGCAATGTTGCGCACAATCAGGCCGATGGCGCGACCGATCGTCGGGTTCGGCCCGCAGGAGATGAGTTGCGCGCCGTGCGCAATGCCCAGTTGTTCAACGATCGGCCCGTTGATCAGGATGAATGGAAAGATCCCCGACGTGCTGCCCAGGCTGCCCAGACAGGCGCGCTCGTCGCCCAGCGCCTCGACGGCGGCGACCAAAATCGGCATGTGCTCGGGTTGGCAGCCGGCCATGACCGCATTGACCGCCACGTTCCAGGGTGTTGCACGCAGATTGGCCGAGGGCAGCACGGCGATGGTCTCGTCAGGCGCCCGCCGCGTGAATTTCATGAAGGCGTCTACCCGCTCGGGCGTAGGCGGCGTGATCGGCAAGCCATCGGTCCATTCTTTCGATGCGAAAAAGCGATTGACCTCATCGTACGTGCCCGTGAAAACGATATCGGTCGCACCGCTGCCGTTTTCCGTTGCCTGGGACAGGCCTGGCACATCGGCGCGCGTCAGGCCATCGACAATCGCCTCGAAAAGCGTCGTTTCAACGTTGTGTGCAATCTGGCCTGCATCGTGGATGCCCACCGGCCCCGGATACTCGGCAATGCGCAAAGCCTCGACCCCGCGCGCCTTGCCGGTGAACCGCGCGAGCGCGGAAAAGCCCGTCGTCGTGACGACCACGCTGGGGATCCCATCCTTTTCCGCTTCTGCCGCCGGCCGCGCCGCGGCCGGTGCGCAATTGCCTCAGGCCCCGTTGCCCATGATCAGCGCGTCGCAGCCCTTTGCCCTTGCGGCGGCGACGATACCGCGTTCGATCTCGCGCTGTTGTTCCGGGACGTCGCTGCCAGGCTGATGATGGAAGTCGGTATAGGGAACGACCCTGATGCCTGGATATCTGGCTTGCAGAAGCCGGCGAATGATCGGAAAGGTCATGTCCCCTTTGAACACCCCGTTCCAAACCTCGCCGAGCGTTTTCCCGTTCAGATCGTCCAGCCGCGGCGCGGTCGCTGTGGTCTTCAGTGCCTGAAGACCGGCGGGACTGACTATATGCAGTTGCTCCATAGCCACCTCTTAAGTACGCAAACCCCTGGGGGCGGACTCAATCTTCGACCGATCGTAGCAGCGCGGGCCTGAGACTACAAATATCCTTTCGCGCTAATTCCCGATCCGCTCACGCATGGACTGCGCGATCGCGACAGTGTGATGGGCCAGGGCTTCGCTGGAGTCGATGACGGGCACGGCCACGTCGGCCTGCTTCAGGACGATCGGTATTTCTGTACAGGCAAAGACCAAAACGTCGATCTTGCGCTGAATCATCTTTGTCGTTGCATTCAAGAAATGCTTTCGTCCTTCTTCCAGGTTGCCCGCTTTCACTGCGGCGATTCCAGGCATCACATCCTCGGCGAGTTCCTCGTCCGTTGCAAACACCCAATCCCATTCCGTACCCAGGCGCTTCTCGTAGATCAAGAGCTTTGAAGTGACGGTTGAACCCAATATCCCCACTCTTTTTGCCGTTGGATTGGCTGTCCTGAGGCAATCGGCCACGGCGTCTGCGATGTGAAGGACGGGCAGTCGGGTGCTTGCGACAATACCTTCGTACCAGTGGTGAACCGTATTGCAGGGCATCACGATCAAAGCGGAGCCCGCACTCTCCAGACGCCGCAAGGCCTGGATGATTTCCGCAAGTGGGTCCGGGCCGCGTCCCGCGATCGCGCTCGGGCGATCCGGGATCTGAGGGGAAGAATCCAGAGTGTGGGGGAAATGGTCTTTATCGAAGACCGCAGGCGTTGCTTCGACGAGTTGAACAACAAATGTTGCAGACGCCAATGGCCCCATGCCTCCCAACACACCAATGCGTGGGAGGTATTTTATTGCAGTCGTGTTCATGTTCATCCAATGTGTTGCCAAACAAATGTTTGATCTATGTAGCCGAGGCGCCCGGGTAAATGATGGTGCACAGAAACCGAATCGGTAGCTGAACCAACCGCTCAAATCCGTGCATCACCTCTCCCTTGAGGGTCAGGGTGTCCCCAGGCTCCAGAACGTATAGCTCTTGTCCGCAGCGGTACTCCATGACGCCCTCAAGCACATAAATCAGTTCGATGCCAGGATGTTCAATGGCGGGGAGATCATCTGACGCTTGGTCAATCGTGACGAGAAAGGCATCAAAGGCCTTGGTCGGCCCCTGGTCGTAGGAAAGTTGCTCAAAGGAGTGCCCCGGACGTTTGCCGTGGCGCAAAAATGGCGTGCCTTCGCCGTGCTTGACCAGGTGCGCGCCCCCCGCTGGCACATCGTATGAGCGGAATAGCATGGCCATCGTGCTACCGAGTGCTTTTGCCAGGCGGCTCAACGTATCCAGGCCAGGGGAGATTTGCCCGTTCTCGATTTTCGAGAGCATGCCAACGCTGAGATCCGCCAATTCCGCGACCTGGCTAATGGTCAGTTGCTGGCGCAAACGCAGTCCTTTGACCGCGTTCCCGATGCATTTTTCCAGAGAAAGGCCTGAGTTCTTGGGATTTTTGACCGTATTTAGGCTATTTGCAGGTTTTTTTTCGGTAATCAAAGGCGCACCCTTGTATTCCTGTCAAGAAACTTATTTAATAAGGAAGAATACACCAACCAGAGGAAAATCTCACATGAAATCGCCAATTGTAATGATCGTCGGTGCCGCCGCCTTGTCCCTTTTCTGCCTTCACGGGCAGGCCCAGACGCTCGACAAAATCAGGGAAACCGGTGCCATCACACTTGGCTATCGGGACGCCGCCGGACCATTCTCCTATCTTGACGACAAACAGCAACCCATCGGCTATTCGATGGACATTTGCCTGAAGATCGCCGATGCAGTCAAAACGGCCCTCAAATTGCCGCAACTCAAGATCAACCTGAATCCCGTCGGGCCCTCTACGCGCATCCCGCTGATTGCGAATGGCACGATTGATCTGGAGTGCGGCGTTTCCACAAATAATGCTGAAAGGCAAAAGCTGGTTGCTTTTACGCCAACCACCTTTGTGACCGGCACTCGCCTTGTCTACTTAAAGACCTTAAAGGTCGATAGCATGGCAGACCTGAAAGGCAAGACAATCGTTTCGCCTTCCGGTAGTTCAAACAGCAAAGTTGTGAACGAGTACAACACGCAGCATCAGGCAGGGATCAATATTCTGGGCGCCACTGATCTGCCTGAAGCATTTCTGATGATGCAGACAGGGCGAGCGGTTGCCATGGCGACCGACGATGTATTGATCTACAACATGATCGCGAATTCGAAATCTCCTTCGGACTATGCGGTGTCAAAATTCGCGCTTTCGGTTGAACCCTACGGGATCATGCTGCCGAAAGGCGACCCGGGTTTCAAGAAAATCGCGGACGATACCGTGGTCATGTTAGCCAAGAGTGGCGAACTCGATAAGCTCTATGCCAAATGGTTTACGTCGCCGATTGCACCCAAGGGCGCCAACCTGATGATGCCCATGAGTGCGAACTTGAAAAAGGCACTTTCCAGTCCAACGGACTCGCCTGACCCAAAAGACTATGAGTAGCGCGCTTTCAACCGTGTGCCGAATCGCAAGCAACAGCCACGGTTCGGTACGCTAAGTAACCGCAAAGGAAATCATGAATTTTCGCTTCAACCGCAAAGATGCAGCCGCTACTGCGCTTTGCGTCTTCACGTGCACGGCGTTCGCTCAGACCGCACCAGTACTTGATTCAGAGCAGCGTCGCTTCCATGACATCTACAAGGAACTGGTAAACATCAATACAAGCGATTCCGTTGGCAACAACACGACTGCAGTCATCGCAATGAAGAAATATTTGATTGCGGATGGTTTTACTGAAGCTGAGGTGCAAATCTTCGAACCATTTCCACGAAAAGGAAACCTCGTCGTGCGCCTGAAAGGCGATGGCACTCAGCGACCCATCCTGTTACTGGCCCATGTCGACGTCGTTGAGGCCAAGCGCGAAGACTGGAAAACGGATCCATTTGTCCTGCAAGAAGACGATGATTTCTTTACTGCGCGCGGCGCTGTGGACGATAAGTCGATGGCTGCCGCTTTTGTTTCAATTGTTGGGCAGCTCAAACGTGAGGGGTTCCAATCCAGGCGCGATCTGATTCTGGCGTTGACTGCGGACGAAGAGATGAGCGCGGTGCCAAGCAACGGAGCCTGGTGGTTGCTGAGAACTCATCCCGAACTGATTACGGCTGACTTTGGGATTAATGAAGGCGGCAGTAGCCAGTTAAGACATGGCAAGCCGACCATTCAGCGCGTCCAGATCGCCGAGAAGATGAACACCAGTTATAAGCTTGAAATTACTGATGTCGGTGGTCACAGCTCCTTGCCCACCGGGGGCAATCCAATCTACCCCTTGGCTGCCGCATTGGGCCGCATTGGTGAATACAGATTTCCAGTCAAACTTGCTGAAGTGACAAAAGTTTATTTCGAGAAAAGCGCGAGCTTTGAAACAGATCAGCTTAAAGAGGACATGCTGGCTGTTGCCTCGGGCGATCCAGACTCGGCCGCTCTCGATCGGCTGTCTTCGGTACCGCTGTATAACGCGATGCTACGTACCACTTGTGTCGCCACGCGACTCAATGCGGGACATGCCAACAATGCCTTGCCCCAAAGCGCCAGTGCAACGGTGAACTGCCGAATTCTGCCGCAGGATGATCCCGATGCGGTCGACGCAACGCTGAGGCAATTGCTGGGAAACGACCGAATCCAGATGACTAACCTGATTCAACCAATGCCCAGTCCGCCATCACCCTTGCGTCCAGACCTCATGAACGCGGTCAATGCACTCACTGAAAAAATGTGGCCGGGTGTCACCGTTGTGCCTTTCATGAGCACAGGTGGAACCGACAGTCGCTATATGCGTAACGCAGGAATGCATATGTATGGTGTATCAGGCATCTTTTATGAGCCAAGTGATGCGCGAATGCATGGTCTTAACGAGCGGGTACCCCAAAAAAGCCTTTACGATGGCCGGGAATTTTTGTATCAACTCATCAAACAGCTTGCGGTTTCCGGCAAAGAATAAACCCGCGTTCAGGACTTCCCCCCCTTAATCACCCCGCGCCACTTTTCCAGTTCGGCCCGGATATAGGCCCGCACCTCCTCGCTGGTCCCGATCTTCATCTGAACCCCCTGCGTGGCCAATCGCTCCTCGACCGACTTCGTGCGCAGCGCAGCCCCCACCGCCTCATTGAACTTCGTCAGCACATCCTTGGGCGTGCCCGCCGGTGCCAGGACAAAAAACGCCACCTCTGCGGTGAGCGCCGGATACCCCGCCTCGCGCACGGTCGGCACATCCGGCAGTACCTGTAGCCGCTTTTCCGCCGTCACCGCAAGCACCTTCACCCGCCCCGCCTTCGCAAGCGAAAGCGCCGAAGCCGCCGTCGTGAACCACAACTCGATCCGCCCGGCCAACACGTCAACCTGCGCATCCGACGTGCTCTTGTAAGGGACCATTACCAGATCCACCCCCGCAGTCGACATCAGCACCGACCCCAGGAAATCCGACATGCTCCCCACCGGCCCGTTGAAGTTCAGCTTGCCAGGTTCCTTCTTCGCCAGCGCCACCAGTTCTGCGACCGTGTTGGCGGGGAAACTCGGATGCACCGCCAGCACATAGGGCAGCATCCCCGCGAACCCGACCGGGTCGAAATCCTTCGGCATATCCGTGCGCACATTGCTCGTGATCTGGTTGATGATCCCGCTTGTGCTCGTCAGCAGCACCGTATAGCCATCGGGCTTGGCCTGCGCGACGTAGTCGGTCGCGATATTGCCCGTCGCGCCCGCCTTGTTCTCCACCACCACCGACGTGCCCATGATGTCGGTCAGCTTCTGCGCCAGCTCCCGCGCGATCACGTCGTTCCCGCTCCCGGGCCCGTACGGCACAATGATCGTGATCGGACGCGACGGAAACGACTGCGCACCCGCCTGCCCAGCCGTCAGCAGCGACAACCCGCACAGCAGACTCGCAAAAAGAACCTTTGCACACTTGAACATGCTTTCTCCTCCTTATCAGCCTACCGGACGCGCGACGCAGCACCCGACCCTTTGTTCTTCTTACTCGATTAGAGCACTGGCCGCACCCAAGTCAAGAAAGTTGCGCTTGATTCGCTGAGCACCCCCTAACCCCCTGATTTTCCACCCCAAAGCGAATCGACTTGCCAAAGCACCCCGATTTTTCAAATAATGGGCGGATGAACACTCGTAGTTCCCCGCATCCTGAGCCCTTGTCGCCATGATTGTCGCAACCGCGGGCCACATTGATCACGGCAAGAGCACCCTGGTCAAGGCCCTGTCAGGCATCGACACCGACCGGCTTCCCGAGGAAAAGGCGCGCGGCATTTCCATTGACCTCGGCTTTGCCTACTGGACCCCGCCCGACGCCCCCCAAATTGGCTTCGTCGATGTGCCCGGCCACGAACGCTTCGTGCGCAACATGCTCGCGGGCGTTTGCGGCATCGATTTTGTCATGCTCGTCGTCGCTGCAGACGACGGCGTCATGCCCCAGACCATCGAGCACCTCAACATCATCGACCTGCTTGGCGTGACTGCAGGCATCGCCATCGTCACCAAGACCGATCGCGTTGGCGCTGACCGCGTCGCCGAAGTCATTGAATCCACCCGCGCCCTGCTCGCCCCGACCAGCCTCGCTGCCATCGATGTCATTGCCGCGTCAGCCCATACCGGCGACGGCATCGCGAAGCTTCGCGACGTGCTTGCCACCGCGTCCCGCAACCTTCAGGCCCGCGACTCCGCAGGGCGGCAGCTGCGCTATGCGATTGACCGGGCTTTCACCATCACCGGAAGCGGCACCGTCGTCACCGGCACCGTGTTCAATCACGAAATCCGCGTCGGCGACCGCGTCACCGTGACCCCGCGCGGCGTGAGCGTACGCGTGCGCGGAATCCAGAAAAACGGCGTGCCGAGCGATTGCGCCAGCGCCGGCGAACGCTGCGCCATCAACATCGCCGGCGCCTCGCTCGAAGAAGTCGGGCGCGGCGACTGGATCGTCGCCAACCCGCTGCACGCACCCACCGAGCGCATTGACGCCCGGGTGAGCGTGCTCGCGGCCGAAGAGCGCGCCCTCGGACACTGGACCCCGGTGCGCCTGCACCTGGGCACGTCCGAGGTGATCGCGCGGGTATCGATTCGCCGTGGCGAATCGATCGAGCCGGGCGGTTCGAGAGTCGTTCAATTGCTCCTCGATCGCCCCATTGCGGCGCTCCAGGGTGACCGGTTCATCATCCGGGACCAATCCGCCACCCGAACAGTCGGCGGGGGTACCGTCATCGACCCGTTCGCGCCGCGCCCCCGGCGCCGGGATCCACTGCGCGCCGAGCGCCTCGAAGCCCTGGCGACACCTGAGCCGCAGACGGCGCTCGCGCACTTGCTCGCCTGCTCGCCTGCCGGGGTCGAGATCACGAAATTCGGCTGCGCATTCAATCTCACCGATGCCCGGCTTCAGGAAATCCTCGCTGCAGTCGGCGCGATCGTCGTATCGAAAGATCCCGACATCGCCATCCTCCGGACCGGCATCGATGAGCATCACCAACAGATTCTTCATTGCCTGCAAAGCTTCCACACGGACCAGCCCCGCAGCTTAGGGCTGGGGCTGCGTGAACTGCGCGCCAAGTCGGCGCCGGCGCTCGACGAAAAGACCTTTCTCGCCCTGCTGCGCGTACTGGCCGAAGCGAAGAAGCTGTCGATCAACGGATCGATCGCCACGCGCGCCGGCCACCACGCAACGGCAAACTCCGTCGACGACGTGATGTGGCAAAAGCTCAAGCCTTTGCTCGTTGCGATGGAGTTCAAACCGGAACCCGCCGAAACACTGGCCGTCACGGCCGGGCTCAAGAAGGCCATCGTGGAGGAGTTTCTCCACCGCAAAGCCAAGAGCGGCGAGGTGTTCCGGGTCAGTTCCAATCGTTTCTACCCGCGCGAGACCTTCGCGCGCCTGGCCGCCATCGCGCAGTCGGTTGCCCAGGCGAGTGCGGACCAGATGTTCACGGCGGCCCAGTACCGGGACCAGGTCGGCGTCAACCGCATGCTGTCGATCGAAATCCTCGAGAGCCTCGACCGGCTCGGCATCACACAGCGCATCGGGGACAAACGCAAGATTCGCAAGGATTTTGCGACAATACTGGGGCCGGTAACCGGCACCCCCAGCCTATAACGAACAACCAGCGGGATTGATATGTCAGCACAACACTTTGATGTCATCGTGATCGGCCAGGGCGTCGCCGGCCTGTCCGCAGCCAAACAGGCCCGACAACTGGGCGCCAGCGTCGCCTGCATCGAGGAGCAAATGTTTGGCGGGCTCGTGATCAACATCAACGAACTCGACGGCGCCATCGAAGGCTCCGGAACGGATCTCGCGTCCAACCTGATGCTCGAGGCCAGCGAGGCCGGTGTCGAGATGCTGTCCGAATGCGTGACCGGCATCGACGCCGCAGGCGGGCGCCTGATCGTGTCGACCGACCAGGGCAGCCACAATGCCGCGGCCGTGATCATTGCCTCCGGCGCGAAACTTCGGAAACTCGGCGTGCCGGGGGAAGCGGAATTCGAGTACCGGGGCGTGGCGAGCTGCGCTGACTGCGACGGCCCGATGTACCAGGGTGCCGACGTCGTGGTGGCGGGCGCAGGCGACTCGGCCCTCCAGGAAGCGCTGGTCCTTGCGCAGTTCTGCCGCCAGGTCCACCTGCTGCATCACGGCAAGGAGCTGACCGCGCGCGCGCACCTCATCGACGCGGTTCGGGCCTGCCCGAACATCACCGAGTTAAGTCCCTACGAAGTCACCGCGATCCGGGGCGACAAAGGCGTGGACCACGTCGATGTCGTCAACTGCAACGATCGCTCCACCATGGAAATCGCATGCACCGGCATCTTTGCCTATATCGGCCTTGAGCCGACAAGCGGCTTTGCCCCGGAATCCGTGAAGGACGCCTCCAGCGGCCTGATCGTCGTCGACGCGTCGCTGCAAACTGCCATCCCAGGTCTCTACGCGGCGGGCGCCGTTCGCGCAGGCTACGGCGGCATGCTTGAAAACGCCATCGCTGACGGCGAGGCGGCGGCACAGGCTGCGGTCGCAAGAGCCCGCGCCAATGCGTGACGCGGTAAGATTGCCACGGACTTAGCCAGCGCCCCGACCCGGCGGGCGCCCCCGTGATCCAACCCAGAAGGCTCGCACATCCATGGCCTACCAACTTGTCATCGGCAACAAGAATTATTCTTCATGGAGCATGCGGCCCTGGGTGCTGATGACCCATTTCGGGATTCCGTTCGAGGAAGTCCGCATCCCGCTCTATACCCCGGCGTGGCAGGCGCAAATCCGCAAGGTCTCGCCGACCGGCAAAGTGCCGTGCCTGATCTGCGATGCGACCACCGTGTGGGATTCCCTGGCAATTGCCGAAACCCTGCACGAGCGCCATCCCGCACTCGGACTGTACCCGGCGGATCCTGCGGCCCGCGCGCTTGCGCGCAGCGTGTCGGCGGAAATGCATAGCGGCTTCTCCACGATTCGGGCGCAGATGTCGATGAACATCCGGCTGGCGGTCGTCCACTCGATGGCCTCGGAAGTCCTGAGATCGGAGGTCGACCGCGTGAAGGAGATCTTTGCGACCTGCCTCGCCAGGTCGGGTGGGCCCTACCTGTTTGGCCAGTTCAGCATCGCGGATGCAATGTATGCGCCCGTCATCATGCGCTTTCGGTCTTATGGCGTGTCGCTGGACGCACTCTGTGAAGCCTATCGGGACACGATCGTGCGCAACCCGGCCGTATCGCGCTGGATCAGCGACGCACTCGAGGAAACCGAAACCATCCCCGACTATGAGACAGTAAGCCGGATGTACCTGTAGCCTTTGCGGAGCCTCTCCCTGAGCACCCATCCGCTTCGCCTGGCCGTCCAGAACTTTCTGCTGGAAGAGCCAGGGCTGCACGCCCGGCGCATCATGATGGCGCTTCTGGCCGGCGTCTTTATCATGGTCCTGGTCATCGCCTGGAACCGCAGCGCAGTCGGGCGCTTCGATACCTACGGCGTCGGCGACTGGCTCATCAACTACGCGCCCGGCTTTATCAGGCGCGGGTTCGGGGGTTTCGTCATCCTCAATGTGGCAGACCGCGCCTCGCTGCGGCCGGAAACCGTCGCGTTCATCGTCAGGGCCGCCGCCCTGGGCATCATTTATCTCGGGTCTGCATGGCTGTTCATGCGCTGCGAGCGGCCGCGCGCGATTGACTTCGTACTGCTGTTCTCGCCCTGCACCTTCCTGTTTCCGATCCTCGACCAACCCGGCGGCGGTCGCAAGGAAATCGCGCTGCTCGCGCTGATGACATTTTGGGCGTTGCGCCGTGCCCGCGGCCAGGCCATGCCCGGCGCACTCGCCGTCAGCGCCGCGTTGCTCGTGATTACGTTGCTGCACGAAGGCCTGTTTTTCTTCTTTCCGCTGGTGCTGGTGTTGCTGCCGGCGATGCATGGCAGGCCCGCCTATCGTCTCGCACAAATCGCAGGGATCCTGTTGCCGAGCGCTGCGCTGATGGCATGGTTTGCGCTGCTCCAGCCCAAGGCGACGGCGCAGACAATTCATGTGATTGCCCAGCGGATCAGCGCGACGGACACCGCGCGCTGGGAAGACGGCTCGATCGCGTCGCTGGCATCCTCGGTCACGGAAGGCTTCAACAACGCCATGTGGGAATTCGCCCGCGACTGGGGCGGGCTATCGCTGCTCATCGGGATCGCCTGGTCCATGGTGCCGATCGCGTACGCACTCTGGAGCGGACCGCTGCGTGCCGTCCTGATGTCGAATGCGCGGGCCGTCGTGCTAGCCCTGTGTTGCCAGGTGCCCCTCTATCTGGTCACGACCGATTCCGGGCGCTGGCTCTACACCAACGCCACACTGCTGACAGTTTTTTACTTCGGCATCCAGGCCAATGGGGCCTATCGCCCGACAGCGTCGCCCATGTCGCGGCGCGCGCTGTGGCGCCTGCTGGCGCTCGTGGCGGCGATCATCATGTTCGCCGTCTACTTCAGGGTGCCACATTGTTGCGGGCGCGGCCTCGTGCTTCACTGACCGCCCCGGGGGCTCAGGCCGAAGGCGTCGCAACCTCGCCCAGATCCCAGAACAATCCCGCCATCAGTTGCAGCGACTCGCGTGCGACCGAACCCAGCAGGTGCTCGTTGGGCGCATGCTGCGAACAGGCGGCGTAGGAGTGCGGCACCCAGACGGTCGGCAAACCCAGAATGTCAGAAAACGCATCGTTGGGCAGCGTGCCGCCCAGGTTGGGGAGCAGGTCGACCGGCTTGCCGGTGGTCCGCGTAATGGACTCGATTGCCCGATGCACCCAGATGTTGTCGGGATCCAGTCGGGTCGCCGGGGCGATCTCGCGCGAGGGGATGATCTGCACGTCGGCGAACCCGTGCGCGTCCAGATGCGCGCGCATGTGGGATACGAAGTTCTCGTGATCGCTGTCGACCACATACCGCAACTGGCAGTAGGCGACCCCCTGGCCTGGAATCGCGTTGACGGGAGCATCCGGATTGCCGGTCTTGAAGGCCAGGACTTCAAACGTATTCCAGCCGAACACTTTCTCCGCCGGCGTGAGCCCCGGCTCGCCCCACTGCGGGTCGATCGCGGGATCATCCGGCCCGCCGCCGACTTCGATCCCGGCCAGTGCGCGTCGCACGTTTTCCGGCAACGAACGCGGCAACAGTCCGGGCAAGAGGATGCGCCCGGTTGGGCTCACCATGGAGGCGATCGCATTGGCCAGCCGAACCCCCGGATTGCTCAGTAAGCCGCCCCAATTGCCAGAGTGGTGGCCGCCCTGGCGCGCCGTGATGCGCAACTCGAAATTGAAGGCGCCCCGCGAGCCGAGGAAGAGCGTCGGGCGCGTCGCCGACAGGCGAGGCCCGTCAGAGGCAACCAGCACGTCCGCCGCGAGCGCGGTGCGCTCCTCTGCACAGACCTCCCGCAGGCCCGGGGAACCCATCTCCTCGCCCATCTCGATCAGGAATTTCACGTCGTAGCCCAGCCTGCCGCCGCGCGCCGCGATGGTTTGCGCGAGTGCTCCCAGGTTGATCGTGTGCTGCCCCTTGTTGTCGGCCGAGCCGCGCCCATACCACTTATCCCCCCGCACCTGAAGCTGCCATGGCGATAGCCCCTCAAGCCACTGCGACGCGTAGCCGCGCACGACGTCCCCATGGCCGTAACTGAGCAGCGTAAAGGCCGGGTCCGGCTCCGCGCGATGGGCGATCAGGAAGGGACCGCCCCTGACGGGATTGGCCAGCGTCCTGCAACTGAAGCCGAGCGCCTCGAGCGCAGGAATCATTTCATCGGCAAGGTAGGCGACGAGCGCCCCGGCCGAATCGGGTTCCTGGCTCTCGCTCGCGCAGGCGACGCGCCGCGCGAGGATGCGCTGGAATTCACCGCTGTCGAAATAGACGGCAGCGTTGTCGATAGCTTGCTGGCGACTCATGGGTGGTTCTCCAGTGAGTAGGTTTCGGCGTTGCCGTTGCCGTGCGATGATCCCGATCAACCAGGCGTGTCGTGCACCGCGACGACGCGCGCAATGGATCAGGTTTTAACCTAGAATCTGATCAGTCGACATCGTCATGCAACTCTGCAGGCATCCAACATGAGAATTTTCCGATTGCTGTGCGCCCTTGCCGCGGTGGTCAGCCTGGCACTGCTGGGCGGCTGCGCAACCACGGCAGGCTATCAAACCATGCTGCAAACCTGGGTCGGCCAGAACGAGCAATCGCTCGTGGCCGGATGGGGCGCGCCGAGCGCCGTCTCCGAATCCCCCCCCTACCGCTACCTGACGTTCACCCGCTTCTCGGGCTACACCTACACGGGCTACGGCTACGGCTACGGCTATGGATATAACGGGTTCTACGGGTATCCGTACGGCTACGGAGCACCCGGATACACCTATGCGACCCCGATCCTTTGCTCGACCATGTTTGCACTGCAAAACGGCGTCGTGATGAGTTCGAGCTTCCAGGGTGACGGCTGCGTCGCCAACTGAAGCCCGCCAGAAACAAAGAGCGGCCCGAAAAAGAGCCGCCACGAGGAGACCAGAATGAAATTATCCGTTGCGACGCGCCGCGCCGCACGCATCCTGGCGATCGCAGCAATGCTGCCCGCCGTCGCGGGTGCCCAGGGCTATCCCAGCAAACCCATCACCATGTACGTGGCCTATGGCGCAGGCGCGACCACTGACATCACCGCGCGGGCGCTGGCCAAGGCCGCCGAGGCGGTCCTCGGCGTGCCGATCGCGATCGAGAACAAGGGCGGCGGCGGCGGAACCCTGGCTGCAGGGCTGCTGGCCTCGAAAAAGCCGGATGGCTACACGCTGCTGGTCGGTTCGACCGGGCCGCTGACCATCCGCCCCCTGCTCCTGAAGGTGTCCTACAACCCGGCGAACATCACCGGCATCATTGAGTACAGCCACTTCCACAACGGCTCGGTCGTCGTCAACGCCAACAGCCCCTGGAAGACCATCGACGAATTCATCGCCTATGCGAAGCAGCACCCGGGCATGTCCTACGCCACAGCGGGCGCCGGCGGCGTGCCGACGGGATCCCAGCAGCAGGGCGTCGTGGCGCTCATGCAGTGCAAGGGATTGCAGTTCAAGCACGTGCCGACAAAGGGCGGCACCGAGGCCAACACGATGCTGATGGGAAATCACGTGGATTTCACCTCCGGATCGGGCTCGCACAACCCGCTCGTGGTCGAGGGTGTTTTCCGGCAACTGGTGGTGTTCGAGAAGACCCGGGATCCGAACTTCCCCGATACCCCGACGCTCAAGGACATCGGCTGCGACTGGGATAACCCGCCTGACAGCGGCATGGCCATCTTTGCGCCCAAGGGCCTGCCGCCGGACGTCAGTCGCAAGCTGGAGCAGACGTTTACCGCCATTGTGAAAAGCGACGATTTCCAGGCGATGCTCAAGCGCAACTACCTGCCCTTCGATTTCAAGGACAGCAAGCAGCTCGCGGCCGATATCAAGGGCGAACTGGACTGGTTTACAGCTTATTTCCGCAAGACGGGCGACTTGAAGAATTAGTGCGCATTGCATTGATCTGACAAGCGATCTGCATATAATCAGCAGTTCGCTGACGGCGTATTCCGAGCCGGACGGCAATTCTCAACACAAACTCTATCGGGGACCATCAACGTGGGTAAGACTATTCAATTGAAAGCATCGGACGGACACGAGTTCGACGCATACGTCGCAGAGCCCGCCGGCAAGCCGCGCGGCCTGATCGTCGTGGCTCCGGAGATCTTCGGCGCGAACCAGCACATCCGCGGCGTCGCCGACGGTTTTGCCGCCGACGGCTACCTGGCGATCGCACCTGCGTTCTTCGACCGCGTCGAGCGCAAGTATGAAACCGGCTACACCCAGCCCGATATCGCTGCCGGCGTCGAGATCATGAAGAAGATCGATCTGGATGACGCGCTCAAGGAAGTCGCAGCAGCGCTCGAATACGGCAAATCCGCCGGCAAGGCTGGCATCGTCGGCTACTGCTGGGGCGGCGTGATCGCCTGGGTGGCCGCGAGCCGCCTGCCCGGCATTACCTGCTCGGTGCCCTACTACGGTGGCGCGGTCCCCTCGCTGATCGACGAAAAGCCCAAGTGCCCGGTCATGTTCCAGTGGGGCGAAGTCGACGCTTCGATTCCGCTCGAAAAGGCCAAGGCCGTCGAGGCAGCCCACCCCGAGTGCATCCACCACTTTTATCCGGGCGGACACGGTTTCAACTGCGACGAGCGCGGCTCCTACCATGGCGAATCGGCAAAGCTGGCGCGTGAGCGCACGCTGGAGTTCTTCGCCAAGCACCTGGGTTGATTGTTTTTCCCAAGCGGCTAAAACGCAGGGCAATCCCTGCGAGGCTTTTTTAGCCGCCTGACAAAGTACCCGCAAGTAAAACGGCCGCACCAGTCTGACTGGCGCGGCCGTTGTCTTTGCTGCGGCGATGTGCCGCGCAGTCGATCGCTTATCCCAGACCGGGAACCTCGCTTACCTTGCCGACCTTTTCAAGCGACATCATCGTATCGAAGAGCGGGCGTGCAATCGCATTGGCATGGCCGACGTTCGCGCAATCTTCGAACTTCGCCCAAAGCTGGTCGCGACTCAGGGGATACGCAGGGCCGCCACGAACGGTGTCGATTTTCCGGCTTTCGATCTTGCGGCCGTCCTTGAGTACGACCGTCACGAGATCAAAGGGCGAGTAGCCCGGCGCATTCGGATCCTCTTCATCATCTGCAATCACCACGACCTTGCGCATCAGCTCCTGAATATCCTTGCGCTGCACGAAGTCATCGACGAGTTCCGACAGGCCGGCCCGCCCGGCGACAACGCACGAAGCCATGGCGAACTCCATGCTGAACTTCGCCTCCAGGCCGGTTTGCGGCTGGTGGTTGCGCAGCACCTTGGTGTTGCGCCGGCTCGTCATGGTCGCGATGCTTTCGATCTCATCGGCCTTGAGCGGATGCTCGGCCAGCAGATCCAGCATCCCGTCCAGGCACCGGTGGGTGCAGAAGCACAGCGGATACTTCTTGACCGAGAGCTTGGCCGTGAGCAGTTTCCAGACCTTGCCCGTCTCGACCGGCAACGTGACATCCGCGCGGCCGCCGGGCGACACCGCTGACAGAAAGCCCTGGGGATGCTCCAGCGCGTCAGGCGACGAGGTGAACCCGGCCTTGACCAGCCTGGCGGCAATGACGCCGGATTGCGCAGAGCGACCCGCATGGAACGGCTTGGTCATGGTCCCGAAATTGGCCATGATGCCCGCGCTCTGCGACGCACCGAGCGAAATGGCGAGCGCGCATTGCTCGGCGTCGAGCTTATTGAGCGACGCACAGGCAGCCGCCGCGGCGACGGCGCCGAGGATCCCCGTGGGATGCCAGCCCTTGGTGTGATAGTGCTCGGGATCGCGACGGGTCAGGTCAGCCCAGACCTCGTACCCGGCCGCGTAGGCAGTCACCATGTCCTTCCCGCTCGAACCCAGCGCCTGGGCCTCGGCAATGATCGCCGGAACCAGGACGGTGCTCGGGTGGCCCCGCAGCGCCACGTCGTCGAAGTCGAGTGCGTGGGCGGCGGTGCCGTTGATCCAGGCGGCATCGGGTGCGGGAGCCGTGCGGTCCCCGAACACCAGATTGGACGTGCCGGCGACAGGCGCCAGCACCTGCGTGAGGATCCGGGTCGGCGGCTCGTCGCGTCCTGCGAGCATGACGCCGACGCAGTCGGCGAAGCCCATGTGGATCACGTCGAGCGCCGCCGGGGGGATTTGCTCGAACTTCAGGTTGGCGATGAAAGCGCCAAGCTCACGGGTAATGTCGGTCATGGATGTTCCCCTGGGTTAGGCAGCTTTGGCGGTCTCTTCGGCGACTTTCTTGCGCAGTCTGGCCAGCGAGCCGCCCAACTTCACGGAGCCCGGCAGCGGATGCCCGACGACTTCCTCGGCAAGCAGCGCCGATTCAATCAGTTTCTCGAGATCGATGCCGGTTTCGATACCCATCTCGTCGCACATGAACACGAGATCTTCCGTGCAGACGTTGCCAGAAGCGCCCTTGTGGGAGGCGAAAGGGCAACCGCCCAGGCCCGCCACGGCAGCGTCAAAAATCGCCACGCCCATTTCCATCCCGGCGTACGCGTTGGCAATGCCCATGCCACGGGTGTCATGCAGGTGCAGGGAAAGCTCGACCTCCGGGAACTTCTCGCGAACAGCGCCCACGACGCGCCGGATGGAACCCGGCGTGGCCCACGCCATTGTGTCGGCAAGCGACAGCGTCTTGATCTTGCACCCGCCTTCCTCGGCCAGGTCAAACAGTTGCTGGGCCATGTCGAGCACCTTGGCGGTCGGGATATCGCCCTCGAAGTTGCAGCCGAACACGGCCATGATGCTGGCGCGGTTGACCTCCACGTTGTAGTGCTTGAACATCGCGATCATGCCGCGAACCGCTTCGACGTTCTGCGCGTGCGTGCGGCGCTGGTTGCGCAACAGGAATTTCTCGGAAGCCGTCAGCGAAAGCGACCCGCGAATGTCGAGCTTGCCCGTGGCGATTGCCCGCTCCAGGCCCTTGTCGTTGAGCCACAGGCCGGTGTAGCGCACGCCCGGCTTGCGGATGAAGCCTTTGACCAGCTCCTCGGCGTCGGCCATCTGCGGCACGGCAGTCGGGCTGACGAATGAAGTGACCTGGATCTGTTCCAGGCCGGTCTCGGAGAGGCTATTGATCAGGTCGATCTTGCGCGAAGTCGGGATCGGGCCCTTTTCGATCTGGAATCCCTCACGGGGACCTTCTTCAAGAATGCGAACGCGCTTGGGCAAATCTGACATTTCGGCTCCGGAATGGTTGGATTTTCAAACGATGACGGTGACAAACGGAATCGCACCAGCCCCTTCGTGGAGGAGCGACGCTGCGAAACCCTTGCCTCGGGGAATTGTTATCCCTTGTCTCGGGGAATTGTTATCAATTGTTGAAGGCGAGAGTAAGACAGCGCGCACGCGGTGTCAACGCGGTGCAAAGGGGCAGCGCCGCGACGAAAAGACCTGCGTGCGTGGCGGGGCCGGTCGCGCGCGCCGACGCAAAGGGCGCGAGGTTGACAACGAAAATCTTAAGTCCTAGGATGAGCGACCAAAATCAAATCAAAAATCACGGTGTCAATACGCACCGCCAGGTAGCAGGGGACACATGACGACGCACGCCGGTCAGCACGCCATCGGGCCTTGCGCGAGCGGATGGCCGGCCCGCCCGCCGGCGGATCCATCGGGCCTTGCGCCAGCATGAGCGCCGAACGCATTGGCGCTCTTTTCTGGATCGTCTTCGGCGGGGCCGCCATCTATGGCGCCCTGGGTCTCGGGCTGGGCACGATGGAAACCCCGGGATCGGGGTTTCTGACATTCGTTGCCGCCTCCTTCGTCACGCTGATGGCGGTGCTGGTCCTGATCCAGTCCTACCGGCACGACGCCGCAGCGCAGGTGCGCGTGGCCGACCTCTGGCGCGGACTCAAGTGGGGCCGCGCCGTCGCCATCGTGGTGCTGACCATCGTCTTCATCCTTTCTTTCGAAACCATCGGGTTCTTCGTCTGCAGCTTCGCCTTGCTGGTGGTGATCATGCGCTGGCTTGAGGGCGTGGACTGGAAGACTTCGCTCGGGGTGCCGGCAATCACGGTCGCGGGCACCCACCTCCTTTTCCAGACGATTCTCAAGATCTCGCTCCCCGCGGGCATCCTGGGCTTCTGATCCGACACACAAACATATGGATTTGGCAGACAACCTACTGACCGGACTGGCCGTCGCGCTCCAGTGGCACAACGTGCTCTTTTGCTTCGTCGGCGTACTCGTGGGGACCCTGATCGGCGTGCTTCCGGGGCTCGGCCCCGTCGGCGCAATGTCGATCCTGCTGCCGGTCACGTTCGGCATTTCGCCTGTCACGGCGATCATCATGCTCTCGGGCATTTACTACGGCGCCCAGTACGGCGGGTCGACCACCTCGATCCTGGTCGGGATCCCCGGCGAAGCCGCGTCAGTCGTCACCACGCTCGACGGCCACCAGATGGCGCTGCAAGGCAGGGCCGGCCCCGCGCTCGGTATCGCCGCGTTCGGTTCGTTCATCGCCGGCACGCTGGGCATCATCGGGCTCATGCTGCTGGCGCCGCCGCTCGCGTCGCTCGCGCTGCGGTTTGGCCCGCCCGAATACTTCGCGCTGATGATCATGGGTCTCGTCATCCTGACCTACCTCGCGCAGAAATCGATGGCGAAATCGCTGATGATGGCCGGGGTCGGCATCATCGCGGGCGTGGTCGGGCTCGACACCATGACCGGGCTGCCGCGCTTCACAATGGGGATCCCGGACCTGCTCGACGGCATCGGCATCGCGCCGCTGGCCATGGGCCTGTTCGGCATCTCTGAAATCCTCCTGAACGTCGAACGAACGATCAAGCAAGGTGTGGTCGTCACGCAAGTCAAGAACCTGCTCCCCAATCGCGAAGACTGGCGCCAGTCGTTCATGCCCATCATGCGAGGCTCGTTCTCGGGCTTCCTGCTCGGCATCCTGCCGGGTGGCGGCGCGGTGCTCGCCTCGTTCATTGCGTACGGTATGGAAAAGCGCATTTCCAAGACCCCCGAGCAGTTCGGGCACGGCGCGATCGCAGGCGTGGCGGCGCCGGAAGCCGCCAACAACGCGGCGGCGCAGGCCGCCTTCATCCCGCTGCTGACGCTCGGCATCCCGGCCAACGCCGTGATGGGCATCCTGCTCGGCGCGCTGATGATCCACGGGATCACGCCCGGCCCCATGATGATCGAAAAGAACCCGGAGCTCTTCTGGGGCACGGTCACCAGCATGTATCTGGGCAACGCGATGCTGCTGGTCCTGAACCTGCCGCTCATCGGCCTCTGGGTAAAACTGCTGCGCATGCGCTACGCCGTGCTGTTCCCGCTGATTCTCTTCATTTCGCTCATCGGCGCCTACGTCATCAACAGCAGCGAGATGGATCTCTACCTGATGCTGTTCTTCGGTGTCGTCGGGTACCTGATGCGCAAGTTCGAGTACGAGCCTGCCCCACTGATCCTGGCGTACGTGCTGAGCCCGATCCTGGAGGATTCGCTGCGCCAGTCGCTGATCATTTCGGGCGGCAGCATGGGCATCTTCGTATCGCGCCCCATTGCCGCAGGCTTTCTCGCGGTCTCGGCCATCCTGTTGCTGAGCGCCGTCATCCCGAGCATTCGTAAACGCCGCAACATCCTGGTGGCGACGGCGGACGAAAACGCATAGTGGCGATGCTGCGCACGAACCTGACCAAACGTCGACATGAAAATTTCCGTTAACCCTCGCGCCCGATTCGCGGCGATCTGCACCGCAGCGCTCGCCGGCCTGGCCATCGCGGCCGTGCCTGGCGCGTGCGCAGCCGCCTTCCCCGACAAGCCCATCACGATGTATGTGGCGTTCGCCGCCGGCGGCACGACCGACATTACCGCGCGCGCTCTGGCGCAGGGTATCGAGAAGAGACTCGGGGTGCCTGTCGCCGTGGAGAACAAGGGCGGGGGCGGCGCCACGGTCGCCAACAGCCTGCTGGCGAGCAAGAAGCCCGACGGCTATTCGCTCCTGGCGACCTCGACCGGTTCGATCACCGTGCGCCCGCTGCTCGTGAAGCTGGCTTACACCGCGACGAGCTTCCGGGTGCTGATGCAGTACACGCTCTACGTCGGCTCGCTCACGGTACGCACCGACGCGCCCTGGAAAAACATCAATGAATTTATTGACTATGCGCAGAAAAACCCGGGGCTGACCTATTCCTCGAGCGGGCCGCACACGCAGCAGCAAGTCGCGGTGGAGTCGTTCGCGATGTGCAAGAACCTGAAGTTCAAGCACGTGCCGACCAAGGGCGGCTCGACCGCGAATACGGCGCTGCTTGGCGGGCACGTCGACTTCGTCGCGGGCTCCGGATCGCACCTGCCGCTCGTGGAGCAAGGGGCGTTTCGCGAGCTGTTGATCTTTCACCGCGACGAGCGCGATCCCAAGAGCCCGGACGTCCCGATCATGAAGGACATTGGCTGTCCGCCCACGAACCCGGCCAACGGCATGATCGTGGTGGCCCCCGCCGGCCTGCCCGACGACATCGCCGCAAAGCTCAACGATGCGCTGCGGCAGACAGCTCAGTCACCCGAGTTCAGGCAACTGCTCGAAAAGTACAACCTCCCGTATGCCTATGAAGAAGGCCCGGAGATCCAGAAACAATTCCCGGCCGAAATCGAGTGGTACCGCAAGTACTTCACCGACATGGGCCTGCTCAAGAACTAAGGCGTGAATATGATTCAAACCGGGGCGCGCGAAGGCGCGTGGGACGCACAGGCCGACGTGGTCATCGTCGGCTTCGGCGGGGCGGGCGCTGCGTGCGCGATCACGGCGGCGGACGCCGGCGCCAGCGTACTGATCCTCGAAAAGGCACCCGAGGGCGAAGAAGGCGGCAACACGCGCGTCGCGGCGCAGGGTTACCTGAATCCGTCATCACCCGAGCGCGCGATCATCTACATGAATGCCCTTTGCGGCCCCTATACGGTGCCCCAGGACATGATCGCTGTCTGGGCCGACGAGATGTGCAGGAACAATGACTGGTTGCGGTCCATCGGCGGAGACCCGCAGGAGCATCAGCACCAGCCGGCCGGCATCGAGTTCCCGGAACTTCCCGGATCGGATTGCGTGCACAAATACCACCACGGCGACATCCTCGGGTACTCCAAGACCTGGGAAATGATCGCGCAGGCCGTGCGAGAACGCCCGGTCGCGATCCGTTACGCGACCCCCGCACGCCGGCTGATCCAGGATCCGGCGACCGGGGAAATCCTCGGCGTGCAGGCCGAGCACGCAGGCAAGACTCTGCGGATCAAGGCGGCGCACGCTGTCGTGCTGACCTGCGGCGGCTTCGAAAACAACCAGGAAATGATCCGCAACTTTCTTCCGGGCGTACCGTATTGCTACACGTCGGGGACGCCCTACAACGAAGGAGACGGGATCCGCATGGGGATGGAGGTCGGCGCCGATCTCTGGCACATGAACAACTTTGCCGGCCCCTCCATGGCGCTGAAGGTGCCGGAGTACCCCGCGACCTTCTCGATGGTGCCCCTGCACTTTTCGCACGAACCCGCCGGCGGGATGATCGTTGTCGGGCCCGATGGCAATCGGTTTGTCGACGAAAAATACAAGCTGCGCCACGGCAAGATATGGCAATCGGGCAAGTGGATGGGGTTACGCCCACCCTGCCCGATGTACATGATTTTCGACGAAACCTTGCGCACGGCCGGCCCGATCTACGATGGCAAGCCCACCCACGGCTGGACGCAGTTGATGACCCGCTATGCGTGGAGTGCGGACAACAGCGCCGAGATCCAACGCGGCTGGATCAAAACAGCACCGACGCTTGACGCGCTGGCGCGCGCGCTCAAGCTGCCCGAAGGCAGTCTTAGTCAATCGGCTGCGCGCTGGAACGGGCTGTGCGCGCAGGGAATCGACGAGGATTTCGGACGCACCAAAATGCTGGCTCCCGTGGGCCCCGGGCCCTACTACGCCGTCGAAATCTCGCCGACGATGCTCAACACCCAGGGTGGCCCGCGCCGCAACGCGCAAGCGCAGATCGTGCGGCCCGACGGCACGCCGATCCCCCGCCTCTACAGCGCGGGGGAGCTGGGATCCATCTACAGCTACATGTACCAGGGCACGGGAAACATCGGCGAATGCTTCGCCTTCGGCCGCATCGCCGCGCGCCATGCATTGACGCTGGCGCCCTGGTAGGGGCGGGGGCAAGACGCCGCTCGCACGCGGCGTGGCCCCGTCCTTTCCCGTCCTTTCCCGTCCTTTCCTGTCCTTTCCTGTCCTTTCCTGTCCTTTCCTTTCCTGTCCTTTCCTTTCCTGTCCATCCCCGACCTTCCCCAACCTTCCCCAACCTTCCCCGCAGATCCGACGACAGGGTGGCATCACCCTGCGATCGGCCCGCCAGCAGGCTCAGGCTGCGGTCTTCGCGTACTTGCCTGTCAGCTGCGGGGTGTGAACGCCTTCGAGCTTCTTTTCCTGGCGCTCAAGGCGCGTCTCGCGTGCCCATGTGCGTTTGAGGTCGTCGCGCACGCCAATGTGCAAACGGCCCATTCCCTCGACCTCGAGCTCGATCCGGTCGCCGTCCATGAACGGATTCAGGCCGCGATGGTTGGTGCCTGTCGCGATCACGTCGCCGGGCTCGAGCGTATGGATGGAGCTCACCCACTCGATACAGCGCGGGATCTTGTGCGCCATGTCGCTGGTATTGAAATTCTGCATCAGCACGCCGTTGTTCCACAGGCGGATCTGCAGGTTATCCGGATCGGGGATTTCGTCGGCGGTGACGATAAACGGCCCCATCGGCGCGAACGTGTCGCGCGACTTCATCTGGAAGAAAACGTTGCCGTCCGGGCCCAGCCCACGTGCCGAGCCGTCGATGAAGTTCAGGTAGCCAAAGATGTATCCCATCGCATCACTGGCGGGAACATTGGTCGCACGCTTGCCGATGACCAGCGCCAACTCGGCTTCGCCCTCGAAGATCGTCGCCCCCACATCGGGAAGCACCATCGTGTCGCCGTCGCCGATCACACCGATCGACGCCTTGTGAAAGGCATTGATCGCAGCGGGCGCGGCCCGCGTGCCATCCTCCATGTAGTTCACCGCCATGCAGTCGATGTTGTTCGGCCGCGGCAGCGGAGACCGGATCCGCACGCCCGCCAGCGGCACGCCGGCGCGCGATTGCACCGCAGCCTCGATCCGTGGGCGGTACGCGTCAAAGCGTTCGATCAGGCCACTGATCAGGTCATGGGGCCCGGCATGCGGGATATCCGCCACGACGTCCGTCACGTCGACTACGTGGTCGCCCTTGAGAATGCCGAGCCTGAAATCATTGAAGTACAGAATTTTCATTTTTTGGTCTCCTGAATCCCTCGTGGTGTGCGAAAAACTATACCAGCACGGATTCACCGAGCGTCGCTTCATTTCGCCTTGCGCTGCGCGGGCCGTGTGCCGCATGCCCCTGCCGGGCGAATTGCGCCGCCGAGGATTGCGCCAGGACCGCCGGGAAACAAGGC
>CAITPF010000387.1 GCA_903894155.1 uncultured beta proteobacterium | reverse complement strand
GCCAGAAGCTTAGGCGCATGCGTCGGATGAGAGGGCTGCGCCCTCGCGCCGCACCCCTGATCGGCCAGGGTTCCGGGTGATCAGGCGCGTCTTTTACGGCTGGTGGATGGTGACAGGCTGCCTGGTGATCGCCGTGGTGGCCTGGTCCTGCGCACTATACGGCCCCAGCGTCTATCTCTATACGATCAGTCAGACGCGCGGTTGGTCGATCGGGCTGATTTCGTCGGCGCTGACGTGCGCGTTCATCGTCAACGGCTTCGCGCTTGGCCTGGTCGGCAGCCTGATCGGGCGAATCGGGCCGAGGCCCGTGATGACGGTTGGCGCCGGGCTTCTGTCGCTTGCGCTGGCCGGGATCGGGCAGGTCGATCAGGTCTGGCAGGTGTACGCGGCCTTTGCCTGCATGGGTTTGGGCTGGTCCTGCCTTTCGACCACGGCGATTTCCTCAGCACTCGCACCGTGGTTTGACCGGCACCAGGGCAGGGCCGTTTCCACCGCGCTGCTGGGCGCAAGTCTGGGCGGCGTGGTTGGTGTGCCGACGCTGCTCTTTCTGATCGGAAAGCTGGGGTTCGGTACGGCAATGAGCCTGGTGTCGCTGCTGGTGCTCGCGATCGTATTGCCGATCAGCCTGTTCGTCATGCGCCGCCACCCCCATGACCTTGGCCTGACGGCCGATGGCATCGCCGCAAGCGCTCGCGCAGGCGTCGCCACCTCCCGGGCCTGGACCCGGGCGCAGGCCCTGCAGACACTCGCGCTTCGCACCGTGACCATCGCGTTCGGCCTGGCGTTGCTGGTGCAGATCGGGTTTTTAACGCATCAGGTCACGCTGCTGCGCCTGCACCTCGGTGAATCGGCCACGGCGCTGACGGTCAGTTGCGCCGCCGCCCTCGCCTTCGCCGGCAGGCTGCTGCTGGCACGCTTTTCAGATCGCGTCGATGTGCGGATCACCGCAGCACTGGTGCTGATCGTGGCGGGGATCGGCCTGGCCGTCGTCTGCCTTGCGCAGACCTCGTGGCAGATCGTCGCAGGCGTTCTGATTTACGGATTCATGGCGGGCAATATCACGACACTGTCGCCCCTCATCGTGCGCAGGGAGTTTGGTGCAGCATCGTTCGGCGCCATCTTCGGGATGACTGCGATGCTGATCCAGCTCGTCTCTGCCATGGGACCTGCGTTCTTCGGAACGCTCCATGACCTCACCGGCGGCTACACGATGCCCGTTGGCATCGCGGCCCTGATGAATTTCATCGCCGCAGTCTGCGTGATCGCGGGGCGTCGATCCGCCGCCGCAATCGCGCAGGCTTAGGCCCCTATTTGGCCACGACGGGGTTCATCCCCGTCTTCTTGATGATCGGGGCTGCCTGCGCCGAAGTCAGGAAACGGATCAAATCCTTCGCGGCCTCGAGGTTCTGCGCATCGCGGGTGATGCCGGCGGAAAAGAAGACCGTCTGCTGGACTTCAGGCGGGATTTCGCCCAGGAAGTCGATGCCCTCGATGGGCAGCAATTCGCTGACCTGCTGGAACCCGAGTTCCGCGTCGCCCCGCGCCACGACCGTACCGACGCGCTCGCTGTAGATTTTTTTCGCGGTGTCCTTGAGTTGCTCGGCCACGCCAAGCTTCGGAAACAGTTCGGTCGACAGGTAGGTGCCGCTGGCGCTCGCCGAGTAGGCGATCGATTTGGCCTGCAGCAGCGTCTTGCGCAGGGCATCGACCGTGCTGATGTCGGGCTTGGGCGCGCCTTTGCGCACCGCCGCACCGATCGTCGAAGCCGCAAGATCGACACGGGTCGCCGGATCGACCTTGCCCTGGTCCGCGAAGCCGTCGAGCGACGGCCGCGCCAGGATCAGGATGTCGAATTTCTCGCCGCGCGCGAGGCGCGTGGGAATGGCATCCTGCGCTGTTCCCATCGAGGCGCCATGAGAAATGACGACTTTGTTGGTGGATTGACGCTCGTAGGCAGGCGCCAGCTGATCCAGCGCCGCAGAAAAGGCACCGGACGTAATCACCTGGATATCCGCCGCCAGGGCTACGGATACCGACAGCCCCAGAAGGAGGGTCGCGAGCAGCGCGCGACGCATTGCATGAAATACTTTCACATCTGTCTCCGATGTCGATTGGTGATGAACGGTGGTGAGCGCCGCGCCCCCGGACGGGGAGCGTTGCCCTTGCCGGCATTCTAGTTCCAAACTTTCGCGTCGCAGTCCCGCATTTCACCTTCAGCGCGCGGTTGACGCCGGCGCCACCGTGCAGGCACTATTGGGGATTGTCCGGATCGACGGGCATGGCAACACAAACACGAATAACTTACAGCCACGCGGAGACTTCATGAGTTGGGCCACTACCAAGGATAACTATCGCCTTCACTACGAAGAGGCTGGCTCAGGCACGCCGATTCTGTTCGTGCACGAATTCGCCGGCGACTGGCGTGCCTGGGAGCCGCAGATGCGGCATTTTGCGCGCCGCCATCGCTGTATCACGTACTCCGCCCGGGGCTACCCGCCCTCGGACATCCCGCAGGACGTGAGCGCGTATTCGCAGGCAACCGCTGTAAAGGATGCACTGGCCGTACTCGATGCCGCCGGAGTCGAAAAGGCCCATATTGTCGGGTTGTCGATGGGAGGCTTCGCGACGATTCACTTCGGGCTTACCGCGCCTGAGCGCGCCCTTTCCCTGACGGTGGCCGGCGCCGGCTATGCGACGGAAAAGTCGACCCAGGAGTTCTACCGCGCACTGTCTCGCGAGACGGCGCAAAAATTCGACACGCTCGGCGCCAAGGCCCTGTCAGAGACCTACGCGCTCGGTGCAACCCGCGTGCAGCTGCAAAACAAGGATCCGCGGGGCTGGCTGGAATTCAAGACGCATTTCGGCGAACACGACAGTCTGGGGTCCGCGCACACGATGCGCGGCGTGCAGGCCTCGCGCCCTTCGATCTACGACTTCGAGGAGCAGCTGCGGCGCTTGTCGGTTCCGATGCTCGTGATCAACGGCGACGAGGACGACCAGTGCCTGTTGCCGGGCCTCTTCCTGAAAAAGACCGTGCCGGCCTGCGGGCTGCTGATGCTGCCCAAGTGCGGGCACACCATCAACCTGGAGGAGCCAGACTGGTTCAATCTGTTTCTAGCCGACTTCATCGCCACCGTCGAGGCGGGGCGCTGGGGCGAGCGGGATCCGAGATCGCTGCCCAAGCACTGAACGCGCGCCCTGCACCAACGGAGTGCGGCATGGGTCGATGGCCGTGCACAACGATTGCCGGGGCGGGGTGCCCCGTTGCGCCGACCGCCTCCGGTATTGCAGCAATGCCTGTACCGCAGTCGCACAAGACGTCAACGTTGCAACAGCAAAGGCCGCCATCGAAAGCTGGCACGTTTCTTGATAGCGTCATGAAGCATCCGATCTGTCCAAATTAGCCCAAGGGGAAATTCAATGCCGTCAATCTCTCGCCGTCGCTTCATCAAACTTGCCGGTGCCGCATCAGCGCTCGGCATCGCCGCGCCGGCGATCAGCCAGGGCGCAACGAAGATCACGTTCACCACGTCGTGGATACCGGAAGGCCCCAACCTGTTCGCCTACGTTGCGCGTGACAAGGGATTCTGGAAGCAAAACGGGCTCGACGTCTCGGTGGCACGCGGATCGGGCTCTGGCGCTGCCGCGCAGGCGGTCGGCGCAAACTCGTTCATGTTCGGGATGGGCGCCACGCCCACGGTGATGGTGCAAGCCTCCAAGGGTCTGCCGATCACCTGCATCGGTCAGCTCAACTACGACGCGCTCATGGGCGTCGGGGTGCTGTCGAATTCGCCGATCCGCCAACCCAAGGATCTCGAGGGCAAAAAGCTCGGCGCCAGCGTCAGCTCCGGCGAATATCCTTTCCTCCCGCTCTATGCCAAGAAGGCCGGATTCGACTTGTCCAAAGTCGAGCTCGTGCAACTCGACGCCAAGGTGCGGGATCGATCGCTGATCGAAAAGCTCGTCGATGCCGTGGCCGCCTTCGGGTCGAGCACCATCCCGGCGCTCGCTTCAAACGGCGTGGACGTGCGGTTCATGCTGTACAAGGCGGTCGGGCTTGAGTTCTATGGCCAGTCGCTGATCACGCAGACCACGCGCGTCAAGGCCGACAGCGCGCTGTGCCAGGCCTTCGTCAACGGCGCCATGCAGGCGATCCAGTTCATCATGACCGAGCCGGACGAGGCGCTTGCCATTTTCCTCAAGGCAAACGATGAGGTCGCGATGACGGCATCGGGCAAGGAGTACGCCCGCATCGGCCTGGGGCTGACCAACCTCACGAACCTGGTTCCCGAAGTCCTTGACCACGGACTCGGCTACGCGGATCCCGCCAAGATGAAATCCCAGGCCGAACTCGTCGTCGAATACGCGGCGGGCCAGGGGGCAACGCTTCCCGAGATGTCCTCGCTCTTCACCAATGACTTCGTCGGCAAGGTCAAGCTTTCGGAGGAGCAGCAAAAGCGCGCGCGTGCCGCCGTTGAACCCTTCCGCAAGTACGTCGCGTAAGCATGTCGGGCGCTTATATCGCGGCGACAGGCGTCGGCAAGACCTACGCGACGCGCAGCGGGCCGTTGCATGCGGTCGACGACGCGACCTTCGAGGCCAGCGAGGGGCAGTTCATCTCGCTGCTCGGCCCGAGCGGATGCGGCAAGAGTACGTTGCTGATGATGCTGGCGGGGCTCGAAGCCCCGAGCGCCGGGGCGCTTCAGCTTGCAGGCCAGCCCGTGATCGGCCCCCGGCGCGACACCGGCATCATCTTCCAGGATGCCACCCTGCTGCCGTGGCGCTCGGTGCTGGACAACGTGATGTTCCCCATCGAAATCCTGAAGCTCCCGCGTGAGGCCCACCTTGCGCGCGCGCATGAGCTGCTCGCCCGCGTCGGGCTGACAGGGTTCGAGGAAAAGCGCCCGCACGAACTCTCTGGCGGCATGCGCCAGCGGGTCGCGATCTGTCGGGCGCTGGTACATGACCCGAAAGTCCTGCTGATGGACGAGCCCTTCAGCGCGCTCGACGCCATCACGCGCGACCAGATGAACGTCGTGCTTTCCGACATGCTCGAGCGGTATCGCAAGACCGTCATCTTCGTCACGCACAGTATCCGGGAGGCGGTGTATCTCTCCGACCGTGTGCTCGTCATGGGCGGACGCCCATCGAGCATCATCCTGGATCTGCCGGTCACCTTCCCCCGGCCGCGCGCCTTCGCGATCGAGGATACGGCCGAATTCGGTGCCCTGTGCCGTCGGTTGCGGGAAACCATCGAGCAGGCTCACGCCCAGACGGGGCCCGGTGCCCTGGAGGCCGCACAAAATCGCGCCGGAGCCGCTCATGGCTGAAAATGGCCGCGTGGGCGGCATTGGAACCGAAGCCGGAACCGTCGTCGGCACGATCCCCGCCGGGTCGATTGCCCGCGACGGTCTACGCGGCATCGTGCTCCCGATCTTGCTCGCGGCGGCTGTCCTGGTCGCGTGGGAGCTCTGGGTGCGCCTGGCGCATATCCCCGCCGTCATCCTGCCTGCGCCCTCGGCCATTCTCGACATCATGGTCAAGCAGCATGAAATCCTGCTGCGCCACGCGATCCCCACCGTGCTGGAATCGGCGGCAGGCTTCGCATTGGCAAGCATACTGGGCATCGGGCTTGCGGTCTGGCTGAGCTATTCGCGCACCGCGCGCGAGGCGCTCTACCCCAACCTCGTCTTCTTCCAGCTGATCCCGAAAATCGCGCTCGCCCCGCTGTTCATCATCTGGCTGGGAATCGGTTCAGAGTCGCGGCTCGCGTTCTCGGTCTTCATCAGCTTTTTCCCGATCATCATCGCAACGCTTGCCGGCTTCAACAACGTCGATCGCAACATGATCCGCCTGTGCCAGTCGCTGACGGCCAGCGAGTGGCAAACCTTCAAGTCGGTCAAATTTCCCAGCGCACTTCCCTATATCTTCAGCGGGATGAAAGTCGCCATGACGCTTGCCATCATCGGCGTGATCATCGGTGAATTCATCACAGCGCAGCGCGGCCTGGGATATCTGATTGTGTTTGCCACCGCGCGGGCAGAAACGGGCGTCGCCATGGCGGCGATCGTCGTCCTGTGCGGCGGCGGACTATTGCTTTACGGTATCGTCGCGCTGGCCGAGGCGATCGCCCGCCGACGCTATGGCACGCCTGCCGGCTAACCACTTACGGAATCCGACCCCATGGATCTGCGACTCAAAGGCAAGTCAGTCCTCATCACCGGCGCCTCCAAGGGCATCGGCCTCGCCACGGCAGAGGTCTTCGCCGAAGAAGGTTGCGACCTGCATCTCACCGCCCGATCGGGGCCCGCGCTTCAAGAGCACAAGGCCCGTCTTGAGCGCGACTTCGGCATACGCGTGACCACGTACGCACTCGATCTGGCCAAATCCGAAAACATTGCCGAACTCGCCCGCCTTGCAGGCGACGTCGATATCCTGGTGAACAACGCTGGCGAAATTCCCTCGGGCCCGATCGAATCGATCACCGAAGAAAGCTGGCGCGCCGGCTACGACCTCAAGCTGTTTGGCTACATTTTTCTCACCAAGGCAATCTACGCGCGCATGAAGGCGCGCGGCGACGGCGTGATCGTCAACGACATCGGCAACTCGGGCGAAAACTGGGATGCCAACTACATCGCAGGCAGCACGGGCAACGCGGCGCTCATGGCCTTTACCAAGGCGCTCGGCGGCCAGAGCATGGATTTCGGCGTGCGCGTCGTGGCGGTGAACCCGGGGCCCGTCGAAACCGACCGCATGATCAAGATCAACAAGCGTCGCGCCCTGGATCTCTATGGCGACGAGGCGCGCCACGTCGAATTGCGCGCAAAGTATCCCGGCGGTCGCCCGGCCTCGCCCGGCGAAGTCGCCGACCTGATCGCCTTCCTCGCATCGCCTCGCGCCGGCTACATCTCCGGCAGTATCGTCACGATCGACGGCGGCATTGCATCGCGCGGATCAATCATCAAGGAGAAGTCATGAGCTGGGCCACCACCGACGACAACATCAAGCTTTATTTCGAAGAGGCAGGCAGCGGCACGCCCATCGTGTTCGTGCATGAATTCGGCGGAGACTGGCGCAGCTGGGAGCCGCAAATGCGCCACTTTGCCCGACGCCACCGCTGCATCACGTTTTCCGCGCGAGGCTTCACGCCGTCAGACATCCCGAAAGACGTCGATGCCTACTCCCAGCGCCGCGCCGTACAGGACATCCTCTGCATTATGGACGCCGCCGGCATCGATCGCGCGCACATCGTCGGCCTTTCGATGGGCGGCTTCGCCACGCTGCACTTCGGCCTGGTCGCCCCGGCGCGCGCGCTCTCGCTCACGGTCGCCGGCGCGGGCTACGGTGCCGAAAAGGAACACGAGGAGCACTTCCGCAACCTGTCGATCGAAGTCGGCCGGCAATTCGAGACGCTCGGCAGCAAGGAGTTCGCCAAGACCTACGCCCTCGGGGCCTCGCGCGTACAGTTGCAGAACAAGGACCCGCGCGGCTGGCTCGAATTCGCCACGCAACTCGGCGAACATGACAGCCTGGGCTGCGCCAATACCATGCGTGGCGTCCAGGCGCGCCGCCCGTCGATCTACGACCTTGAGGCCGACCTGCGCAAGATGACAGTCCCGACGCTGATTCTGGTCGGCGACGAAGACGACCACTGCCTGCAACCCGGCATCTTCATGAAGAAGGCCATCCCGGCGAGCGGCCTGGCCGTCATGCCCAAGACCGGGCACACGCTCAACCTCGAAGATCCCGAACGCTTTAACCGCGAGGTTGAAGATTTCATCATCACCGTCGAAGCAGGACGATGGGCCGTGCGCGACCCACGCGCAATCGGCTCGGAGATCATGAAGGCGAAATGAAGGCGAAATAAGAGCAGGTGCCTGTCCACCGGCATGGCCTTCAGGAATGGCAGCTTGCCCCCAAGCCAAACCCCGCACAGGACCGCACGTGGGAAGTTGGGGGCATTTTCCTGGCCACACTGCCGCATGGTATCGCCGGCCCCCACCAAAGTGTGATAAGGTAACACCTATCAATAACCTGGGATGCCACGCCATGCCACAGCCACATATCGCCGCCAAAACGGTGTCCGTCAAGCTCGATGCAGACACCCGATCCCGCGTTGAAAGCCTGGCCGAGGCACACCATCGATCCGCGCATTGGATCATGCGCGAAGCCATTACCCAGTATGTTGACAGAGAGGAACGGCGCGAGGCTTTCCGGCAGGACACGATCAAGGCGTGGGAGCAGTATCAGGAAACCGGCATGCACGCGAGCGCCACCGATGTCGAAAGCTGGCTTTCCAGTTGGGGAACCGAAAACGAAGTGCCCGCGCCCGCATGCAGCAAGTGATTTTTGCGCCAGGCGCGATTCGCGACCTTCAACGCCTGCGGGAATTTTTGCGCCCCAAAAATCCCGCCGCCGCCAAACGCGCAGGCGATTCGATCATCAAAGCGTTGAGAGTGCTGGGGCATCAGGCGCAAATCGGGCGCCCTGTGCCGGACATGTCAGAGCAATACCGAGAGTGGCCGATTGATTTTGGCGACAGCGGCTATGTGGCACGCTATCGCCTCGATGGGGAAGCCGCTGTCATTTTGGCGCTGCGGAACCAAAAAGAAAGCGGTTACACCTAATTGCGCGACAACAACAAGAGAACCAACATGACAGATTCCAACACGAAAGATTCCAGCACGTACGTTCCTCCGAAGGTGTGGACCTGGGCCCAGCCCAATGGCGGCGCCTTCGCGAACATCAATCGACCGATTGCCGGCCCGACGCATGACAAGGCCCTCCCGGTTGGCCGACACCCGCTACAACTTTATTCGTTAGGAACACCGAACGGCGTAAAAGTCACGATCCTCCTTGAAGAGTTGCTCGCGCTCGGTCATGCCGGCGCAGAGTATGACGCGTGGCTGATCAACATTCGAAATGGTGATCAGTTCGGATCAGACTTTGTCGCGATCAACCCGAACTCCAAGATTCCTGCGCTGCTGGATCGTAGCGGACCCAAGCCGATACGCGTCTTTGAATCAGGCTCCATCCTGCTTTATCTTGCAGAGAAGTTTGGCGCGTTTCTTCCTAAAGATCTGGCAGGCCGCACAGAGGCCTTGAACTGGCTTTTCTGGCAGATGGGCAGTGCTCCCTATCTGGGCGGGGGGTTCGGTCACTTCTATGCCTATGCCCCCGTCAAGATCGAATACGCGATCGACCGCTTTGCGATGGAAGTAAAGCGCGAGCTTGACGTCCTGAACCGACATTTGTCTGACAACGAATATCTCGCCGGAGGCGAATACACCATCGCCGACATGGCGGTGTTCCCCTGGTATGGCGGGCTCGTCAAGGGCTGGTTATATGGCGCGTCAGAGTTTCTCAACGTTGAAGAATATAAACATGTTCAACGCTGGGCCGATCTTATCTATCGTCGACCGGCCGTGAAACGCGGACGCATGGTGAATCGCCTGACGGGTGAGCCCTCCGAGCAGCTTCGTGAACGTCACGAGGCCAGAGATTTCGACACCAAAACACAGGATAAGCTCGAAGGAGCCGCATCGTAACGGGTATGGCTGACTACGCTGATGTTTCCTTCTTCCCCCGCAACGCCAAGCCTCTGAACAGCTATCGCAAGTTCTGGGCTGCGGGCCTGGGCGTGGCGCCACTTCTGCCAATGAGTCGTGAAGAAATGGCTCAGCTCGGGTGGGACAGCTGTGACATCATCATTGTCACGGGTGATGCGTATGTGGATCACCCGAGCTTTGGCATGGCCGTGATCGGGCGGATGCTTGAAAATCAGGGGTTCCGGGTTGGCATCATTGCGCAGCCTGACTGGCAGAGCGCCGAGCCATTTAAAGTCCTGGGAAAGCCAAATCTATTTTTTGGCGTGACATCGGGCAACATGGACTCGATGATCAATCGCTATACCGCGGATCGCAAAATTCGTACCGATGATGCGTACACACCAGGCGACATCGGAGGCCGGCGTCCCGATCACGCCGCGATTGTTTACACCCAACGCTGCAAGGAAGCCTATAAAGGGGTCCCGGTCGTATTAGGCGGGATAGAAGGCTCGTTGCGACGCATCGCACATTACGATTATTGGTCTGACAAGGTTCGCCGTTCGATCGTGGTCGATAGCAAGTGCGACGTGCTGTTGTATGGCAACGCGGAGCGCGCGGTGGTCGAAATTGCGCATCGCCTGGCTGCTCAAGAGCCTATTCATCAAATCACGGATGTTCGAGGCACGGCTTTTGTGCGCCGCGAGACGCCCGAGGGCTGGATGGAAATCAACTCTACCAGCGTTGACGCACCGGGTCGGGTCGAAGCCCATGTCAACCCCTACCTGATGATCAGCGAGCAGGCGCTTGAACAGGGACAAAGTTGTGCGCGCAATGATGAAGCACGCACAGTGGCTGACGCAGCCAACACGAAAAAGGGCGCCGGCAAACGCAATTTGACCGCGGGCGAAGCGCCGCTTGTCTTTTCACCGAATCCGTCATCGCGGGTGTTGGGCAAGCTTAAGGTTCCTCCTCGCGACCGCAGCGTGATCCGCCTGCCTTCCTATGAGCAGGTGAAAACAGATCCTGTTTTGTATGCGCATGCGAGCCGTGTTCTGCATTTGGAGACCAATCCTGGCAATGCACGCGCCATCGTGCAGGCGCACGGCGAGGGACGCACGGCACGCGATGTCTGGATCAATCCGCCACCGATTCCGCTCACGACGCCAGAGATGGATCTGGTGTTTGATTTGCCCTATGCGCGAAGCCCTCATCCTGTTTATGCCGACGAGAACGGCAGTCACGATGGTGCAACCAAGATCCCGGCGTGGGAAATGATCCGGTTCAGCGTGAACATCATGCGGGGTTGTTTTGGTGGTTGCACGTTTTGTTCGATCACCGAGCACGAAGGCCGCATCATCCAGAGCCGAAGTGAAGATTCCGTCATTCGTGAAATCGAGGATATTCGGGACAAGGTGTCGGGCTTTACGGGTGTCATTTCGGATCTGGGCGGTCCCACTGCCAATATGTACCGTATCGGTTGTAAAAGCCCGGAAATCGAGTCGGCCTGTCGCAAGCCAAGTTGCGTTTACCCCGATATCTGCCGGAACCTGAATACGGATCACAGCGCGCTGATTCATATGTATCGACGTGCCCGGGCCCTGAAGGGCGTGAAGAAAATTCTGATTGGTTCGGGTTTGCGTTACGACCTGGCGGTGAAGTCGCCGGAATATATCCGTGAGCTAGTCACACATCATGTGGGTGGCTATCTGAAAATTGCACCGGAGCACACCGAGACCGGTCCCCTCTCCAAGATGATGAAGCCCGGGATCGGGAGTTACGATAAATTCAAACGACTGTTTGACAAGTACAGCGAGCAGGCAGGTAAAAAGCAGTTTTTGGTTCCGTACTTCATTGCCGCACACCCGGGGACCAGTGACAAAGACATGATGCATCTGGCACTGTGGCTCAAGAGTCATGGCTTTCGTGCCGACCAGGTGCAAACTTTCTATCCGAGCCCGATGGCAACTGCGACCGCGATGTATCACTCTGGGCGTAATCCGCTTGGGCGGGTGACGCGCGAGAGCGAAACCGTTGATATTGTTCGCGGCGATCGTCGTCGTCGACTGCATAAGGCATTTCTGCG
>CAITPF010000386.1 GCA_903894155.1 uncultured beta proteobacterium | reverse complement strand
CGGTTTCGGCTTTTTGCGCTCTCCCGAAACGTCTTATCTGGCAAGCACCGACGACATTTATATTTCGCCCTCGCAGATCCGGCGCTTTAACCTGCACACCGGTGACTCGATCGAAGGCGAAGTGCGCACGCCCAAGGATGGCGAGCGCTACTTTGCTCTGGTCAAGGTCGACAAGGTCAACGGCTATCTGCCCGAGGCGATCAAGCACCGGATCATGTTTGAGAACCTCACGCCGCTGCACCCGGACAAGGTCATGCCGCTTGAGCGCGATATCAAGAGCGAGGAAAACCTCACCGGCCGGATTCTGGACATCTTTGCCCCCATCGGCAAGGGCCAGCGCGGATTGATCGTCGCCAGCCCGAAGTCTGGCAAAACGGTGATGATGCAACACATCGCGCATGCCATCACGTCGAATTTTCCGGATGCCGTCATGATCGTGATGCTCGTCGACGAGCGTCCCGAAGAAGTGACCGAAATGCAGCGTACCGTGCGCGGCGAAGTCGTGGCATCGACTTTTGACGAGCCTGCGACACGTCACGTGCAAGTTGCAGAAATGGTGATCGAGCGCGCCAAGCGTCTGGTGGAAATGAAAAAGGACGTGGTCATCCTGCTCGACTCGATCACGCGGCTCGCACGCGCCTACAACACGGTGGTCCCGGCCTCGGGCAAGGTGCTGACAGGCGGCGTGGACGCCAATGCGCTGCAGCGTCCAAAGCGCTTTTTTGGTGCAGCCCGCAACCTTGAAGAAGGCGGCTCGCTCACCATCATCGGCACCGCGCTCATTGAAACCGGTAGCCGCATGGACGAGGTGATCTACGAAGAATTCAAGGGCACCGGCAACTCGGAAATCCATCTCGAGCGCAGACTCGCTGAAAAGCGCGTCTACCCGGCGATTAACCTGAACAAGTCCGGCACCCGCCGCGAAGAGCTGCTGATCCGGCCGGATCTGCTGCAGAAAGTGTGGGTGCTGCGCAAGTTCATCCATGATATGGATGAAGTCGAATCGATGGAGTTCATCCTCGACAAGATGCGCGCGACAAAGAACAACGCCGAGTTCTTTGACATGATGAAGAAACCGTAGAGACACGTGCGCGCAACGCGCGCCGCACATGTCACGTCAGCGCCCCGGAACGGATACCGGGGCGTTGTTTTTTGTGGGGGCGTCATTACTTCACGCACGGTAATTCGCGCACGGGCCGCCTGGCCCCCTTGGCACCTTGGCACCTTGGCACCTTGGCACCTTGGCACCTTGGCACCTTTTGGCCGCCTAACCGCCCAGGTTCGGAACGAACCTTGGAGGGCTAGCCGGTGCGGCGGGTACGCTCGGCGCATTGGGCGCACTGGGCGCATTCCCGGCGTTCGGCACGGCGGACGACGCGGGCGGCGGATTGCCTGCCGCGTTGCCCTGCGTTGGCTGCTGGCCGGGCGGTTGCGGCGACGCTTGCCCTGCCGGAGCACTCGGCGTTTGCGCGGCATTCGCCGGAGCACTGGTGCTCGGGAATGCGCTCGGGTTGCTTTGACCAGACGAATTTACGGGCCCGGTATCCAGTGGCTCGACCTTGGGATCGTCCCACGGACCTGTGACTGTATAGCGCGAAGTCATGACGTGCTCGATTGGCGTGCGCAACAGGAACTGCGTCACCAGGGCGCCAAGGCCCAGCAGCGGATTGACCGCGAATCCGGTCGCCAACGCCGCGCCGCTCATGTCAAAAATGGGTTTGACGTCGGCCTGCATGTTCCAGACCTTGTGTGCAAGATCCGAATTGCCAACGAGAAGGACTTCGGCGACCGGGCTGGCCACGACAAGGTTCCTGGTCGAGACAACCCCGCCGGCAATAGCGAAATCGCCCGAAATCGACGTAAAGGGAAAGCCATTCTGGAACTCGTTGCCCGGCCGGAAATCAAGCCGCAGTAGCCGCGAGAGCGACTGTATCGACAACAATTCCAGCAGACGCGCGCTGCGTGAATTGACGTGCTCGAAAACGCCCTTCCTGAAGTCGATCTTGGCCTCGCCGTCGAGACCGTCGTAGGAAAACGTCCAGGGGAAGTTGCGCCAGTCGACCGAGGCCGACAGAGTGCCAGCACCCTCGCGTACCCGGTTGGGGTATCCCATGTAGGTCGACAACAGCCCAAGATCCTCGACATCCATACTCGCGGTCAGCTTGACCCCGCGGCCAGCCCCTTTAAGCGTCCAGACGCCGCTACCGGCCAGCTTGGCGTAGGGATTGCTGATATCGAATCGCTCAATGTTCCAGCGCTCACCGCGCTCTATGTTTGAGCCCTGGAGGTGTAATGCACCGAGACGGTTCCCATAGAGGACAAAGTCGTCGATTGTCAGATCGACCGCCGGAATATCCGACCACTGACTCTCGTTCATGCTGTCGACCCTGGGCGGCTCGCCGCCTGCGGAATCCGCTTCGCCGATGGACAGGCGCGAAACCCGCGCCACGACCCTTCCGGCCAAGGCACCGGACGATTCGCGCCAGGAAACCGTGGCGTTCGTTTCCTTCGAGGCCAGGGTGGCCGACCACTGATCCCGTTGGCTCTGCGTCATTCGCAGATCCGCATTCGTCAGGGTAACGTCGGGCAGAATGAAATTGGCGGTGCGCACGTGCACCCACTGAATCTCGGGAAACACATCGGGATCCGCCTGCGCAGTCGGAGACAGGCGCATGAGGTGATCCAGCCGATTTTTCCAGTGATCCCAGTCCAGCTTGTCGACGGCAACCTCGACGATCATGCCCGATTCAGGCAGTTCGACCGGCGCACCGATGCCAACTGCCACGCGCGGAAAAAATGGCCCGCTACGCGCGCCGGTAAAGCGCTCTGCGCGCAGATTGAGCGCGTCGCCCATCGACAGAGTGATCGTGTGACGGGAATCGGTGCGACGCTGTGTCGAAACCCAGCGCGCCGACAAGAGCTGGCGCTGCTCCGCAGTCTTGCCCATTGGGGCCGGCAAGTCGATCGACATCCCGACCAGCGGCGACGTCAGCAATACATCGAGCCCCCCGTTATCCAGCTCACGGATACGCAACTGATAGGTCGTCTTCCCGTCAAACACCGAAAGATCCTTCGCACCGGCCAAAGCCAGCAAGGCCGCACCCGTCAGCGTGCCATCGACCTGCAGGCCTTTGCCTGCGGCCCCGAGGCTTCCGGCCACGCGGGCATCGCCGTCAAGAATCCTGACGCGCAAGTCTTCGGTCCTGAGCGAATTTTCGGTGAAGTCGACGGTACCGCGGACACTCTCGACGCTGGGAATCAATTTGTTGATCGACACCGAATTCCCGTCAAAACGGATGCTGCCCTGCACGGCGATATCGCCCGGTTTATCCAGATTCATGCTGACGTCGATGGGCAGCGTAAGGGCACCGGACACGGTGGTCGTGTTGAGCTGCGCACCAAATCGCTCGGCAGCCGGCGACGCGCGCAGCACCGACACAAGGGCCTCCCCGTCGCCGCGCAGGATGCCCCGGATTTTCAGACGCGGATCGAGCTCCATATCCGCGACCCCGACGTCGAGCGACTGGATGGCAATACGCTCACCTTTTGGACCAGCAAACGCGCCGGACTGCGCCGTCGCGCTAAAGCGCATCCGATCGATGGAAAACTTTCCATCCGCCGCGATGAGCAGCGGCCAGCCCGGGACATCCTGCGCCCCATGATCGTAATCGAGCGAAAGATCATGGAACGCGCCGCTGACAAGGAACTGCCCCTGCGCACCGGCCTGGTTAAAAGGAAAATGCCCGAGATCGCCCTGAAGCCGGAAAGTAACGTCGGCCG
>CAITPF010000385.1 GCA_903894155.1 uncultured beta proteobacterium | reverse complement strand
GACCATCATCTGCATCATGCTTTCGGTTTCGTTTTTGCTCAGCGCCGTCGTTGTGCGCACAGACACCGTCGTCGCCTTCTATTCGCCTCAAACCCGCTTTTGGGAACTGCTGGCCGGGAGCCTGCTGGCATGGATTCACATCCGCCGCTACGCCGTTCTTGGTGAGTTACAACAGCGCATCGATCATCTGCTGCGCCGGGTCATTTTCAGTGATGCCCGAAACGATCAGTTCGAAGGCGTGGTGTGGGCAAACACTCGGGCAATCCTGGGTGTTGTCTCGATTGCGGTGGGGGTGTTTGTTCTTTCCAGGCGTTCACCTTTTCCGGGGCCCAATGCCCTGGTGCCGGTCGTCGGAGCATTTCTGCTCATTTCGGCGGGATCGGGGGCGTGGCTGAACAGGCGAGTGCTTTCGCATAAGTTGCTGGTTTGGGTGGGTTTGATCAGTTATCCCCTATACCTGTGGCACTGGCCCTTGTTGTCTATTGCCCGGATCATCGAGGGGCGTGTTCCTGGCGTTTGGATCAGGATCAATGCGGTCGTCCTCGCCTTTTTCCTATCTTGGCTTACCTATCGTTTGATTGAGCTGCCGATCCGCCGCGGTCGTTGCGCAAAGATCTGCGTCTTCATCCTGGTTTTGTTGATGGCCGGTGTCGGCTATCTCGGGTACAACATTTATTCCCGCGATGGCTACGACTTCCGTGCACACATCCGGACCTTCGTCGCTGCGAACAAGCACCTGGAGTGGCTGCCGGCTTACGATGCCGACTACCTGTGCAGAAAGCACTTCATGGGGTACGGATATTGCAAAATTGACCAAGATCGCTCACCCACGGTGGCGCTTATCGGCGACAGTCTTGCGAACGCCTACTTTTTTGGTCTTGCTGAGCAGTTTGCGCGCAAGAAGGACAACCTGGTCATGCTGGGGGCAGCCGGCTGCCCGCCCTTGCTCAACGTAACCAGTGGCCCGACGGGCCAGGGGGACTGGTGCCAAAACCAGACGGCCAACGCGCTGAAGGCGGCGGCGACGGATCCAAACATCCACACCGTGATCCTGGCTGCCAATTGGCACCTTTATGTTGACGGGCACCGATTTGGACCGATGGGAACCGCTGGTCCGCCGTGGCGGTTGCGATCGATCGGTGGCGCCGAACAGGAAAAAAACACCGACGCGTTCGCGACGCAGCTTGCGAACACTATCCAATTGCTTCAGGCCGCCGGCAAGAAAGTCATTGTCCTGAAACAAACCCCGGAGCTGGACTACTTTCCTGTCGAGTGCTTTGGCAAAAGGCCCGTCACCATCTCCGAGCAACTATTGAATTGTGAAATTCCCGTCGAATCTGTCCGAAAGTATCTTGCCGGTTACGAAGGTGCGATGGATGCCGTATTGAAGGTGTTTCCTGCCATCACGGTTTGGGATCCTGTTGATTATTTTTGTGACGCCCGAAAATGCTTTTCCATGCTGGACGGCAAGCCGCTTTACCGGGATAACCTTCACTTGTCGGTCTATGGGTCTGGCTACCTTGCCGGAAAATTGATGAACGAATAATTTTCGCCTGATTTCAGGCGGTGGTTGAATTGGTCATGAAGTCAAAGCTTGTCAAGGTTCTTGTCATCCTCCTTGCGAACATCGCCGTGTTTGGCGCGGCATACCTCGTGCTCGAATATTTTGCGCAACACAGGATGCCGCCTACACGAGCACAGTTCCTGACCAAGGAGGAGGCCCGGTTTTACCGCCACTACGCCTCAATGACCACGCATCTGCGTGAGTTTCAATTCCTGTTGCATCTTTCTCCGGACGTCAAGGCATCGACGACCGACTACATGTTCACCCGAATCGGCAGCGAGGGGAAGACCGTATTGATTCAAGGAGACTCCTGGGCCGAGCAGTTCATTACGAGTCCGGGCGCCTACGCCACACTTGATAACTTTGCTCTGGCGCATCACGTGAATTTCGTCGTGGGTGGCACGGCATCCTATGCGCCCAGCCCGATGGCGGTTCAATATCGTTTGCTCAGGAAGGACTTCAACGTCGACCCAAGTGTGGTTGTCGCCATCATCGACCAGACGGATATCGGTGACGAATTGTGTCGTTATCGATCCCAACTTTCCAAAGATGAGCATGGCGAACTTGTGGTGCGGCCATACGAATCGACTGATCTGATGCCCTATTCAATTCGCAACTACTTTGATCTGATCGATATCCTGGATGGTGAGGGCGGAGCCCTGTTACGGCTGATCAAGTACAAG
>CAITPF010000384.1 GCA_903894155.1 uncultured beta proteobacterium | reverse complement strand
GGACCGTGATGCAGTCGGCAAATTGAACAACGACTATCTCGACTGGCTTGAGGCGGAATCGATCTACATCATCCGCGAGGTCGCTGCGCAGTGCGCCAATCCTGCCATGCTGTTTTCCGGCGGCAAGGATTCGATCGTCATGTTTCACCTTGCGCGCAAGGCGTTCACGTTCGGCGCGCGCCCGGTGCGTCTGCCTTTCCCGCTCGTGCACATTGACACGGGCCACAATTACGCGGAAGTCATCCGCTTTCGCGATGATCTGGTCGCGCGCACGGGCGATCGCCTGGTCGTCGGCCACGTCGAGGATTCGATGCGCAGGGGAACCGTGCGCCTGCGGCGTCCGACCGATTCGCGCAACGCAGCGCAGGCCACGACCTTGCTCGAGACCATTGCTGAGCACGGCTTTGACGCCCTGATGGGCGGGGCCCGGCGCGACGAGGAGAAGGCGCGCGCCAAGGAGCGCATCTTTTCGTTCCGCGACGAATTCGGCCAGTGGGATCCGAAAGCGCAGCGCCCCGAGCTGTGGCAGCTCTATAACGCGCGCATTTCACCCGGCGAACACATGCGCGTGTTCCCGATCTCGAACTGGACCGAACTCGACATCTGGCAATACATCGCCCGCGAGAGGCTTGCGTTGCCTCCGATCTATTACGCGCATTCGCGCGAAGTCGTCCGCAAGAACGGCTTGCTGGTGCCGGTGACGGACATTACGCCGCGCCGCGCGCAGGACGTCAGCGAGACGCTCACGGTTCGCTTTCGCACGGTGGGCGACATCAGCTGCACCTGCCCGGTGCTCAGCGACGCGTCGACGCCCGAGCAGATCGTTGCCGAGACGGCCGTGAGCCAGATCACCGAGCGCGGTGCAACGCGCATGGATGACCAGACGAGCGAGGCCTCGATGGAACTCCGCAAGAAAGAGGGGTATTTCTGATGGAACAGGGCGTGGTTCGATTCATTACCGCCGGCAGCGTCGATGACGGCAAAAGCACGCTGATCGGTCGCCTGCTCTACGACACGAAGACGATACTGGCAGACCAGTTGCAGGCGCTTTCCCGTACGCGCCATGCCCGGGTCAAGGCCGAAGACGCCGAAGTCGATCTCGCATTGCTCACCGATGGCCTTGAGGCCGAGCGCGAACAGGGCATCACCATCGACGTCGCATACCGGTATTTCACGACGCCGCGGCGCAAGTTCATTGTTGCCGACGCGCCGGGTCACGAGCAGTACACCCGCAACCTGGTCACCGGCGCCTCGCAATCCGACGTTGCGGTGATCCTGGTCGATGCCACGCGGGTTGACCGCGAGTTGCAGCCGGCCGGCCTCCTGGCCCAGACCAAGCGGCATGCGGCGATCGTGCGCCTGCTGGGTTTGCGTCATGTTGTATTCGCGGTGAACAAGATGGACTTGCTCGGCTTTGACGAAGCGGTGTTTGAGCAGATCCGCGCCTCGCTTGTCGATATGTCGTCCCGTATCGGCTTGCCAGCGGCGCAGTGCATTCCGGTCTCCGCGTTACGCGGTGACAACGTCGTCGAAAAAAGTGCGCAAACGCCCTGGTATGCAGGCCCGAGCCTGCTGCAGTGGCTTGAAGGGCTCCATATTGGTGCGGCGCCTGCGCTTTCCGCCCTTCGCTTGCCAGTGCAATACGTCGCGCGCCAGGACGGCAGCGCCGCGCAGGATTTCCGGGGATACTTGGGTCGCATCGAGTCGGGCAGTTTGCGCGTGGGGCAGCAGGTGACGGTATTGCCTTCCGGGTTGCGCTCGACGGTGGCTGAGTTGCACGTGTCCAATGGCGTGCCGTCCGAGGGCGGCGTGCAGGTCGCGACGGCAGGACAACCGGTCGTCGTGAGCCTTGTGGACGATATCGATGTTTCCCGCGGAGACCTGATCGTCGCAAGCGAAGAACACGATGCGCAGCCGGCCGTGGTGGCAAGGACCTTGTCGGCGGACATCTGCTGGCTCGATTCCGAACCGTTGTCGCTTTCGCGCAAGTATCTGCTCCAGCATACGACCAACACGGTGTTCGCCAAGGTCAAGGGCGTGCGCCAGGTGCTCGACGTGCAGACGCTTTCGCATGGCGAGCGCGCGGCCGAGGTCGTCACCAACGATATCGGCCTGATCGATCTGATCCTTCAAAAGCCGATCGTCGCAGACCTATTCGATGCAACGCCCGCGACCGGCGCGTTTGTCCTGATCGACGAGGCAACCAAGCACACGGTCGCAGCCGGGATGATCCGCCAGGCCGCCTGAAATTCCATGGCCCGCGAAACCCCCGCGACAACCGATAAGGTTTAGCGGCGGGAGATTTCATTGGTAGAGCGGTCATTTAGATAAAACCGCGGCCCTCATAAGCAAACAACAACTCGGTCGTTTGTTTTGTGAATGCGTCACGATAGAGTGACGCTGTCCTCATTCATCCCGTGGTTGCTTTCATCATGAAACACAATTTATTGAAAGGCGCGCTGGCCGCGCTCATCGCTGCCCTGAGCCTTGGTGTTGGCGTCGCCAGCGCCGCCGAAACGTCGCTGTTGAACGTGTCGTACGACCCCACCCGCGAGCTTTATCAGGACTACAACAAAGCTTTCGCCGCGCATTGGAAACAGGGCGGTGGCGACGTCGTCTCGATCAAGCAGTCGCACGGCGGTTCCGGCAAGCAGGCAAGATCGGTGCTCGACGGGTTGCAGGCCGACGTAGTCACGCTAGCCCTGGCCTACGACATCGATGTGCTGGAAGAAAAGGGCCTGATTGCACCTGGATGGCAAAAGCGCCTTGCCAACAATGCGTCACCCTACACATCGACGATCGTGTTCCTCGTGCGCAAGGGAAATCCAAAAGGGATCAGTGACTGGAACGATCTGGTCAAGCCGGGCGTCGATATCGTGACCCCCAACCCCAAGACTTCCGGCGGCGCGCGATGGAACTACCTGGCGGCGTGGGCGTGGGCGCTGGCCCAGCCTGGCGGTAGCGACGAGACCGCACGCGCTTTCGTCAAGGATCTCTATAGCCACGTCAAGGTGCTTGATACCGGTGCGCGCGGGGCAACGACATCGTTTGCCGAGCGTAGGATCGGCGACGTCCTGATCGCCTGGGAAAACGAGGCGTATCTCGCCGTCAAGGAGCTTGGCCCCGACAAGTTCGACATCGTGACCCCATCGGTC
>CAITPF010000383.1 GCA_903894155.1 uncultured beta proteobacterium | reverse complement strand
GAACACGATGAGCACCATCACGATGGTGTACATCTTGTTGCCCGCGAGCCCCTGGTCCCAGGTCTGGTCCGGCCCGATGAAGGCGAGCGACACGGCGGCGAACGTCAGCGCCGTCGGAAACCAGATCGTCGACTCCAGCCACAGCAGGAAGATCGCCACGAACCCCCAGCGCGGGCCGAACGCCTCGCCCACCCAGCGGAACACGCCGCCCTTCTGCGGCCAGGCGGTCGCGAGCTCGGCGGCCACGATGGAGACCGGGATCAGGAAGAAGACCGCGGCAAAGAGGTAGTAGAAGACCGAGGTCAGGCCGTAGGTTGCCTCGGCGGGCAACCCGCGCAGGCTCACCACGGCGGTGACGTTCATGATGGCCAGTGCACCCACCCCCAGGGTGGCTGCGCGTACAACAGGGCTCTTGACGATCGATGCTGCCGGTGTTGGTGTAGTTGTCATGGCAATGGCTCCGTCATTAGAGACTGAGTAGGGCAGCCTGCACGATGTCGGCGACTGCCCCGGGCTACGAGATCACGTGTGCTTGTGGCCTCCGGCCTCGGCTTCGGTCAGCGGCACGGATACCGGGTGCTTGTCGAAGTGCGCGACCGCACGGCGAATGTCTTCCAGCAACAGGTTCGCCATGTCGATCGACAGGCCCTGGCGGCACAGGATGCGGCAGACCACGATATCGGACGCCGTGCCCGTCAACGTATAGGCCGGCACCTGCCAGCCGCGCACGCGCAGCTTCTCGGAAAGATCGAAGAGCGTGTATGCGGTTTTTGCGCCTTCCTTCACACGCCACGTCACCGCCGGAATAGCCTTTTGCGGGTCGCCCGCGCACAGCAACTCGTAGGGGCCGATTTTCATGATCTCGGCGGCGAGGTACTGCGCCACCGCGTAGCTCGCATCCTGGATGGCTTTATAGCCCTGGCGCCCGAGCGATACGAAGTTGTAGTACTGCGCGATGACCTGCCCGGCAGGACGCGAGAAGTTGATCGCGAACGTCGGCATCTCGCCGCCCAGATAGTTGACGGTGAAGATCAGATCCTTGGGCAGATCCACGACGTCACGCCACACCACCCAGCCCACGCCCACGGGCGCCAGGCCGAACTTGTGACCCGAGCTGCTGATCGACTTGACCCGCGGTAGCCGGAAATCCCAAACCATATCCGGCGCGCAGAAGGGCGCGAGGAAGCCGCCCGAGGCGCCGTCCACGTGGATGTCGATGTCAATGCCCTTGGTGCGCTGCAACTCGTCAAGCGCATCCGAGAGCGGCTTGACCATCTCGTAGGCGCCCGTATACGTGACGCCGAACGTGGGCACCACGCCGATCGTGTTCTCGTCCACGCGCGCCAGCATCTCGGGCACGCCCATCTCGTAGCGGCCGTGCGCCATCGGCACTTCGCGCACCTCGATATCCCAGTAGCGCGCGAACTTCAGCCAGCATACCTGCACCGCGCCGAACACGATGTTGGGCTTGTCGGTTGGCTTGCCGAGCTTCTTCATCTTCTCGCGCCAGCGCCACTTCATCGCCATGCCCCCGAGCATGCACGCCTCGGAAGATCCGATCGACGAGGTGCCGACCGGTGTCGCATCCGCGGGCGCATTCCACAAATCGGCCAGCATGCGCACGCAGCGCGCCTCAAGTTCTGCCGTCTGCGGGTACTCGTCCTTGTCGATCATGTTTTTATCGATCGACAGGTTCATCAGCTTGTGGACGTTCTCGTGCTCCCACGTCTGCACGAAGGTCGCGAGGTTCTGGCGCGCATTGCCGTCGAGCAGCAATTCATCCTCGATCAGCTGACAGGCGTCATCCGGGCGCATTTCTTTCGCGGGGAACTTTGAGGTCTGCAGCGCGCCGATGGGGCCAAAGACGGGGTCTGAAACGCCCCTTGCAGTGGGTTTGACAGAGTGAATAGCCATGACCGGTTCCTTGTTCTTGAAATTCGTGGAACGAGCCCAGCTCACCACGAAATCCTCGTTACGACGCCCTGCAATCAGTTTAGGCTCGCACAAAGTCCTGACGATTGATTAATCACAAGTACTGGTCACAACGAATGTGACAAATCTCCCGGGAGCCTCTGTTGTGGCCGTCAGCTCTTTGCCGCACCGCGCGCCAACGCCCGCGCCTCGAGCTCTCTCGTGATCGCCCCGCGTGCTCGCCCGAAATTTTTCATCATCTCGAGCATGACAGTCGTGCTCCAGGCGAAGGCAAACATCCCCGATACCGCGATGATGACGGTCACCAGCTCCCAGCCAGGCGGGAACACATTGGGCGCGAACCCGAGCGTCGTGTAGCTGCTGCCCGAGAACACGATCGCGTCATGCAGATTTTTGACCAGACCAAAATAGTGGATCGCCGCGCCCCAGACGCCAATTTCAACAAGGTGCGGAATCATCAGGCAAAACATCGCCACCAGGAAGGCAAGCTGTGCACGCAGGTATTTCTTGTGGCGCATCCAATGCCCGGAGACTTTGGAATACCCCACGTGGATCGAGATCGCGAGAACCGCGTGGATCAGCATGACCAGGACCAGGATGGCCCCGCCAAACAGGAGCGCGTCAAGATTGAAGACGTAGTCAGGCCGGTCGATCCCCATGGTGTGCTCCGGATCTTCTTTGCGTTAAAACTGATGACGAATGCCGGTGACCAGGTACGTGCTGCTCACCCCCGACACCAGGCCCGCACCGGTCGCGTACGAAACGGCTGAGTACAGGTTGGTGCGTTTCGTGAAGTTGTATTGGTAGCCGAGGTTGTACGTGACCTGATTGTTCGCTGCCCCCTGCGCCAACCCCACCGTCGAGGAACTCGGATGTGCGAGCGACCAGGAGCCAAAAAAACTGGCCGCCTGCCCGTAAGGCACCGTCACCCCCACAAGATAAGAGGTCAGCGTGACCCCATCGCCAAACAGCACGCCACCGGATGAACCGCCCCAGGTGCCTCCGCTGCCGTCGATCGCTGCCGCGTTTCCGCCCGAAGTGAAGTTCTGCCCATTGATGATGCCGCCATTGTTCTGTCCCACGGCGAGGGCAAGCTGGACAACCTGCCAGTTGTAGGTGCCGCCCAGGATCCATTCGCGGGCGGCGGGCATCGAGCCCCCGCCTGGCACCCCGGGGGTGTTGGGGTTGGGCATGATCTGGTCGTAGGTCGCAGCGACCGTCAGCGGGCCGCTGGCAAAGTTCACGCCCAGCGTCACCGCGCGCGTGTTGTCCGCCGTGTCGAAGTTGTACGAATTGCCGGTGCCGGAAAATACCTGCCCGTTGTTGACGTAGAAGGCCGACATCTGAGGAGCAAACGAATAGCCCGCCCCCAGAGTGAACCCCGACCAGTTCGGGGACTGGATCTTCAGCATATTGCTATAGCGCGTCGTATTCATCGACCCAAATGCGGCACCCATGTTCGCCTGCCCGAAGCCGGCCTGAAACGGATCAATCGGCGTGAAGAAATCGGTCGCGAAGTTGTATTGCCGGCCTGCCCGGATATAGCCCCACTGATTGCTTTCCAGGCCCGCCCACGCCTGTCGCCCGAACATGCGACCACTCTGGTTTAGCGATCCATTGCCTGCGTCGAAACCGTTTTCCAGCGTGAAGGTGGCCCGTACACCGTTGCCCATGTCCTCGCTGCCGCGAAGCCCGAAGCGGGGCCCGCTCTGGACGCCGTTGTTGATGCCAAAGCGCGATCCGGCGAACTGGGGCGAATCGGAGCTATTGATGCTCTGGTAGGCAATCCCGATGTCGATCACGCCATAGAGAGTGACCGACGATTGGGCAAAGGCGGCGCTGCAGGCCAGCGGGAGTATTGCAAAGGCGAGCCGTGATTTCTTCATATTGTCACTCCACCGGAAACGATGCCAGAAACGCGTCAGTTTACAAAGTGACGCATGAAGAACCTGCGTCCAAAATAGCGCACTATTGTGACCATGTCATTTAATTCATCGGCGTCTTGCGCAATTTTGCAACCACCTCTACGGTCGCATTGGGCGCTCCGGTGTTGCCCCAGCTGGTGCGAACATAATTGGCGATATCGGCAACATCCTGATTCGTGATCTGGTTGGAAAATCCCGGCATCGCGATCATCTGGCCGTGCGCGGCAGCACCGCCCAGGATCAGTTTGATCACGTCGGCCGGATCCGGGGCCACCAGCACCGGGTTGCCTGCCAGTGGCGGAATCACGCCACCGATGCCCACGCCCTTGTCCTGGTGGCAGGCGCTACAGCGGTCGAGGTAAAGCTTTGCACCCGCCACGCGCGTCGGATCAGGGCCCTTCCTTCCCGTATACAACGAAGAGTTGGCCGGCAACGACTTGAGATATTCAGCCATGGCGGTACGGTCCGCGTCCGTCAGATAGCTCGTGCTGTTCTGCACGACCTGTTGCATCGGGCCGAGCGCAGTGGTCTTGCCTGCCAAGACGCCCGTCTTCAGATAATTGGCGATGTCCGCAACGGACCACGATCCGAGCCCCGTCGCGATATTGGACGTGAGATTCATCGCGAACCATCCGTCGATGACCGCGCCCGTCTGGTCCTTGGCCTGCTCGATACCTCCCAGAAGATTTCTGGGTGAATGGCAATCGCTGCAATGCCCAAATCCTTCCACCAGGAACGCCCCGCGGTTCCACGACGCCGACTGCTTCGGATCCGGCTTATACGGGCCCTCGTTGAAATACAGCTCGCGCCACGCCACCATCGATGCACGGATATCGAACGGAAAGCTCAGGTGATTCGCCTCGACCTGATTGCGAACCGGCGCGACGGTTTTCAAGTACGCAAAGATGGCGTCGATATCGTCTCGCGATGCCTTGGTATAAAAATCGAACGGCATCGCCGGATACAGGTAGTGGCCGCGCACGTTGACCCCACGCTGCACCGCACGCGCAAAATCATCGGCTGACCAGTCGCCGATGCCGGTTTCCTTATCAGGGGTAATGTTGGGCGACAGCAGATACCCGAAGGGGGTGTTCAACCGCAACCCTCCGGCAAACGGCTGCGCGCCTGGTACGCTGTGACACGAGATGCAATCGCCGGCACGGGCAAGATACTCCCCCTGCTGGACTTTAGTGGCAGCAGGCGCTGCCACCACCACCGTGGCCGGCGTCGGGGCCTGGGCCGCAGCCGGTGCCGGAGCGGACTGGCCAAAGGCCAACCCGGCACTCGCCAGCATCCCCAGCAGTAACGTGGCGGCAGGTAACAGAAGGGCTTTTCGCATGTCCGGCAAATCCGAATATCGCAGCCTGTTGGCGCGCACCGCCTGGTCTGCTCATCGGGGAATCGACAAGGCTCGGGGGCAGTGGTTTTATTCTACATCCGACGCCAAGGCGCATTGCGTGGCGAGTTCTGTCAAAGGGTGGATTGCACCATGCGCCGCGCGGGCATTGTCGATTGCATCGCGGGAGCTATTGCGACGAAGTCATCCCGGGCACAGCACCCCTGACGCTCGCGCCGCGCACTTCGACGGCGATCTGATCCAGCGTCCTGCCGGTATCGTCCGTTAAAGAAACCAGGTGTTTGCCCGGCCAGGGCATCCATTGCGCGGACGGCCCCTGTGCGAGAACCTTTCCGTCGATGCGCCACGTCAGCGCATCAGGTCCATCGGCAATCCCGGCACGAAACGCAACGCGCTGCGCCTGCGGCGGGATATCCGGATCCAGCGCCAGGATCGTCCCATCGGTCGGCGACGCAATGTGGGCAACCTGCTTCTTGCCATGGCGGCCAACGTCATTCCCCCGACCGGACTGCGACAAGGCAAACTGCGCCTGCTCTGTTCCTTCAATAAACCATTCTTGCCGCGATGCTTCGAGCGGTTGCCCGGCGGCGCCTGCGAAGGTCACCGATTGGCTGACCAGACCGGCAGGCGGCGCGGGCCGCTCGCTTGGGCGATCGCGGTGCAGGTAACCCATCACGGCTGCCCACACGGGCGCCGCGCCCGTCGTACCGCTGACATCCCACATGGATGCGCCGCTCGCGTTCCCAACCCACACGCCGACGGTGTAGTCGTGCGTGTAGCCCACGGCCCAGTTATCCCGCATGTCCTTGCTGGTGCCGGTCTTGATCGCGCTCCAGAACCGGGTTGCCAGCACGCTGTCCATCCCGAAAGTCGCGGCGCGCGCGTCAGGATCGCTCAGGATATCGCCGATGATGAACGCGGCACGGGAATCAAGTGCCACACGGTCATCGGGCAAGCTGCCGCATGCCGGCAGCGGTCGCGGTCGCGGTCGCGGCTGCGGCTGCGGCTGCGGCTGTGTCTGTGTCTGTGTCTGTGTCTGTGTCTGTGTCTGTGTCTGTGTCTGTGTCTGTGTCTGTGTCTGTGTCTGCGTCTGTGTGTGTGTCTGTGTCTG
>CAITPF010000382.1 GCA_903894155.1 uncultured beta proteobacterium | reverse complement strand
GGGCAAGTCTTGCGATGAGAAGGAATCGGATCCGGGTTCGGGGGTTCGCGATGGCGCTCGCGCTGATGCCGCGCGTCGTGTCCGGCGTCGATGCGCCTACAGTCCGCAAGGCTGCAGAGTTCGTCTCACCGGGCCGCAAGGTCGCAGAGGTCGCGCCCACAGCCCGCGAGGCCACCGAGATCGCGCTCGAAACCGGGGCTTCCCGCGTTCTTCGGCATCCGGGCGTGACCCGGATCGCCGTGGGCAACAGCCTTGTCGTCCAGGCAACCGCAGTCAATGGCCGCGAGGTGCTCGTATTTGGCAAAACACGGGGCGCCACCACGATCGATTTGTGGACAGCCTCCGGACAGCGCGTGTCCTATGTCGTCAACGTGGCGCCCGAGGGGTTGCGTCGCATTCACGCCGAAATATCCGGACTGCTTGGAAAGATTCCGAACGCGCGCAGTGTCATTGTGGGCGACAAGATCGTCATCGAGGGCGAAGACATTGGCGATGCCGACCAGGCGCGCATTGCCGCGCTGGCTTCGCGCTATCCGGATGTCATCGACTTTACGAGCCAGGTTGGCTGGGATCGCATGGTTTTGCTTGATGTTCAGGTCATCGAAATTCCGTCGTCGCGCATGCAAGAGTTGGGAATCCGCTGGGATCCGGCGAGCGGCAGCGGCATGAGCACTGGCCTTGCCTGGGATGCCGGGTCGTCGCGCATCGACCAGCGTCCTGGCGACGTGGGGATCAATGCCGCCTTCCCGATGCGTCAGGCTGCAGGCTACCTGGGCCTGAACGCGCTACTTTCCGCACGACTGGCGGCAATGTCCAAGACCGGCGAGGCTGTTGTTCTGGCGCAGCCGCAATTGTTGGCGCGCAGCGGCTCCACTGCATCGTTTCTGGCCGGCGGTGAGGTTCCCTACGCATCGATCGACAAGGATGGAAAGTCGACCACAACCTTCAAAAAGTATGGCGTGTCGCTCAATATCACGCCGCACGCGGATCGTGCCGGGGCCATCCGATCCAAGGTTGAGATCGAGGTCAGTTCGGTCGATCAAACGATCACCGTGCCGGGAGGGCCCGCGCTCAAGATCCGGAAGGCATCGACCGAATTCAACGTCCGGTCGGGTCAAACGCTCGTCGTGGGCGGATTTCTGTCGCGCGAACGATCTTCCGAGCGCGACGGTTTGCCCGGCTTGTCGCGGTTGCCGCTCGTGGGGGGGCTTTTTGGCATCGATCGTGAGCAGGCGCGGGAAACCGAGCTGGCGATCTTTGTGACCCCGGTCATCGTCGATGCGCAACATCCCGATTTGCAGGCGCGCGTGCGCAGCGGCAACGCGATCGTCGCGCAGGCATTCCCTGATGCAAACCGCCTGAATCACGCGGTTCGCCCAACAGTGCCGGGGGCCGCGCCCAACCCGTTTTCGCCGGAATCCTCGTCGCAATGGGACGAAGAAGATACGCCCCCGACAGATGAGCCCCCGAGCGTCGCGCGCAACGAATACGACTTCGATGACGCACCATGAATGAATTTTCGAACCCCACCTCATGATTCAAGTCCCGAATGACGCACCACAACGGAATTCTCGAATCACGCACCATGATTGAATTCTCGATTCAGTTTGAGGACGGGCGACTTCAGACCCGGCGCTGTGCGAACCCGGTCACGATCGGCCGTGCACCGGATTGCGAGCTGCAGATATCGCATTGGCGTGTCGCCCGCCGGCACTTGCATGTGCGCGTCATCGCCGGGCAGTTGCATCTGGAGGATTTAGGGTCGCTTTCCGGCTCAAAAGTCAATGGCCAGCGCATCTGGCAATACGGACCGGTCAAGCCTACGGACTCGCTCATCATCGGCCCCTGCCTGATGAGCGTGCGACTCGTAGGCGATGACCGCGCCCTGCGCGAGGCCGGCGATGTCGTGCCGGCGGCAGGCATGGACGAGGCATCGCCCGGTCATTCGCGGGCGCTCACGCATGGCGAATCGAAGCCGCAGGCTGACGGACCGCTCGCAGGCGGCACGCCCTGCGCAGAAGCCGATCGGGCGATCCGCCAGGACCTGCACGCAGCCCTGCTCAAAGCAATCGACTTGCGTCGCCGAGATCTCGCCGCGTGTACCGACGATATGCTGCGCGCCGAAGCCGAGCAGTGCGTGGGTGAACTCCTGATCAAGGATCCTCGCGTCGTGAGCGAATCACAACGCAATACGCTTTTGCGTCTGGTGGTGGACGAGGCGGTAGGGCTCGGTGTACTGGATCCATTGCTCGAAGATCCGGCCGTGACGGAAATCATGGTGAATCGCTATGACGATATCTTCGTCGAGCGCGATGGCAAGCTTGCACGCCATGCGCTGCATTTCAGCTGCGACGCCGCCGTGCGCGGCGTGATCGAACGCATCGTGTTTCCGCTGGGGCGTCGCATCGATGACGCATCCCCGATGGTCGATGCGCGCCTTCGGGATGGATCGCGACTGAATGCGGTCATCCCCCCTGTTGCGATTGGTGGCGCGTGCCTCACGATCCGGAAGTTTCCGAGGCGCAGGCTGGCGATGGCCGATCTGGTCGATTTTGGCGCAATCGACGGCGCGGTCAGCGACTTCCTTCAATTATGCGTCGAGTCTCGCCGCAACGTGCTGGTTTCAGGCGGGACAGGCACCGGCAAGACGACACTGCTGAACGTGCTCGCTTCCTGCATCCCCCACGACCAGCGCATCGTCACCATCGAGGATTCTGCCGAAATGCGCATTGATCATCCGCACGTGGTCGCACTCGAAGCGCGCCCGGAAAACGCCGAGGGGCAGGGTCTCATCACGATCCGCCAACTCGTGCGTAACGCCTTGCGCATGCGGCCAGACCGAATCGTCGTGGGTGAGGTGCGAGGGCCCGAGGCGGTCGACATGCTTGCGGCAATGAACACCGGACACGAGGGGTCGCTTGCAACTTTGCACGCCAATTCGCCGCGCGATGCGCTTGCCCGAATCGAAACGATGATCCTGATGGCGGGGCTGGGTCTTCCGATTGCCGCAATCCGCGAACAAGTTGCCGCTGCGGTGCATATCATCGTGCAACAAAGCCGGCTCGCCTGCGGCAAGCGCGTGGTCTCCTCGATTGCCGAAATCACTGGACTCGAATCGGGCACGGTACAACTTCAGCCCCTGGTGTGCTTTGATGCCTCGAGCGGGCGCTTTCGCGGATCCGGCTTGCCGGCCTCATTTCTGGGCAGTGGGGCGCCGGGGTCTCAGGCTTCGATTTCGGGATGGTTTGCGCCTTGATGGCACTGCTTGCGAGTCTCGGGGCAGGTCTGTCGGTCGCGCTCGCAAGCTGGGTCGGGCAGCGCATGGCATCGCAGGCGCTCTTGCAACACCGCCTGCTGTTTACCGATGAAGCTGCATCGAGCTTGCGTGATCTGTTTGTCTTTGTCGACGCCCGGCGCCTTTGGCCGCCACTGATTCTGCTGGCAGCCGGCGTCGGACTGGCTGGATGGCTTTTGCTGGGCAGTCTCCTCCTGGCCGTTGTCGCTGGGATGGCAACGCTGGTACTGCCACGAATCCTTCTGGCACGCGCGCGACGCACAAGGCTTGCGCGCCTTGACGCCCAATTACCGGATGCCCTGACCGCCCTGGGCGCAGCGCTGCGCGCCGGTGCGAGCCTGGGGGTTGCTCTGCAGACGGTACTGCAGGATGCGCAGGCTCCGTTGACGCAGGAGTTTGGACTGATGGTGCGCGAGCAGCGCATGGGTGTTCCGCTGGCACGCGCACTCGGAAACCTGCATTTGCGGATGCCTTCGGAGAGCGTACAGATGGTGGTTGTGGTGTTGCAGGTCGCGGGTGCGACCGGGGGCTCGGTGGCGGGGTTGCTTGATCGTTTGGCAGATACATTGCGCGCTCGACAGCATCTCGAAATGAAATTGGACATGCTGACGTCCCAGGGGAAGTTGCAGGCGTGGGTGATCGGGGCATTGCCATGGGTCCTGTTGCTCGCGCTGACTCAGGTAGATCCGCATTCGTCCTCCTTGCTGCTGGGCACGTCCCGGGGGCACACCGTGTTGGCGATGGTCGTCGGGCTCGAAGCGGTCGGTGCGCTGATGATGCGGCGCATCTTGCGGATCGTCGTCTGACGGGGGCGGGCATGTGGATTTCGATTGCCCTGGGAAGCGGCGCGCTCGCGGTCGTGGCGGCGGTGCCGCTCCTGTTTGTCGTGTGCAGGGATGGCCTGAATCCGAGCGCCCGGGCGCGCCATCGGCGCGCGCTTTGCGCACACGGCAGGGCGCTTTTTGATCGTGCGGCGAAAGCGGTGGACCCCTTGACCACGTGGGGCTACCGACACCGGGGCGCCCTGGCGTTGCAGCGCTCCGGTGTCGAGGGGTGGACATCGGGCCATCTGTTTGCAATGCAGCTTGCATTTTCGGGTGGGGCTGTTGCGCTCGTGTTGCCATGGGTGAGCGTCACCAAGGCGGGTGATGGTGCAGCAGGCGGAATCGAATTCATGCTGTGGGCAGGCGGTAGCGTTGCGTTCGCGGTGATTGGCTGGCTGATCCCCGGTACCTGGCTGCGTCACCGTCGCCGTGCGAGACTCTTTGAAATATCCCGGGGGATGCCGTCGTTTCTCGATCTGCTGTGCCTCGGGCTCGATTGCGGGGCGAACCTGCAGGGTTCTGTCCAGCTTGCGCTTGAGCACATGCCGGCCGGTGCGTTGCGTTCCGAATGGAATCGCATGCTGCTCGATATGCGCTCCGGTGTGGCGCGAGCTGAGGCATTGCGACAGCTGTCGGATCGTGTCGACTTACCCGCCATCCGGCAATTGGTCACCACCCTGGCGCAAGGTGAGCGTGTGGGGTTGAGTCTGACGCGCATTCTCGGGGATTTCGCCAGGCACGAGCGTGCCAGGCGCATGATGGCCGCCGAGAAGCAGGCCATGCGCGCACCGGTCAAGATGCTCGTCCCCCTGTCGCTTTGCATTTTTCCCTGCACGTTCCTGATCCTGGGCTTTCCTGTGCTGGTCATCGTGACGGATCTCTCGCCGTGAGACCCGGCGCCTCGGGGCGTGATTCTTTGCACGCCCCAGGTTTCGGTGCGCTGGATCCATATGCCTCGCTTCGATCTGCGGCGGGCATCAAGGGCGCACCTTCTGATGCGCCGCTGTTGCTGCGCCGCGCCGAACGATGGGCCGAGCGCGCGACTGGCTTGCTGGTTGGCCCGCGTTTAAAGGCCGGACATGGCTTGTGGATCTTGCGGTGTCGTGCGGTCCACACCATCGGAATGCGCTATCCGATTGCGGTGTTCTTCCTGGATGACTGCGACCGGGTGACAAGTGCGATCGGCCGTGTGAAGCCCGGCTCGTGGTTGCGTGACCGTGTCGCGGTATCGGTGGTCGAAACGCTCGAGGTCCAGGCGGGGGGCTTGTGCAGCGCTGTATTGCGCGTTGAGTCCTCGGTGCGCCTGGCGCGCCGGCAACTCAGCGCTTAGCCAGGTGTTTGATCAGCGGGCGGCGGCGCAGCGCCGTCGGCCTCTTCGCTGGCACCCGGTTGCTCGAAGACCGAGACGTAGCTGGGATAGAAACTGCAGTAAAGCACCGCGCCGGCGATCACGTTGAACGGAACCTGTGCAGAGGCTGCGATGCTCTCGGGCAACCCGATCGCCACCACGAGCGTGGTCGCGAGATCAATGCCCATGAAGATGCTTCCCCAGACCAGTCCATAGACCAGGAAAGCCCACTTATTGCGCCAGCACGCGATGCCACTGAAGAAGAGCGATTGCACAAGCGACGTCCCGCGCCAGCCTACCAGCGCCGGCGCGTACCAGAACATGGCCGCCAGCAGGACATACAGCACGCCAAAGATCAGCATCGGCGTGCGGGCGGCGTCAAGCAAGGGCATCAGGTTGTTGCTGGCGGTTGCTGCCTGGACCGCATCCGCGATTTCCGTCATGAAGGGCATGAAAGCAAGCAAGCCGAACAACAGGCACACCACCATGTAAAGGCCGCCCATGCTGAGCAGTCGCCGGACAATGAGTGGTTGGCGCAGCGGCGCGAGCCACATGGCCGGTTGCAGCTTTTGCCCAGAGGCTGCGGTTCGACACGCGGCGAGGCTGATAAAAGTCACGAGCGGCATCACCACGACGAAAATGATCGGCCCGAGCGGTGGGGTGACGCTGGCCAGCATCAGGATCATGCTCACGAACATCGCCCAGGCAAAAAAGGCGATCGGCTGTGTGCGGAATATTTGCCAGCCTTGCTGGACCCAGTGCGCACCGGCGCGCGCCGGAAGAGAAACAGCTTGCATCAGGCCCTCCCGGGCAGGGCAGGGATTGGACCGATCGTGCGCGCGGACAGCACGCGCTCGAAATGCCCGGGGTCATGGGGCTTAAGTGTCTGGGCGGGGCGGGGCAGGTGAAAGTCGTAGAGGCGGGATATCCAGAACCGCAGAGCGGCGCCGCGCAGGATGATGGGCCAGGCGCGATGCTCCGCCTCAGTGAACGGGCGCACGCTGGCGTAGGCCTGCAGCCAGGCGTCGGCGAGCGGGGGAATCAGGGTGCCGGTCGCGCGCTCGATGCACCAGTCGTTGACGCTGACCGCGACATCAAAGAGCCAGTGATCGCAGCCGGCAAAGTAGAAATCGATGAAGCCACCCATCTGGGGGCATTCGCGAGTCCCTGCGAACAGCACGTTGTCGCGAAAGAGATCGCAATGCGAAGGGCCCTGGGGAAGCGATCCCCAATCCGGTGTGCTGGCGGCTTCGACCTGCTCGGCAAGTGCGGCCTGCAGCATGGCGCGCGTGCTCTGGTCCATGTACGGATAGACGATCGGGGCGGTCTTTTCCCACCAGGCAAGGCCGCGAAGATTGGGCTGGCGAATCGGAAAATCGCGCGCGGCCAGGTGCGCGCGTGCGAGGGTCTGCCCTGTGAGGCCGCAATGCCCGGTGGTTGGCTCGGGCTCGTACCCGCCCGGCAAACGGGTCACGATCGTTGCGGGTTTTTCGTGCAGAGTGAAAAGCCGGCTGCCGTCCAGACGCGTCTGCGGCTGGGGCACAGGGATGCCGCGCCCGGCAAGGTGGTGCATCAACTCGATGTAGAACGGCAGTTGCGCCGCTGTGAGGACTTCAAAGATCGTGAGGATAAATTCGCCAGCCGTCGTAGTGAGAAAAAAATTGCTGTTTTCGATTCCGGCGGCTATCCCGCGCAAAGAGACGAAGTCGCCCAGAGAATAGTCGGCGAGCAACGTGCGGGTGTCTTCTTCGCTGACGGGGGTAAATACGGCCATGTAGGGATCGGAACGCGTTAGTCGTGTGGCAAATGCCACCGGCGGGTGCTGGCGGGCGCCTTGCGCGCTGCAGGCAAAGGCCTTCAGCGTTTCTCCGGGAGTATTTTAGCAAGGATGGCTGCTCAGGACATGGCGAATGCCCCGGCGCTACTGGACATCGGCCGCCGCCAGATAAAATGCCACTTTCCTCCCCACAACGACGCCTTCCCGATATGCCGACGAAAGACCCCCAGTTCAGTGCACGCGCAGATGCGGTCGATCGTCTGCCCGGGCGCGCTGACGTTTCGGGTGCGGGTTGGCGGCTTTGCGTCGCGCCGATGATCGACGTGACGGATCGGCATACACGCTACCTGCATCGCCTGATCGCCCCGCGTGCCCGGGTCTATACCGAGATGATCACGACGGGCGCGCTCTTACACGGCGATCTGGCGCGCCATCTGGACTTCAATGCACCGGAATGTCCGGTGGCATTGCAACTGGGCGGCAGCGCCCCCGCTGATCTGGCCTACGGCGCAAAGCTCGGCGAGCGCTGGGGGTACGACGAGATCAACCTGAACTGCGGTTGTCCTTCCGAGCGCGTCCAGCGAGGCGCTTTCGGCGCGTGCCTGATGGCCGAGCCGGCACTGGTCGCCGATTGCGTCAAGGCCATGCAGGATGCGGTGGGCATTCCGGTCACGGTCAAACACCGTCTGGGTCTGGATTACGACACTGGCTACGGGTTCGTGCGTGATTTCGTCGGTGCACTTTACGACGCGGGATGCCGCGTCTTTATCGTGCATGCCCGCAACGCCGTTCTTAAAGGGTTGTCGCCCAAGGACAATCGCGATGTCCCGCCGTTGCGCTACGACGACGCAGCGCGCCTGAAGGCGGATTTCCCCGATGCGGTGATCGTGCTCAATGGCGGGCTGACGACGGTAGCGGCCTGTGTGACGGCGCTTGACACATTCGATGGCGTGATGCTCGGGCGCGCCGCCTGGCACGATCCCGCGGTGCTGGGGTTGCTATCTGATGTGCTGTGGCCCGGTCTTGCACGGATCGGCGAGGCCGAACTCATCGAGACGTTCACGGCCTATGCGGCCGACCAGATGGCGCAAGGCGTGCCGCTGCACATCATCGTGCGCGGCTTGCTCGGGTTGTTTTCCGGCCGCAAGGGCGCGCGGCTCTGGCGCCAGCAGTTGTCGGACGCGAAACTGCTCAAGAGCTCGCAGGCCACGCTGATTGCAAACGCCTGGCGGGGGCTCGGCTCGATTTCTGTTTAATTTCACGCTGCTTCTCTACCGCCACGCAGAGATAGACTGCGGGTCGCGCACCGCCGCGTTGCGGTTGCCGC
>CAITPF010000381.1 GCA_903894155.1 uncultured beta proteobacterium | reverse complement strand
TGCCCCCGCCAGGCTCAGGCTGCGCCGGTCCGCTTCGCGGACTCCCCTGCGGTTGCTGGTCCCGCCGGGCGGCGACAGCGCGCTGGTGACGCTCGTTGGTTTTGTACTTTGCGGGCCGGGCGCCGCGTGCCCCCGCCAGGCTCAGGCTGCGCCGGTCCGCTTCGCGGACTCCCCTGCGGTTGCTGGTCCCGCCGGGCGGCGACAGCCTGCTGTCGCCTTGTTTCCCGGCGGTCCTGGCGCAATCCTCGGCGGCGCAATTCGCCCGGCAGGGGCACGCAGCGCCCGGCCCGCAAAGTACAAAAGGACGGACCGATGGCGCAGGTTAAAACGGGTGGTCTAGACCGATGCCTTCAAGCGGCGTCGCAGTGTGCGCAGGACGGCTCCCAGCAAGGGAACGTGCTCGTAGACTTCGCGCGCCGCATCCCAGTAATCGCGGTGCAGGATAATGCGCCCCGCAGCGTCGAGGCGGAAGTGGGTGCAACCCACGATGCTGTAGGGTTTTGCGCCAAGCCGGAAGTCAAACGACCAGGTCATGAACGCCTGATCGGACTCGACCACCATGGTGCTCACCTTGAACCTGGGTGCCACCAGCGACGCAAACATGTGCTCGTAGACCAGGCGCACTGATTCAACGCCGCGCACATCGTTGAAGGGATCGGTGAAGGCTGCGTCCGGTGCGTAGATATCACCGATTGAATCGAGCATCGCCGGTTGCAGGCGCTCGAACCAGTTTGCAATTTCTGCGTAGCGTTGCCTCATGCGATCCATTACATCCCCGTGGCTTTGTGCAGCAACCAGAAGCGCAGTCGGTCGGGCAGGCGGCTCACCCACCGCACGGCACCCGCAAAGCCACGCGGGAACCGGATTTCGAAGCGGCCTCGCTCAAGCCCCCGCATCATTCGTTCGGCCGCCTGCGACGGCGTTAACAACCCCGGCATCGGAAACTCGTTGACGGAGGTCATCGGCGTGGCCACAAAGCCGGGGCTCATCAGATAGACGCTCAGGCCTTTGGGCGCCAGCTCGAAATACAGCGACTCGGCCAAATTGCGCAACGCTGCCTTGGTGGCGCCGTAGATCATGGAGCGCGGCAGGCCGGTATAGGCTGCGATGCTGCCCACCAGCGCAATCCCGCCGCTTCCCTGCGCAAGCAGATGCGGCACCACGACCGTGAGCGCCCGGTAGACACTGACAACGTTCAGCTCAAAGCTCGCCTGGACTTTTTCCATGTCGAAATCCCAGGGGTGTGCCGGCTCGTAGCGGGCGGCGCCCAGCACGACAAGATCAAGCCCTCCGAGGCCCTCCAGCACACGCGCGAACGCCTGGGGCCAGGCCGTTGGATCGGTCGCGTCGAAATCGACGGCGCACGCTGTCGCACGGCCGGCTGCGACCTGTTCAAGCGCATCGAGCCGGCGGGCGGAAATCGCAACCCGTGCACCAGCATTGAGCAGCGCATCGGCGAGCGCCGCGCCGATCCCGCTCGACGCGCCGACGATCCAGACGCGGCGCCCTGACCAATCGGCAATCGGGGGGTTGAGCCGACAGATCATTGCGGTTCACCCGCAACGCGTTTGCGGAAAAATAGCGTTACCTCGCCAAACTCGATCCCGAACTTCGACATCGTGGACCGGTTCATCATCGAGCGATCGTCCAACTGCCACATCCAGTCATCGAAGGCCATCTCGTACTCCTTGCCGTCAACCGGCAGTCGGAGCACGTAAGTCCAGTGCAACGCGTTGCCGGAAACCTTTCCTGTTGCTACGCCCACGACGTCGTCAGCCGTGCCCAGCCATGTGCCGTCGGCCTGCCTTCGCAGCGTCCAGACGCGACGCTGCAGCTCGCCATCCGAGTAGGTGAACCGCTCGTCGAGCGTGCCCGTATCCGGGTCAGTCCAGCTGGCCTCGATCACGACGTGAAAACGTCGCGCCACTTCGCCGCTGCGCTTCTGGAACAGGCCCCAGGCGTCGATCGTTCCGTTGAAGAACGCTGGAAGATCCAGCGCTGGCTTTTCGTCGGCATAACGCGCGACATCGACGTTGCCGCAGGAGGTCAGCAGCGCTGCCATCGTAGCGGCGAACCAGGTTCTGATCGTCATGACAACCCCTTGGTGCGCGCCACGGCGCGCGTAAATTTGAGCGGCCCTTGATGCAGCCACAACGCGACGCCCGCCGCAACCTTGAGCGCGACAGGCAAAAGAATATAGACCTCGGTCAGCGCGTGAGCCGACGATGCATCCCCGGGCTGATAGCCCAGCAGGCGCACCAGAGGTAGCGCGAGCCCGGCCGCCAGAGCGAGCGAAAGCTTGCCAACCAGCGCCCAAAAGCCGAAATACAATCCGGTGCTCCTGCGGTGCGCGGGCCCGATGGCATCGGCAAGCATCGCGGGCGGCAGCGCCAGATCAGCGCCAAGCGCCGTGCCTGAAAGCAGGCATACGATCGCCCAGCGCATCTCGTCCCCCTGCCCCACCGATGCCGTCATGAGCAGCGCGCCCGAGGCGAGCAAGGCGCCCACAAGCCACGCGCGTTCCTTGCCGATCCGGTCCGATAGTGCGACCCATCCGGGCAAGGCCGCCAATCCCGCGAAAAAATACAGCCCCAGGAAAAGCCCGGCGCTGGCCTGAAGGCCAAGCGCGTCATCCATGACGAAGAGCACCAGCGTCGCGGGCACGGCAACCGACGTCGCATTGAACAGGTAAAACCACAGCAGGCGCCGGATCGCTGCCGGTGCCAGCGCCTCGCGCCAGTGCTCCAGAGCATCGGCCTTTTCGGGCGCGGGCCGCGGAGCGCCCCACAGCGTAACCAGGAGCCCCACCGCAAGCACGCCGACGAATACCCAGGCGAACTGCGCATAGCCCGCGCGCGCCCCATCCGCCGACGCCCATGCAGCGGGCAGCACCGACGCAAATACAACGCCGCCCAAGCCAAACGCCTCTCGCCAGGCCGTTACGCGGGTCCGGCCGACCGGGTCGTCGGTCAGGCGAGCTCCCCAGGTCAGGTAGCAGACATTCGCCAGGCTGTGCGCCGTATAGACGATCACGAGCGACAAGGCGAGCCACGCAAGCAGCCCCTGCGCGCCCCAGGCAGGAGGGTTAAAGAGCATCAGGAATCCGCCCGCCAACCCGACCGCAGCCGCCAGGATCAGCGCCGTCCAGCCCGACTTGCGGCGATGCAGGAAATCCACGAGTCGCCCGATCAGCGGATCCTGTGCCGTATCCATCAGGCGCACGAGAAACAGCACGGCCCCAAGCGCTGCCAGATCAACGCCCAGCGCGTCGCCGTAAAACTTCGGCGAGAGCATGTAGATCGGCAGCATCGCCATCGCCAGCGGCAACCCCAGCGCCGCGTAGGCAGCAAGCCCGCCCCGTGTCACGGCGGCGCCCCGAGGAGTGCGGTGCGCAGCGCCGGATCGCTGGTGCGCGGATCAAGCCAAATACCAAAAAAGTGCTGGGCGAGCTCCTCATCCAGGCGGCCAGTCTGGACATCGTTGTAGTAGAAAAGCGCGCCTTGCCCCGGCATGTAGACGCCAGCGAGACTTTGGCTTTTGCCGACATCGCGGATCACCGCAAGAAGCGCGTCGCGCCAATGCGGGCGATCAGCCACCGGCGCCCCAAGGCGCTCCATTTCGTCGATCGATGCCTGCACGATGCGCGACTGCGCGATGTCAAACTCGTATGTGAGCGAAAGGGCAAAAGGCTTGCCGGGCGAATAAACGCCGTCAGGCGCCCACAGCCGTGCCGTGTAGATGGACCAGCCCAGTCGCTTGAATACGCCCTCCCCGACCTGCTGCGCCTGCGGGATCTGCCCAAGCCAGGGCTGCGTCGCGGCCCCGGCGGACGCATAAACGCAGAGCGCGAGAAGCGCCGACGCTATGATCGCGCGCATATCGTCCACTGTTTGACATCCGTGCGGCTCTCGCGGAACCCTGCCTCGCAATAGGCGAGGTACATGCGCCAGATGCGGATAAACCGTTCGTCAAACCCCTGCGCGCGAACCGCGGCCAAATTGCGCTCGAACGCCTGCGACCAGCGCTGCATCGTTTCCGCGTAGTCGATGCCCATCGATTTTGTCGTCACGCAGCGCAATCCCGCCATGTGGCATTCGGCCTGGAACCGCGTCGGGCTCGGCAGCATTCCGCCCGGAAAGATGTACTGCTGGATGAAGTCCGTGCCGTTGCGATACGCCTCGAAGTGCGCATCCGGGATATCGATCGACTGCACGACAATCCGCCCGCCGGGTCGCAGGCAGCGAGCGAGCATGCGGAAGTATCCGGTCCAGTGCAGCAAGCCCACGGCTTCGAACATTTCGATTGAAACGATATGATCGAACTGCCCGGTGACATCGCGGTAATCCTGCAAACGCAGCTCGACCCGGTCGGAAAGCCCCGCGTCGTCGATACGGCGCTTGCTCCAGGCAAGTTGCGCATCCGACAGCGTGATCCCCACGACCGACAAGCCGCGTCGCGCCGCGCGCTCGGCGAAGCCACCCCAGCCGCACCCCACCTCAAGGATGGTCTGCCCAGGCCTCGCGCCAAGTTCGTCCAGGATCCGGTCGTACTTTGCCTGCTGCGCGGCCTCGAGATCGCGGGCCTGATCCCCCTCGAACAACGCGGCGGAATACGACATCGTTGGATCGAGCCAGAGGCTGTAGAACGCATTACCCAGATCGTAGTGGCTGAGAATGTTGCGACGGCTTCCACGGCGGCTGTTGTCGCGCAGCACCCAATGCGAAAAGCGGCGCGCCAGCAGCGCCCACCAGCGCCCGTCGACCACGCGTGTCACGCCCTCGTTGCGCAGCGCCAGCGTAAAGAGCGCCAGCATGTCGGGCGTATCCACCCAGCCGCGCTCCAGGCATTCGGCGAACCCGATATCACCGCGTCGCAGGATGACCCCGGCGGCGCGCCAGTCGTGGATCGTGAGCGTCGCATGGGGCTGCTCTGCACGGCGACCGAGGTGCAACGCGACGCCGGCAGGATCAATCAGCTTGAGCGACCCATGCGAGATGTGATCAAGCGCGGTCAGAAACATTCGCGCGACCCAGGGCAAGCCATTGGACCAGGCAAACAGGCGATACTCGTTCAAACTCATGGGTTGACCTTCGCGTTAGAAGACACTTCGTCCTTGGACAGCGGGGGAATCGGATGATAAGTGGCGCCCTTGCGCCAGAGTCGCAACGCCTGCCAGTGGATGCGCGCAATCACACCCAGCGTCATGAGCGGCGCGCGCGCGAGCTCGCGCAGCAGGCCTCGCGTGGTCAATGTGACGGGGTGCACGATGATCGCCGTGCGCAGTAGCGGCTCGGGATCCTCCGCGGGATCGAAATAGTCGAGCGAAACGCGGTGCGACTGCACGCGGGCATCAACCTGAAACACATACTGACCGCTCACCGCGCAGAACGGTGAAACGTGGAATGCCTTTGCGCATGCGAGAGCAGCGCCCTCGCGAATCGGCCCCCCGTCGGGCGAGCACAGCACATACTGATGCCGCTGACCAAACGTATTATTCACTTCAGCGACCAGTATCCGCACAGCGCCCTGCGCGTCGTGCAAATACCAGAAGCTCACGGGATTGAATACATAGCCAAAGAGCCGGGGAAAGCACTGGAGCCAGACCGCGCCGTCCGGCATCCCGAGGCCGGCGGATTGCACCGTGCCGCGCAGCCATGCGATCAGGTCACCGCCGTCGCGTGCGCCATGGTCGCTCGACATGAAGCTGACAGGGCGCGCGCGATCCACGCCGAACAGCCAGCTATTGAACGCGATCAGCGCGCTGGGCTGATCCACGCGCAACCGCAGGCAGAACACCCGATAGACGAACCGGTGAACGAACGGGCGCATACGCGCGTGCGCGACGCGACCGGCGCACAACTGGATCGCGGCTTCAGTCATAGACCGCTTTCCACGGTGGGGTGACACCCATGGCACGTGCCATGCGCAGAGAGGATTTCAGGCCATCTTCATGGAAACCATAGCCGCCCCAGGCGCCACAGAACCAGGCCCGATCGCCCCCCTGGATCGTGGGGATCAACGGCTGGGCGGCCGTCGCTTCTGAATCAAGCACGGGGTGTTCGTAATTGAACCGCCCGATCACGCTCGAGCGATGCGGCGCGCGATGCGGGTTGAGCGTCAGCACAAGCGGCGTACGAAACGGTAACGCCTGCAATTCATTGAGCAGATAGCTGACCGACACCGGCCGATGCCGACCCGTGGTCGTCGCGGACATGTAGTTCCAGGCGGCCCAGACGCTTTCGCGCCGCGGCAGCAAGGCCGCGTCGGCATGCAGGACCGCCAGATTGGCCTGGTACTTGAAGCGGCGCAAGACATCGGTCTCGGCTGCGGTTGCATCCAGAATCCGTAATGTCGTCGGCGGATGGCATGCCATCACCACGTGGTCGAACGTCTCGATACCACTGCGCGACGTGATCTGCACACCATCCTGCGTACGGCGAACCTGGAATACCGGACACGACCTGCGGGCATCACCGATCGACGCAACCATCGCTTCCACATAGGATCGGCTGCCGCCGTGCACCGTCTTCCACTGCGGCCGGTTTTCGATCTGCAGCAGGCGATGGTTGATGCAGAACGCCAGGAAGGTTTCGGCCGGGAAGTCGAGAATGCTTTCAACCGAGGAAGACCAGATTGCCGCGGCCATCGGCAGCAAATACCAGTCACGCACCGCAACGCCATAACGCTCGGCATCGAGCAATTCACCAAGCGTGCAGGGTTTGGCACGTGCCTCTTCGAGGTAGCGCGGCGCATTGCGGTTAAAGCGCACGATGTCGATGATCATGCGCCAGAACGCAGGGCGCGCGAGATTGCGCGTCTGCGCGAACACCGTGGAAAGGCTGGTTCCGGACCACTCGATATCGGGGCGTTCGATCGAAACGGAAAACGACATGTCGCTTGCGTAGACCTCGACCTGCAGCGTGGCAAAAAGCCGGACCAGATTGGGATAGGTGATTTCGTTGAAGACGAGGAATCCTGTATCGACCGGGTGCGTGACGCTACCAATCGTGACATCGACCGTGTTGGCATGCCCACCGAAGTAGGCTGCCGATTCGAACAACGTGACGCGATGGTTCGGCGACAACAGCCAGGCCGCGGAAAGGCCTGCGATGCCCGCACCGATGACGGCGATGCGATCGCCCGGTCGTACGGGCGTCGCAGGGGCGGCTGCTGCGGGATGCGAAGCGCGCATCATTGGGCGTGTGCCTCGCCGAGAAGCGCCGCGCGCAACGCCGGGCTGCGCGCTTGGGGATCAAGCCAGATCGCGGCGAACGCTTCGGCAAACTTCGGGTCGCAGACTTCGCCCAGCCGCTGCGCATCGGAGTAAAACGACACGCCTCGGCCAGGCTCGAACACCCCGATGAGCCGACTGCCGAGCGACACATCGGGAATCAACGCAGAGAGAGCGCCCTGCCAGCGCGTGAGCGCTTCGTGATCCGGCGTGCGCAGGCGCCTGATTTCGTCGATCGTTCGCTCAACAATCTGATCGGCCGGGATGCGCCGCAAGTAGCTCAGGTCAATCGCAAAGGGGCGATCCGCATCAAAAACACCGGGCGCATGAAGCGTGGCGCGATAAAGGCGAAACACGCTCCAGGTCAGCACGCCTGAGCCGCAGACCTTCCAGTCCAGGGCGAAATCGGCCATCAGGACAGCGGGCAGCGGCCCGGACAGATTCCGGCGAAACTCCCCGGCGCCAACCCCGATGGCAGTCGCGCCGGTGGGCCCGGGAACCTGCTCAACATGACCTCGAAGCTGCATTTTTTAACCTAGTGGTATAAAAAGTAACTAAACGGTATACTTTCTGCACTGATTAGACATTAATCAGCCGACAAGGTCAAGAAATCAATCCTGCAAGGTCAATCTTCATGCCTTCAGCCGTACAAAGAAAGCTGTCATTCAAACAACAACAGCTCAGGTTTCGTGAGGACGCGATCCTCGATGCCGTCAACCGGCTGCTATCGCTCAAGGGATTTGATCTCATGACGATGGACGAGGTCGCGTCCGAGGTCGGCATCTCGAAAGCAAGTCTTTACAAGCACTTCGAGTCCAAGGAAGAACTCGCGGCGGCATCCATGACCCGCCTGATCGACGACACGCTTGCCGTTGCCCATGACCTGGACAAAGGCCTATCTCCGATCCAGCGGCTCAAGGCGGTCATGCGCTGGGCGGTCACGACGCACCTGGCGGGGTCCATGCCCTCGTTGCCCTCGACGCGATCGACCATCCAGCACGCGCTGATCGGCTACGCCCCCTATGCCGAGCGCGTTTCAGAACTCACGGAGCTGCTTGGTGGATGGATCCTGCTCGCGCAGGAAACCCGCGACTTATCCCCGGATCTGCCCGGGGAAGTCATCCTCTACACCATTTATGCCCGCTCCTGCGATCCGGTTTCCGACTTTCTCAAGAACGGCGGGGCCTTTACCGACGACGAAATCGTCGGATACGTCGAGCGCACCTGCTTTGACGGCATGACAGGATCGCATTAGCCACCGGGGTGGTCGCCGCCCCACCGCAGTGGGCTAGAATCGATCTCTTTGTCGCGGGCATCCCATGTGGTTCAAGAATCTCAAACTATTCCGTCTTTCCGGTGACTGGAAGACCTCCGCCGATCAGCTCGACGCACTACTAGCTAAAGAAGCCTTTGTTTCTGCTGGTGCCGCAGCGCCCATGTCGTCGGGCTGGGTCCCGCCGCGCGAGGGCGACCTGCGCCTCGCCTATGCCGTCGGCCGCCAGATCCTGTGCGCCTTTCGTACTGAAAAGAAGCTCCTGCCCGCCTCCGTCATCAACCAGTTCGTCAAGGTCCGCGCGGTGGAGCTCGAAGATCAGCAGGGTTTCAAGCCCGGTCGCAAGCAAATGCGTGATCTCAAGGAAGAGGTCACCGAATCCCTCCTGCCGCGTGCGTTCAGCCTGCAGCGCGATACCCGCCTGTGGATCGATCCGGTCAACCATTGGGTCATCGTCGATACCGCGTCCGCATCCAAGGTCGAAGAGGTCATCTCCGCCCTGGGGCGCGTGCTCCATCCCTTCCCCATGCTCCCGGTTCAGGTCAACGTCAGCCCGGCCACGGCCATGACCGAATGGATCCTCAGCGCCGAGCCTCCTGCCAACTTCACCGTCGACCAGGATGCCGAATTGCGCGCCGGCGGCGACAAGGCGGCCGTGGTCCGGTATGTGAAGCACACGCTCGATATCGACGACATCAAGAAGCACGTTCAGGGCGGCAAGCAGTGCACGCGCCTTGCGCTCACCTTCAACAACCGCGTGTCGTTCGTGCTGACTGAAAACCTCGACATCAAACGCGTCGCCGCCCTTGATATCCTTGATTCTCCAGAATCGCAGGGTGCGGCCGATGCCGCCGAAAAATTCGACGGGGACATCACCCTGATGTGCGCCGAGATCAGCCAGTTGCTCGATGCGCTCATGCCCGCGCTTGAGGAAATCCGTGCCGATGCGGCCAGGCCAGCAGCGCAGCCCCGAAAATAATACGACCCGCAAACCACCCGGGGGCAGGCAGGCGTTCTGCGACCAGACTCGCCGGCTCTCGCAAACCACCACGAGGCCATCCATGGATCTGATGATCAGTAGCCAGGTGATCCAGACAGTCAAGAGCGGCGTGCTGCTCGCCGTTGTGGCGGGCGATCTGTCGGTGCAGGCTTACGTCGTGATCGAACCGCAGGATCTTCACGTCGTCGAGGATCTCGTCCCCCCCAGCGCGTTCGAGAGCGGCGCGCAGGTTCACGTGGGCGGCGTCGGCGCCGATGAGGACATCGAGGATCAGGTCGTCCGGGTCCTGGAAAACATGGATCCCGACGACGTCGTCGTTTACCTGTGCGATGGCGCCCCCAGCTACGCAGCAGCGCTCGCGGTTCTTGGCGCCGTCGTCTAGCGCGTCCTGCTGCGTGCTCGACTAGATCGTCTGGATCGTCTGGATCGTCTGGATCGTCTGGATCATCTGGATCATCTGGATCATCTGGATCATCTGGATCATCTGGATCATCTGGATCATCTGGATCATCTGGATCACCTGGATCATCTGGATCATCTGGATCATCTGGATCACCTGGATCATCTGGATCGCCCGGATCGCCCGGATCGCCTAGATCGTCTGCGGCTGGGGCGGGGCCGCACGCTCGCGGCGCATCAGGTCCCACCAGATGGTCGCCGCCGTACGCACCGTGTGCGTCTGCACCTCATGTGCAAACACAAACGCTTCGCCCGCGATGGTTTCGTCCGGAAACTCCGTCACCAGCACCACGCCCGGCGTCTGGCGATCGTTCTGCGACACCATGCACGCGATCCCGTGCCGCACCTCAAAGGGAAGCTCGCCCGCGTGCGCTTCATAACTGCGCAACTGCCGTGCGTTGAAATCGACTAGCCCTGGCATCGTCGACAGCCCCGCCGTTAATTCGCCCAGAAACTGCTCGGCGATGTCCTTCCAGCCCGGCTTGTAGCGCAGGATCAGGAAGTAGCCTTTTGGCACGCTCCACAGTTCGAACCCGCGCGGCAGGTAGCCCGTGAACGGTCGCGTCCATTCGTGCGCCGGATAACCGTGCAGGCTCAAGTGCAGTTGCGCCCCGGTGACGGCCAGCGCGTGCATGCGCCCTGCCCGCTCGTACCAGGGCTCGTGTTCGCGATATTCGAGATCGTCGCCCAGGCCCGTGTAGCGCGCCGCATGGTGCATGTGTTGCGGGTGGATCGCCCGGTATTCGGCAAAGAGCGCATAGCCATCGGGGTTCTCGAGCGGGACACACGCAAAATGCGCGCCCGGCTGCATTGCCAGCCACGCCGCGCCGCGCAGCGCGCCCACGACACCCGATGCCTCGTTGGCATGCTGACCGCCCGTCACCACAACAGGGGGTAACGTGCCCGAGCGCACAAGACCCGCCAGCATCCGTCCCTGCCGCGACTCAAACGCGAAAGGGTCGCCGGCAATCGCCCGAATCTCCTCGCGTACCCGGGATGCGGCAACAGGCTGCGTGACATCGGCCAGGGCGATCGGCGCGCCCGACGCGCCCGACGCTTGCATCGTGTTCGCTCCCGGGGTGCTGGATAGCGCGCTGGCCAGCCGCGCGTTCACCAGCAGGTCATCCAGGGGCATGCTTGCCGTCTTCGCATTCACCAGCAGATCATCCGCAGGCATGCTTGCCGTCTTCGCATTCACCAGCAGGTCATCCGCAGGCATGCTTGCCGTCCTCGCATTCACCAGCAGGTCGTCCGCAAGCATGCTTGCCGTCCTCGCATTCACCAGCAGGTCGTCCGCAAGCAAGCTTGCCGCGTCCGCCTCCGCAAGCGTGGCGAGCGTAGGCAGAAGCGTTCCGGCCGCATGGAGCACCACGCACACCGAAGCCGGGTTGCCCGGGCTGGCCTGGCGCACGTCGGGCACGATCTGACCGGGCTGCAAGCCGCGATCGCCTGGCGGGCGACCGCTGTGGTGCTGGAAGAACTCAAGCGCCGAAAAATACAGATCCTCATGAAGGGCTTCAAGCGTGCTGGAGATCAGTTGCCCGTCGTCGCGATAAAGTTCGGTGCCCGGAACGTCGGCCCTGATCTCGAGTCGCTCGAAATAGGGCTCTTGCCTGCCCCAGGTTTGCTCGCCGATCGCGACCATCGTCGCCCGGAAAAGCGCCTCGACCTCGGTCTCGATGATTTCATCGACAAGAATGCGGTCTGAACGCGGATCGGTCACCCGCAGGTAGCCGCTGGGCACAAGGCATGTGCGGCCAAGGTGGTCGGCACGCAGGGCATTCGGGGCAAGCACCTCATCGAAATGCAGCTCGCCACGGTCATCGACCCAGGTGACGCGATAACAAGGCAATTCGGTGCTCGCCTCCAACGCCGCCCAGCGCCAGGGCGTACCCTGCGCCGCGAGCTCGGCCAGCGGATAGGCTTCCGACAGGAATCGGGTTGCGACCGCCTGCGGATGGCACGGGTACTCGACGATCACGTCCCGCATCCCGGACAACGCCGCGCGCTCAAGGAAATAGTGCAACAACGGCTTGTAGGCGCTGCATACGCGCGCACGCGCACCCACTTTTGCAAGGCGCGACGCCAGCAGGCCGCGCGCCGCGCGGTCTTCGAATAGCCACACCTCGACCGAAAGGCCGGCCCAAAGCGCTATGCGCGGATCCTTCAGGATCCTGAGCGACGCGGGCTCGAACTGCGCGCTGAATATTGTCTCTGCCATGTCAGTGAATTTGCGCAAGCATCGCCAAACCGGCAGTGGGCCGGCCGCATGGACACCACCTAAACATTCGCATCAGTGCCCTCCGGAAAAAGTGGGATCGAGCCGATCGCGCAGCCAGTCCCCGAGCAGGTTCAGACCCAGCACGCAGCACATGATCGCCAGGCCTGGAAACACGCTGACCCACCACGCCGTCTGCAGATAATTACGCCCGTCGGCCAGCATGCCGCCCCAGCTAGGCGTAAGCGGATTGACGCCAAGCCCGAGAAAAGTGAGGCTGCTTTCGAGCAGGATATTGTTCGCGACATTCAGCGTCATCAGCACGACGACCGGGCCGCTCAGGTGCGGCAACATATGGCGCATGATGATCGCCGTGTCGCTCACCCCGATCGCATGGGCGGCCTGGACGAATTCGCGATCGCGCAGCGCCATCACCTGCCCGCGCACCAGGCGTGCGTACTGCACCCATTGCGAAATCACCATGAAGAAAATGATGTTGGCGAGGCCCCCGCCCAGAATCGATATAAAGGTAATGGCGATGAGGATAAACGGCAGCGCGAGTTGCACATCCGCGCAGCGCATCAGGAACATTTCGGCAAAACCGCGGTAGTAGCCTGCAACCAGCCCGATCAGCGTGCCCAGCACCACAGCGCCCAGCACCGACAAGATGCCGATTGCAAGCGAAATCCTGCCACCGACGACGATGCGCGCCAGCACGTCGCGGCCAAGCGGATCGGTGCCCAGCGGATGGGCCCAACTGCGAAACGGCGGCAATAGCCGTGCGCCAAGATCCATGGCCTCGCCGCCATCCGGGAACAGCCACCCGGAGCAAGCCACCGCCAGCGCGAGTACGCCGAACAACAAGGTGCCCAGCCACAGCTCAAACGGAATACGCCGACGCGACGGCGACGGCGACGGCTGCGGCGGCTGCGGCGGTGGGTGCTGCGGCTGCGCGATGCCGCGTGTCGTTTGTGTCGTTTGTGTCGTTTGTGTCGTTTGTGTCGTTTGTGTCGTTTGTGCCGTTTGTGTCGTTTGTGCCGTTTGTGCCGTTTGTGCCGCTTGTGCCGCTTGTGCCGCTTGTGCCGCTTGTGCCGCTTGTGCCGCTTGTGCCGCTTGTGCCGTTTGTGCCGTTTGTGTAGTTTGCGCCGCTTGCGCAGATTGCATCGCGGGTGCTGCGCCGAAAGCCGGGCTGGCGGGTTGGCCACCCGATCCGGAATGCGCGCTCACGATCCCGCCCTCACCCGCGGATCGACCACACCGTAGGCAATGTCGATCACCAGATTCACCGTGACGATCAGCAGCGCCAGCACCGTGACGGCCGCCTGCAATACCGGGTAGTCGCGGCCCGAGATCGCGTCGAAGGCCAGCGTGCCCAGGCCCGGCCAGTTAAAAACTTTCTCGACCACGACAATGCCACCGATCAGCCCGCCGAACTGCAGGCCAACGTAGGTGATCAGCGGGATCGCGCAATTGCGCAGGGCGTGCTTGTACAGCACGACGCGCTCGGCCAGACCCTTGCTGCGCGCCACCATGATGTACTGGGCCGAGAGCGTCTCGAGCATCGCCGTGCGCACCAGGCGAACGTTGGCCGCCGACAAAATCACGCCCATCGTGACCGCGGGCAGCACCAGACTCGCGGGGCCATCCATGCCCGAAGGCGGAAACACCGGAATCATGATCGAGAACAGCAAGACCAGCATGATCGCCAGCCAGAAATTCGGGAAGGAAAGGCCCACCAGGGACACCACACGGATCAGCTGATCCGACCATCCCCCGCGATGCACCGCCGCATGGATGCCCAGCGGGATCGAGACCGCGAGCGAGATGGCAAGCGAGGCAAACGTCAGGGCGAGGGTTGCGGGCAACGCATCGGCCACCAGACGCGACACGGGTGTGCCGCCCAGGAAACTTCGCCCGAAGTTGCCCGACACCATCCCCCGCATGAAATCCAGGTACTGCATGGCGAAGGGCTGGTTAAGCCCGAGCGCCTTGCGAATGTTCTCCAGATCCTGCTCGGTGACGCTGCCGGCCCCCTGCACGAGCATCAGGGTCGGGTCGCCGGTGAGTCGCACCGCCCAGGACACGAGCAGCGTCACCACCAGCACCACGAACACCGACTGCGCAATGCGCCGCAGCAGGAATCCGGCCACGCTTAGATCCCCGCAGAATCAGTCGACCCAGCCCGCGTCATTCGATCGTCTCGTTGACGAAGCGGAACCTGCCGTCGGCCGGCAAGGTCAGGTTCTTGACCCGCTTGTTGATCCCATAAATCGTATTCAGGCTGTAGAGCGGGATTTCGAGCGCCTGGTCGGCCACGTACCGCGCGGCCTCGCGCAGCAAGCGCTGGCGCTCGGCCTGGTCGTAGGTGTTGCGCTGCGCGTCGAGCAACTTATCCAGATTCGGATCGCTGTCGTACGGGTTCCAGCGCTGTCCGCTGTGGTACATGGCGTAGGCCGTGTTGTCGTAGTCAAACGTCCACCCGCCCCACTGGTTCTGCCACATCTCGCCTGTCTTGCCGCTGGGGATGATGTCGTTAAGCAGCACGCTCGTCTCGTAGCCCTTGAGGTTGGGCTTGAGGCCAACGGCCTGGAAGTAGCCGGCCACCGCCTGCACCACTTCGCGGAAGTTCGAATCCGGGCCACGGAAGTCGATCTGGACTGCAGTGCCCGGCTTCACGCCTGCCTGCTGCAAGAGCGTCTTGGCCTGTGCGACGTCAAACGGCCGCGGTTTGAGATCCGGATCGAAGCCAAAGGACAGTTTTCCCTGAAAGCTTGCCACGGGCTCGGCGTTGCCGCCGAGAATCTGCTTGACGATCGCGTCGCGATCGACCGCCATCACCAGCGCACGGCGCACGTTGGCATCCTTGGTGATACCGTCGCGCGTGTTAAAGCGCAGCGCCAGCGTGGTCGGCCCATTGATGCTGGCCGTGCGCAGCTTGGGGTCGTTGGCCACCACCGGCAGCATCGAGAGCGGAATCGTCGTGGCGATATCCAGCCGCCCGGCCTGCAGTTCGGCAACCTGCGTGGCGGGCTCTGCGATGAAGCGGTAGACGACGCCGTCGAGCTTGGGTGCGCCATCCCAGTAATCGGCGTTGCGCGCAAGCGTCAGACTGACCTTGGGCTTGTACTCAGCAAGTTTGAAGGGACCCGTGCCCACCGGGTTCGCGTTGAAGAAGTCGTCGCCCTTCTCCGCGATGTACTTCGGCGGCACGATCATTGCGCCGTAGCCCGCGAGCTTGGTCAACAGCACTGGATCCGGGCGCTGCATGATGAAATCGACCGTGCTGGGGTCGACGACAACGACTTCCTTGATCGCGTTGTAGTTCGACTGCTGTGGGCCCTTCGCACCCTCCGGCCCGAGCAGGCGATCGAAGGTGAACTTCACCGCGTTGGCGTCGAACGGCTCGCCGTTGTGGAACTTCACGCCCTGGCGAAGCTTGAAGCGGATGCGGGTGTCCTTGTCGAGGCTTTCCCAGGAGGTCGCCAGGCCCGGCACAAGTTTCATATCCGCCGTGCGCATCGTCAGGCCATCAAAAATCTGGCTGCCCACGCCGCCCCAGGTGACCAGGAACGTGTCGATGGGATCCCAGCTTCCCGGGTCGCCCGCCGAGGCAGCGATCGACAGCGTGCCGCCTGCCTGCACGCAGGGCGTGGCGATTGCGCCGATTGCCAGCAAGGATACGGCCAGCGCTTTTTTGAATCGTGACATGATGGACTCCTTAAACGAAAGGTGTGTTCAGGCGGGCTTCGAAGGCTTAACCCGGTGTGTCAGCAATAGTGCCACCACTCCGACGGCCATGACCAGCAGCGAGATATGCACCGCATTCTTGCTCGCCGCGTAGGTGATGCTCGAGTACGCCAGATAGGCGCAGGTCACGCAGAACACCGCCGGGGTCAACGGGTATAACGGCACACGGAAGGGGCGTTCTGCATTCGGGTCGCGCACGCGCATCACGAACAGCGACATGCCGACGAGGAACAAAAAGATCCAGAACACGGGCGCAGTGAATTCGACCATCACCTCAAAGCCATCCGTCTGCCAGATCCCAAGGCCCACCAGCGCCAGACTCAAGACCGACTGGATCAGGTATGCCCGAATCGGCGATCCCCGGCCCGCGTGCCAGTGGCCCATGAACCTGAGCGCGGGCCAGTCACGGCCCAGCGCGAAGTTGGTGCGCGCCCCGACGATCATGGTGGCATTGATGCTCGTGAGCGCCGAGACCGCGACGAAGATTCCCAGCGCCTTCTCGCCCCAGGGGCCGAACGCCTTGCCCATCAGGTCGGCCGCAATGGCCTTGCTGTCGGTGAGCCCCTGCATCCCCATGCCGGCAAGGATCGCAATGTTGACAAACACATAGATGACCGTGATGGTCAGGATGCTGATCACGATGACCGGCACGATCGCGCGCTTGCCGCCACGCACTTCGGCTGAGATGAACGCGGCCTCGTTCCAGCCGCCATAGGTCAGCAACACGAACACCATGGCAAGGCCGAACATGCCCAGACTCGGCGTCGAGGTGAATGCCGTGGTCGTCACCGGCGCGCTGCCCGAGAGCACGACCCCCGCCACGCCCACGCAGATCAGCCCGCTCACCTCGACAATCGTCAGCAGGGTTTGCACCCAGGCGGCCGCGTTGATCCCGATGATGTTGACCGCAGTCAGCACCACGACGATGCTCACGGCCCAGATCGCACTCGAATGCGGCCCCAGGTCGATGACCTTGGAGAGGTAATCGCCAAACACGAACGCGAGCAACGCAATCGAACCCGTGTTGATCACGGTCGCCTTCGCCCAGGCATAAAGAAAAGCGACCTGACGCCCGAAGGCCCGGCCCAGGAAGTGATAGTCGCCCCCGGCGTGCGGATAGGTGGTGGCGAGTTCCGCATAGCAGAGCGCACCCGCCAGCGAGATCACCCCGCCAAGCACCCAGGCCACGATCATCCAGCCCGCGTCGCCCGTGACTCCCGCGACAAGTGACGGCGTCTTGAAGATCCCTGCCCCGATCACGATGCCGACAATGATCGCGACCGCACCGACCGGGCTCAGGCTGCGGGTTGGCTCGGCAAGGTGCGCTGCAGTCTGAGCAGTATTGGGCGCGTGGTTGCTCATCGTGTCGTGGCCACGTTACATCCGCCGCGCACTGACGGGGAAGATCGGCACGTTTTCCATTACGTTGCCCGACATGTTGTCGCCAAGCACATTGACGTCGAACACGCGCTGCGCGCTGGCGTGATCCAGATAGCGGAAGGTCAGGCGGATGCCGTCCAGGCGCGGGCTGAGGATCGGCTGCGACTTGCCGTCGATGGTGAGCGTGCCGCCGACCTGCTGATAGCTCTGCGCGAGGCTGAGTTCGGATTTCCTCGCGCCTTCGATGCCCTTGACATCCCAGCTGCCCGCCACCCACGCCGGTACCACCCACCGGTACCCGTGCTCGCCCCCGGCCATGATGATCTCGTCAGGCTCCCAATCACCCATGTTGAACGAGTTGGACACGATGCGCGTGCCCGGCAACATTTTCAACAGCGTCGGGCGCAGCTTCAGGTTCAGGTCGGGGAGCAGGTACAGGGTGACCACCGTCGCTTTGGAAAAATCTTCGACAAATATATCCCCACGGATGATCTTGACTTTGTCCTCGACGCCCGCGCGCTGGACGTTGCGGCGCGCCAGATCGGCCATCTCGGCCTTGTACTCGATGCCCACGGCATTGGCGCCGAACTTTTTGGCCGCCATGATCGCGATCTTGCCGTCTCCCGCGCCGAGGTCGTAGACCACGTCGGTCGACTTGACCCGCGCTGACTCAAGCAGACGCTGTGCGAGGCTATCCTCGGTCGGCACCCAGATGACATCCTTGCCCATCTGGCCGATCATCGGCTCGAACAGTGCATCGCCAAGTTTGGGGCGCTCGACCTGCCGGGTGGATGGGGCCGGCACAGCAGCAGGCGCGGCGGCCGCGGCCGCAGGCTTGTTATCCGGCGCCGTGGCCTGACCACTGGCAAGGCCTGCCCAAAGCAGGGACCCGAGCGCCGCAAGGGCAAAGATTTTGTGCAACTTCAAGATAGTTTCCTCATGGCACTCGCTATGGCGCGCAAAAGCCTCAGCAGGCTTGCCGTCGCCTGCAACCGCGCTTAAGCGTTTAAGTTACAAACTGTATCATTCCTTGGCCGGCGCAGCCCCGAACTCGGCGCCTGACCATTGCTCGATGTGACGAATGATGTGTGCGTAGTCTCGGGGCCCGTCGCCCTGGCTGATGGCGAAGGCCAGAAACTGACGCGCGGCCGGGCTTACTGTCATTGGCACGCCGAGCTTCTCGGCTTCCTCCATGCACAGCTTGATGTCCTTGTGCAGCAGATCGGTCGTGAAGCGCATCGGGAAACTCCGGTTCAGGATGCATTGCGGCACCTTCTCCTGGGTCGCGAACGATCGGCCGCTCGAGGTATTGATGACCTCCAGCATCTGTTTCGGATCCAGTCCGGCCTTGGCGCCGAAGACCAGCGTTTCGCACGCCGCCACGATCGACACCGCGCACAACGTGTTGTTGACGATCTTCATCGTCTGCCCCAGGCCCGGTGCCGCCCCGAGGTAATGGATGTTCTTCGCGAGCACGTCCAGCGCAGGCTTGGCCGACAAATAAGCCGCTTCGTCGCCCGAGACCATCATGGTCAGCGTGCCCTTTTCGGCGCCGGTCGTGCCCCCGCTCACGGGCCCCGTCACCCACCGGATGCCGCGCGCTGCCGCCTGCGCGGCAAGTTCTTCGGTCACCGAGGGGCCGGTCGTCGACAGATCGACGATCGTGCGCACGGCGCTGCCCTGGATGATGTCGGCCGCTACCGACTGCACGATCGCGGGCATCGGCAGGCACAGCAGCACCGTATCCGCCTCGTCGGCCAGCGCGCGCGCGCTGGCGGCTGCCCGGGCGCCGTTGCCTGCCACGCGCGCAAGCGCCTGCGGGTTGACGTCAAAGACTACCGGATTCAACCCGGCTGCGGCCAGGCGCGTGCCGAAGTGAAAGCCCATGTTCCCAAGGCCGATCAATCCCAGTTTCATTGCTGATGAATCCTTTGCTTGCTCGCGATGTGCGGACACGCGATTGTGAGGTGATGCCGTTGTGCGGTTACGCCGTTGTGCGGTTACGCCGTCGTGCTGTTATGCCGTTCTGCCGTTCTGCCGTTCTGCCGTTATGCGGTTATGTCGTTGTGCGGCTATGCCCTTCTGTCGCTGTGCTGTGCTGCCGCCGCGCCCTTGCCTGCGCGGTTGCTGCGGCTCAGTCTTCGGGCTTGAAGTCGCTGGCCTGCGCGGCCTTGCGAAAGCGCTCGATCTCGGCAAGCTGGAAGGTGCGCATTTGCTCGGGACCAAAGGGCATCAGTTCGGCGCCGGTCTTCACGACGAACTCCTTGGCGTCAGGCTGGGCAAGCGCCTTCTGCATTGCGTCGGCGAGCACCTTGACCACGGCATCCGGCGTCTTGGCCGGAACCCAGAACGCCGTCCAGCTGTAATGCACGGCTTCCGGATAGCCGCTTTCCTTGAGCGTGGGCACATTGGGCAATTCGGGATGCCGGCTGTCGCCTGTCACCGCGATCGCCCGCACCTTGCCCTGGGCTGCCAACGTCGTCGATCCGGTGCCGTCGGCCACGGCCATGTCGACCTGGCCGCCCATGACGTCCGTCAGGGCCTGCGAGAGCCCCTTGTACATGACGTTCTGCAGTTTCACGCCCGCAGGTGCCGTGAACTGCGCGACCGCCAGCTGGTAGCCTGGCGAATACGTTCCCGAATTCAACGGCGGGGGCGTCTTGCCGCGCGCCACGAGATCTGGCAGCGACTTCATCGGCGAATTCGGCGGCACCATGATCACGGCCATCGACCGCGTCATGCCCGACACCGGCCGAACATCCTTGACCGGGTCATAGGCGAGCTTCCTTTCGGTGACCACGTTGACCGCCATGGGCGAATTGCTGCCCAGGATCATCGTGTATCCATCCGGCGGATCCGCCAGCATGGCCTGCACCGACAGCGCACCCCCGGCGCCAGGCTTGTTTTCAACGATCACGGGCTGGCCGAGAATCTCGGAGAGCTTCTTGCCGAAAAATCGCGCATAGACATCCGAACCGCTGCCCGCGGTAAACGGCACCAGAATGCGGATGGGGCGCGTGGGGAACGTCGCGGCTCCCGCGCCTGCTCCAGCAGCAGATGGCGAAGCGCTACTGGCTCCCGAACCGGCGCCCGACTGTGCTTGCTGCGCCGTTGCGCATGCCGGAAGCAGCGCAAGCGTAAGCACCGCTGCGGCGCCGCTTGCCAGCAGCCGGCGACGACCGAATTCACCCATGATGTGTCCCCTCGTCTTGTGTTTTATGTGTTGTATATGTTGTATGTGTTGTAGCAGGACTCAGGCCGCGGCCTGGGGATCGCCCAGCAACACCGATTCGTAAGCATGCAGCGCGGTCGCGCCGCCCGTGTGGAGGAAGAGCACGTTGTCCGTGGGCTTGAAATAGCCCTTGCGCGACAGCCCGATCAGCCCCGCCATGATCTTGCCCGTGTAAACGGGATCCAGCAGGATCGCCTCGGTGCGGGCGAGCATCTGCACCGCCTCGATCATTGCCGGGTTGGGCACCGAATACTTCGGGCGCCACCAGTCGCCGTGGCTGACGACGGCTTCGCGGGGCACCTTGAGATCGACGCCCAGCAAATCCAGCGTTGCCTGGGCTTCCTTGAGCACCAGGGGATCCTGATCGGAAGGATCGCGGCTGACGCCGATGCCAACGATCGGAATGCGGATGTTGTTGCCCAGGAACCCGGCCACCAGCCCGCCATGGGTACCCGAGCTGCCCGAACCGACCACCACGTGATCAATTCCCAGACCCATTTCGCCCAGTTGCTGCTGGAGCTCCTGCGCGCAATCCACGTAGCCCAGCCCGCCGATCGCGTTCGACCCGCCGCCCGGCACGATATAGGGCTTGCGGCCCAGCGCGCGGACTTCGTCGGCGGCCTTTTCCATCGCCTCGGCCATGTTGCTGCCGGCCGGCACCACCGTGATCGACTCCACGCCCATCAGCCGAAACATGAAATTGTTGCCGGTGGCGTCCACCTTGTAGCTGCCGGGTATGCGCTCCTCGATGACAAACCGGCACTTCAGGCCTTCCTTGACCGCGGCCGACAGCGTGATGCGGCAGTGGTTGGATTGTGGTGCGCCGCAGGTAATCAGGGTATCCGCGCCCTTGGCGAGCGCATCGCCCACCAGAAACTCAAGCTTGCGCGTCTTGTTTCCGCCAGGCGCCAGGCCCAGCATATCGTCGCGCTTGATCCAGACTCGCGGCCCGCCGAGCGCTCGCGTGAAGTTCGGCAGGAACTCAAGGGGCGAAGGGCCCTGGGAGTAGCGGCGGCGGGGGAAACGGCTCAGATCCATGGATTCTTCCTTTAGCGTAAACGGCCGATGCACTTGAAAAAGCGGCATTGCGCAGCCATGTAGTGCATGACCAACAGGTTTTCGATTGTCTCGTCAATAAAGTTTTTTTGTCCTGCCAAGCGCAGGTCGCGTGTCGGCAGTTTGCCCGACAGGAGCCCATCATGCAATTGAACTGCCCCCACTGCCAGAAAGCAAACCGGTTCCCGGATGAGCGCATCGGCGACGGCCCGACCTGCGGCGCCTGCGGCCAGCCCCTTTTCACCGGCGTGCACGCGGTCGATTCCACGGGCCTCGCCGCGCTGATGGGTCAGGCCAAAGTCCCGGTCATCATCGACTTCTGGGCGCCCTGGTGCGCGCCCTGCCGGTCGTTCGCGCCCACATTCGCCGCCGCAGCGCAAAAGCACGGCGGGCAACTCGTCTTCGCCAAGGTGGATACCGAGGCCAATCAGGATTTGGGTGCCAGATTCAATATCCGCTCGATCCCGACGCTCGCCGTCTTCGGCGGCACGCAGGAACTCGGGCGGGTCTCAGGCGCCCTCCCTGCGGCGCAGCTTGAGGAGCTGATTCAGCAGGTACTGGGGCAGGCGGCACGATAGCGCTGAGGTTTAGCCTTCTGTAAAAGCTGTTACTGCGCACCCAAATCTGATGTAATCTGTATAGTTACACGATACAATGCTGAATGATCAAATCGTTCAGGCATAAAGGGCTGAAATCATTTTTCGAGTCCGGTTCAAAAGCAGGCATCAATCCGGCGCACGCGCCTCGCCTAGCGAGACAATTGGCTCGTCTTGACGTCGTCTCGAACTCGTCCGGAATGAACATCCCCGGTTGGGGGATGCATGGGCTTGTTGGAGACTTAATCGGCCACTACTCCGTTACCGTGAACGGAAATTGGCGAATGACATTCACATTCGACGGGACAGACGCCGTGTTGGTTGACTATCAGGACTACCACTAAGAAGGAAAACAAAATGGTGAAAATGCACAATCCGCCGCATGCGGGGCTTACCCTGCGCGACGATGTCTTGCCTGCCCTTGGGCTCAGCATCACTCAAGCCGCGCTGCAACTCGGTGTTTCGCGTGTCGCACTATCTCGTTTGCTCAACGGCCATGCGGGAATTTCTCCCGAAATGTCGCTACGTCTTGAAGCATGGCTTGGCATCGAGCGGGGTGGCTCAGCACAAGCCTGGCTGGCGCAGCAAAGCGCCTACGATATCTGGCAGGCACAGCAGCGATTCAAATTGCACCCCATGTGCGTCCAGTCGGCGCCGATGGCGGCTTAGTTTTCGCACCAGTTCGGTGCGCCCTCGCGCCGCGCGCACCAAAATCGGGCAAAACTCCGGCGCCGCCCCTCCTACATGCCCACGGATGGTTCGCCGAACCCCGCGCCTGCGCACCATGATCGCCTTCAGGTATTTCATGGCACGGAATTTGCGTCTGGAAGACTGACTGCCACCTTTTCGGCAGCCAGAATTCGCACCGACAACCGTTCGCCCTGGAGTCACTAATGGCCCGCTCGTCCTCGTTCATCCACCCGTTGTGGGCCCGCCTTGCGGCCCTGACCGCATTCGTGTTCGCCCTCATGATGCCGCTACAGGCCTCGGCCCAGGCAGCGCCCAAAATCAAGATGGCCTATGCCAAGTGCGCGCACTGCCTTTCGATGGCGCTGGTGCCGGGTCTGGCCAAGGGTGTCGATATCGAGGCGATCAACTTCGTCTCGGGTAACGACGCACTCACGGCGCTGGTCTCCAAGAGCGTGGACATTGCCCAGGTGACTTATCTGCACTTCGTCACGGGTCTCGACAAGGGCATGGATCTGGTGGCGATTTCGGGCCAGGTCAACGGCGGATCCGAATTGCTCGTCGCCGCGGCGACCCCGCTCTCGGCCAACGATTGGGATGGCCTGAAGAAACTGATCGCCGAATTCAAGGCGCAAGGCAAGACCTTCCGGATCGCCGCCTCGCGCGGCAACGCGCAGGATCTGCATATGCGCGGCGAGTTGCTCAAGAACGGCATCAACCCGACGAAGGACGTGCAGTTCGTCAACATCCCCAACCCGGCGGATCACCAGGCAGCGCTGCAGCGCGGCGAGGTCGAGCTTATCGGCACGGTCGAGCCGTTCGCCTCGCAGATCCGCCTGAGCGGCGTGGGCAAGCACTTCAACTTCCCGTATAACCAGGCCGCCGGCAAACTGACCAACCTGATCGTGACCCGCTCGGACATCATCAAGGAAAAGCCCGAGGCCGTGCGCCAGACCGTCGCCGCAGTCGTGACGCTCGTCGACATGCTTAACAAGGACAAGGTCGGCTGGGTCGACAGCATCGTCAAGGGCACGGGCCTGGATCGCGGCGTCGCCACCGAGGCGCTCAAGAACGCCTACCCCGACTACAACATGTACCGCGGTGCGACGCTTGCGATCGCCGACATGATGAAGGAGCTCAAGTACATCTCGCGTGACGTCAGCGCCGACATCACCAAGAACATGGATTACAGCTTTCTGGTGTCGATCACTGGCAAGACACCCCAAGAGCTCGGCTACTGATCGGGGCGACGACAATGTCCAATCCCCTCGCACGCGCATGGGCGCAGCGGGGCCGGTTCGCCGTGCCCGTGCTGCTGCTCCTGATCTGGGAGTTCCTCGCGCGTATCGGCTACCTGCCGCCAGCGCTTCTGCCAGCGCCTTCGCGCGTCTTCATGACGTGGGGCGACTGGATCTTCGGGTTCGACGAATCGGCCCAGGATATCTCGGGGCGGTGGCTGAGCGATGCGCTGGCGAGCAGCACCCGGGTGTTCACCGGCTACGTAATCGCAGCAGCGCTTGCCATCACGCTGGGGGTGGCGATCGGCTGGTGGCGCTGGGCTGAGCGGATGATCGAACCGACGCTGCAGATGCTGCGCCCGATTCCACCGGTGTCGTGGATTCCGCTTGCGATCATTTGGTTTGGCATTGCCAACAAGCCTGCGATATTTCTGGTGTTTCTGGGCGCGTTCTTCCCGATTCTGATGAACACGATCCATGGCGTCAAAACCGTGAATCGCGACCTGCTGCGTGCCGCCGCCATGGCCGGCGCGCGCGAAAGCCAGTTGCTGCGCTTTGTGGTCGTGCCGGCCGCCCTGCCGAGCATCTTCGCGGGGCTGCGCATCGGCGTGGGTAGCGCGTGGATGCTGACGGTGACCGCCGAAATGGTCGCGGTCAAGAGCGGCTTGGGCTACGCGCTGTGGGACTCTTATTATTTCCTGCGCTACGACCTGGTGATCGCAAGCATGATCAGCATTGGGCTGCTCGGCTACCTCACCGACTTGATCGTCAAGGCCATCATGAACCGCTTGCTGCGCTGGCAGCACTCGGGCACAGTCCAGGGCGCGAGGGCCTAACCCATGTCATTCATCGAACTCAACGACATCGTCAAGGTCTTCCGCGACCCGCAGCGCGGCCAGGATATGCTGGCGATCGACGACATCACGCTCGCGGTTCCGAAGATGGAACTTGTCTGCCTGCTGGGCCCCAGCGGCTGCGGCAAATCAACGCTGCTCAACATGATCGCGGGCTTTGAAAAGCCCACCTCCGGCGTTGTCCGCGTGGGCGGCAAACCGATTCTCGGGCCGGGCGCCGATCGCGGCATGGTGTTCCAGCAACCGAACCTGATGCCATGGCTGCCGGTGTGGGACAACGTCGCGTTTGCCCTGAAACTCGCCGGCCACAGCAAGGCCGCCCGCCGCGAGGCTGCGCAGCCCTTCATCGATGCGGTCAAGCTCACTGGCTTTGAGAACCACTTCCCCGGTGAGCTGTCCGGCGGCATGGCCCAGCGCGTGGGCATCGCGCGCGCCCTTCTTCAAAACCCCGCCGTGATCCTGATGGATGAGCCCTTCGCAGCGCTCGATGCGCAGACCAAGCTCGACATGCAGGAAGAGCTTGTCTCGATCTGGCAACGCTACAGCAGCACCATCGTGTTCGTCACGCACAGCGTCGACGAGGCGCTCATCCTCGGCAGTCGCGTGGTGGTCATGACGCACCGCCCGGGGCGCATTCGCGAGAGCATCGATATCCACCTGGAGCGCCCGCGCGATACCACGACGCAAGCCTTTAACGAGATCAAGCGCCATGTGCTGGAGCTGATCCGTGAGGAGGCGCAACTGGCGCGCCAGGAGGCCGGCCCGATGGCGTAATCTGATTGCGTAATCTGATTGCGGAACCTGATGGCGGAATCGACCGCGCTGTCCTAAGATCCCTGGGTGTGATGCAAGCTAAAAGCGCGTTTGAACACTCGGCTGGCTCCGCAATCGAAGGCCGATCCGAATCCCCCGAACGCTGCGCCAGAATCGAACGTCACTGTCCTGTTGAACAAGCCTCATTGAACACGCCCGATTGAACACCCCGATGAACTCCCCGCCAAGCAACGCCCCAACGGGCAGCGCGCCCAGCCGCGTCCTTCTCGGCGTGCTGACGCCCTCATCCAATACGATCCTGGAGCCCGTCACCACGCGGCTCATCGCGGATATCCCCGAGGCCAGCGTGCATTTCGGGCGCTTCAAGGTGACCGAGATCGCGCTGTCGGATCAGGCGCTCGCGCAGTTCGATGCCTCTGCCCCGCTCGCGGCCGCCGAGCTCCTGTCCCACGCCAAAGTCCAGAGCATTGGCTGGAGCGGCACTTCAGCGGGATGGCGGGGTTTCCAAACCGACGAGCTCCTTTGCCGCCTGATCACCGAGCGCACGGGTGTACCCGCCTGCACGTCGATCCTGGCGCTCAACGAGATCCTGCAGCGCACGGGCGTGCGACGTCTGGGTATCGTCTCGCCCTATACCGACGATGTGCAGGCGCGCATCGTGGCGAACTACGAAGCGATCGGCATTGCGAGCGGGGGCGAAGCGCACTTGGGGATTCGCGACAACTACAGTTTTTCCGAAGTCACCGCGAACCAGTTGCGCGAGATGTGCCGTGCCGTCGCGCGCCAAAAGCCTGACGCCATTGCGATCTATTGCACCAACCTCGCGGGCGCGCCGCTCGCCGCTGAGCTCGAGGCCGAGCTGGGCATCCCGATTTACGACACCATTGCCACCGTGACGTGGAAGGCGCTGCGACAGTGCGGCGTCGATACCCGACGCATCCACGGCTGGGGCAGCTTATTCCAGGAGCTCTGAAGATGTCAGAACCCGCTTTCGACCTCGTGATCCGCAACGCGCGCGTCGCCACTGCGGCCGATACGTTTCATGCCGACATCGGCATCAAGGCTGGCATCATCGTCCAGCTTGGGCTGGATATCGCCGCCGGCAAGTCGGAGATCGACGCGGCTGGCCGCACGGTGACCCCCGGCGGCGTCGATGGTCATTGCCATCTGGATCAGCCGATGCCGCCTCCCGCGAAGATGGCAGATAATTTCGACACCGGCACACGCTCGGCCGCGTGCGGCGGCACCACCACTGTGATCCCGTTTGCCGCGCAGGCCAAGGGCCAGTCGCTGCAGGCGGCTGTCGACGATTACCACCGGCGCGCCGATGGGCGCGCGCATGTCGACTACGCATTCCACCTGATCGTGTCCGACCCCACGCCCGACGTGCTCGCCCGTGAACTTCCCGAACTGATTGCCAAGGGCCACACGTCGTTCAAGATCTACATGACGTACGACGACCTCAAGCTCGACGATGGCGAGGTGCTCGATGTGCTGGATGTCGCGCGCAGCCATGGCGCGCTGGTCATGGTGCATGCCGAAAACGCCGACTGCATCGACTGGCTGACCAAGCGGCTGCAAGCTGCCGGCAAGACAGCGCCGCGCTTTCACGGGCACGCGCGGCCGATGCTTGTCGAGCGCGAAGCCACGCATCGGGCGATCGCGCTGGCCGAGCTCGTCGACGTGCCGATCCTGATCGTCCACGTTTCGGGTCGCGAGGCGGTCGAGCAGATCCGCTGGGCGCGCGCGCACGGCCTGAACATCTTTGCCGAAACCTGCCCGCAGTACCTTTTCCTTTCGGCGGAAAATCTCGGCACGGGCGACTCCTACCTGGGCGCCAAATGCGTCTGCAGCCCCCCTCCGCGCGACAAGGGCAACCAGGCCGTCATCTGGAACGCGCTGACCGAGGGCCTGTTCACGGTGTTTTCATCGGACCACGCGCCGTTTAACTACGGCGGCACCGACGGCAAGCACCCGGATGGCAACGAAGTCACGTTCCCCTACATTCCCAACGGCATCCCGGGCCTCGAAACCCGCATGCCGCTGCTCTACTCGGAAGGCGTGCTCAAGGGCCGCATCACCGTCAACAAATTCGTCGAGCTCACGTCCACCAACGCCGCGCGCGCCTACGGCCTGCATCCGCGCAAAGGCACCGTAGCCATTGGCGCCGATGCCGACCTGGTCATCTGGGATGAGCGCGATGTCGAGATCACCAACGCGATCCTTCATCACAATACCGATTACACGCCCTACGAAGGCATCACGCTCGGCGCCTGGCCCGGCATGACGATCGCCGGCGGCGAAGTGGTCTGGGATGGCAAGCAGTTCCACCCGCGTGCCGGGCGGGGCCGGTTCCTGCAATGCGGCGCACCGACGCTGCTGCCCAGCAAGTAACTGGATCGTGCAGCGTGGCGCATCGTGTAACTTAGCGAATCGTGCAGTTCAACGGATCGTGTGGATCAACGGATCGTACAGTTCAACGGATCGCGCAACCTAACGGATCGCGTCACTTAACGGATCGCGTCACTTAACGGATCACGTCACTTAACGGATCACGCAATGAAACTGCTCGTCATCAACCCCAACATCTCCGAATCGGTCAGCGCGCTGATCGCTGCCGAAGCGCGGCGCGTGGCCTCGGCCGAAACGCAGATCACCATGCAAACCGCAACGTTCGGCGTCGCCTATATCGAGACACGCTTTGAGGCCATGATCGGCGCGATGGCGGTCGCCGAACTTGCGGGCGCCCACGCCGGCGGGCACGACGCCCTGGTCATTGCAGCGTTCGGCGATCCCGGCCTGCTCGCCATGCGTGAAGTCCTCGACATCCCGGTGGTTGGCCTTACGGAGTCGGCGGTGCTCACCGCCTGCGCGCTGGGGCAGCGCTTCTCGATCATCGCGATTTCAAAGCGCATTGCCGCCTGGTATGAAGAGACCGTAGCGTCCTATGGACTGGCCAGCAGATTGGCCAGCATCCGGACGCTGGACCAAACCCTTCGCGATATCGGTGCCGTGCAGGAGCATCACGCCCAGGCACTCAAGGCGCTGTGCATGCAGGCTATCGAGCAAGATCGCGCCGATGTGCTCATCATCGCCGGCGCACCGCTTGCCGGACTGGCACGCACCATCGAATCCGAAATTCCCGTGCCCGTGATCGACGGCGTCTCGTGCGCGATCCGACACGCCGAATCATTGGTCAAACTGGGCGCCCGGCCACCGCAGGCATCGAGCCTCGCACCGCCGCCGCGCAAACCCAATCACGGGTTAAGCGAAGCGCTGCGCAGGCTGCTGGAGCGCTGAAATACGCCCTGCCGTGGCCGACGGTTTCCATCGTGCTAATCGGTCTTAACCACGCAAATCGGCCTCCACCGTGCGAATCGGTTTTAGCCACGCAAATCGGTCTTAACCAGGCAAATCGGTCTTAACCACGCAAATCGGCTTCCACCGTGCGAATCGGTTTTAACCACGCATCGCGGTTGCTACCGCGCACCCGGTCGCAGGCGCTCAGCTGACATCCGGCACGTCGCCAATCCAGGCGATGCGCAGCAGGTTCGTCGAACCGGATACGCCAAACGGCGTGCCGGCAATGATGAGCAGCGCCTGCCCCGGTGTGCCAAAGCTGTTCTTGCGCGCCGCTGCGGTGGAGTTTTCCACCAGTTGCTCGGTGTTCTCGACATCGGGCGCCTGGGTCGAATGCACTCCCCACACGAGCGTCAGGCGACGCGCCGTCGCAAGCACCGGGCTCAGGCTGAGAATCGGTGCGCGCGGCCGCTCGTGCGCCACGCGCAGCGTCGTTGCCCCGGACGACGTATAGGCCACTGTTGCTGCAACCGGCAGCGTCTCGGCTACCGTGCGAATCGCAGCCGAAATGGCATCGCGCGCATCGCTGTAGCGCCGGGAGTGCACCGCATCCATCGTTTCGCGCTGCAACGGATCACGCTCGGTCGCCTGCAGGATGCGATCCATCATCGCCACGGCCTCAATTGGGTAGGTACCCGAAGCCGATTCCGCCGACAGCATCACGGCATCCACGCCGTCGTACACCGCCGTGGCCACGTCGCTCACCTCGGCGCGCGTGGGCACGGGCGACGAGATCATCGACTCGAGCATCTGGGTGGCGACGATCACCGGCTTGCCCGATTCGCGGCTCATGCGCACGATGCGTTTTTGCAGAACAGGGACCTCTTCCGGGGGGAGCTCTACCCCCAGATCGCCGCGCGCGACCATGACGCCGTCGGCGGCCGCGATGATCGCCTCGAGTGAATCGATTGCGGAGGGCTTTTCGAGCTTGGCCATGACCCAGGCACGTCCGCCCACCAGTTGCTTGAGCTCGGCGACATCGTCCGGGCGCTGAACGAACGAGAGCGCGACCCAGTCAACGCCGATCGACAAGCCAAATGCGAGATCTTCGCGATCCTTTTCGGTCAGCGGCGACAGTGGCAGGATCGCGCCCGGCACGTTCACGCCCTTGCGATCGGCGATGGCACCGGCATTGAGTGCCTGCACTTCGGCAAAATCCTTTCCGCAGGAAAGCACCCGCAGGCGGACCTTGCCGTCGTCGATCAGGAGGTCCTGACCGGGTTCGATCGCCGCGAAGATTTCCGGGTGCAGCAACGGCACGCGGCCGTGCTCGCCGGCTGCGGGATTGAGGTCAAGCCGCAAGCGCTGCCCGATGGCCAGGTCCATCCGCCCCCCGACGATCTTGCCCAGGCGTAACTTCGGCCCCTGCAAATCCATCAGGATGCCGATCGGGCGACCCACATCGGCCTCGATCTGGCGGATGGCGTCGTAGCGGGCCCGGTGATCCGCATGGGTTCCGTGGCTGAAATTCAACCGAAAAACGTCGACTCCCGCTTCAAATAGCCTGCGGATCGTGGCCGGGTCGCTGCTGGCGGGCCCCAGGGTCGCGACAATCTTGGCACTGCGGGCACGGTGGGAAATTGCGTCGAGCTTCATCGGGTGACTCTCAGTGAGATGGCGGGTTGCGCCGCCGCGGCGTTGCGCTGTGCGGAGCCGAGCTCCGTTCGGCTGCGTGCCGCGACCGAAGCCAGAGATCGTGGCAGTCTATCATCGGTCGAAGCGGCGCGTCCCGAATCGGCGGCCCGGTAGAACACGGGACGATGCATTTGCTACCCGCCAGCGCGCTGCAGGGATTAAACTAGCAGGGATTCTGAATGGAGAACCTGAATGCCCGCGCCCGTCGTCGCCGAACCGCTCGTCAACTCACTGCGCATCAACGGGCAGCGCCTCTGGGATTCGCTGATGCGTCTGGCCGCGATCGGCGCGACACCCAAGGGCGGCGTCTGCCGCCTCGCACTCACCGAGCTCGACCGCCAGGGCCGCGATTTCTTCGTTGCCCAGGCGCGTGCCGCTGGATGCACAGTCCGCATTGACGCCGTCGGCAACCTGTTCGCGCGCCGCGCTGGCCTGGACGACACCCTGCCCGCCATCGTCACCGGTAGCCACATTGATACTCAGCCCACTGGCGGCAAGTTCGACGGCAACTACGGTGTGCTCGCGGGCCTCGAAGTCGTGCGCACCCTGAACGACGCGCAAATCCGCACGCAGGCGCCGATCGAGGTGGCCGTCTGGACAAATGAAGAAGGATCGCGTTTCGTCCCGGTCATGATGGGTTCAGGCGCCTTCATTGGCGAGTTCGCGACCGATTTCATCCTCGCCCAGCAAGACCGCGACGGGATTACCGTGGGCGAAGCCCTGCGCAGCATCGGCTACGCCGGCACGGACGCCGTCAGCCCGAAATCCTTCGGCGCCTATTTTGAGGCCCATATCGAACAGGGCCCTGTGCTCGAGGCAAACGACACCACTATTGGCGTGGTCACCGGCGCCCTTGGCCAGCGCTGGTTCGATGTTGTCATCACGGGCGCCGAAGCGCATGCAGGCCCGACGCCGATGCAGTTGCGCAAAGACGCGCTCCTGGCTTCTTCCGCACTTGTCCAGGCCGTCAATGAGATCGCGCTCGACCACGCGCCGAATGCGCGCGGCACGGTCGGCATGCTCGACGTCTACCCGAATTCCCGCAACGTCATCCCCGGCACGGTGAAGATGTCCGTCGATTTCCGGGCGGACGACGACGCTACGCTTTCAGCAATGGATGCCGCGTTGCGTGCCACTGCCACCCGCGTGGCCGCCAAATACCGCGTCGAGGTCGATATCCGCCAGGTGGTTTACTTCGCCCCGCAGGCATTTGCAGAGCCCCTGGTCCAGGCCGTGCGGGCCAGCGCCCGCGAGCTCGGGCTCACCGAAATGAACGTCGTCAGCGGCGCCGGGCACGATGCCGTCTACATGGCCCGCGTCGCGCCTACCGCCATGATTTTCGTGCCATGCAAGGATGGCATCAGCCACAACGAGATTGAGGACGCCAGACCCGATCACCTGGAAGCAGGCTGCAATGTGCTGCTGCACGCCATGCTCAAACAGGCAGGTTGCTGACCAGCATGAAAATACTGATGGCCCGCCTCAATCACGAAACCAACACTTTTTCGCCGGTTGAGACCCCGCTTGCGTCGTTCGGCGACGAAGGCCCGCTCTATGGTGAAGACGCCTATCGCGCTGCCAAGGGCTCGCGCACGGCGCTTGGCGCCTATATCGATGCCGCCGAAAAGGCAGGCCATGAGATCGTCGTCGCCGTCAGCGCAACCGCAAACCCGAGCGGCAAAGTCGACGCACACGCCTACACCCACCTGCGCGACGCGATCCTCGCGGCGGCCCCCGGGTGCGATGCCGTCATGCTCGACCTGCACGGTGCAATGGTCGCCGAGAACACCGATGACGGCGAAGGCGATCTGCTCGAGGCGCTACGCAAAGTTCTGCCCGAGGCCCCCATCGCCGTCGCCCTGGATCTTCACGGGAAGGTCACCCGCAAGCTGATGGATAACGCCACCATCGTTGTCGGCTTCAAGACCTACCCCCATGTCGACATGTACGAGACGGGCGCCCATGCGGGCCGCCTGTTGCTCGACACAGTCGCGGGCAAGATCAAGCCTGTCATGGCCTGGCGTCGATTGCCGCTCATGGTGCACACGCTGTGCAGTCGAACCGATATCGGCCCGATGCACGATGCTGTCGAGATGTCCCACGCTGCCCAGGATCTGGGGCTATTGGCCGCATCCGTGCTGTCGGGGTTTTCGCTTGCCGATATCCCCGCCCCCTGCCTGACCGTGATTGCCATCAGCAACGACGACCCGGTCTCTGCGCGCGAGCTCGCCGACCTCATCGCCGGCTTCGTCTGGGACAACCGCGAGGGGTTCGTGTACCAGAGCGAGCCGCTCGAGCGTTCGGTCGCCCGAGCCAAACTGGCGGCCGAAAAGCCCGGCCGCGGCCCGGTATTGCTGCTCGATCACGGCGACAACTGCATGTCCGGCGGCACCTGCGACGACATGAACGTCGTGCATGAAGTCTTGAAACAGGGCTTGCAGGATGTGGTGGTAGGACCGATCTGCGATCCGGAAGCCGTCGACCTGATGATCAGGGCGGGCGTGGGCGCCACCGTCACACTGCCGATTGGCGACAAAGTCCCCCTCATCCAGCTTGGCATCACCCCGAATCCACGCAGTCTGACCGGCAAGGTCGGCCAGATCACCGACGGCGAGTATGTCATCAGCGGGCCGACCTACACCGGCCAGCGCGTCCGCATGGGCCGCACGGTGCTGCTCGACATGCCCCAGGCCAAGATCATCGTCACCGAAACACCTCAGGAGCACTGGGATCTCGGCATTTTTACGCATATCGGCATCGACCCGCGCGCGCACCGGTTCCTGGTGCTGAAGTCACGCATGTACTGCCGCCCGGTGTTCGCGCCAATATCGCGCGCCGTGATCGAATGCGACGGCGGCGGCGTCACGGGCTCCGATTACTCAAAATTCCCGTTCAGCAAGGTCAACCGGCCGGTCTACCCCCTGGATCCCGACACGAAGTGGTCGTACATGGATGACTAGGTGATTTTTTATATCCGGATTAGATTTTTCCCGTGAGAGCCATTCTCAAGGGATGAACCTAGCGATATCGATTGGCACTCTGAAAGCAAACGGCCGGGAATCCCCGACCGTTGGCCTTTGAACCACGGGCGTCCGAACTTA
>CAITPF010000380.1 GCA_903894155.1 uncultured beta proteobacterium | reverse complement strand
CCTTGGCCGCCTTGGCCGCCCTGCCCGCCCTGGCCCGCCGGCTTGCCCGGCCCCGGACGACCCCGGCCGTTGCCGTTGCCGTTGCCGCGCGCCGCGCCGCCTGGATGCCCGTTGGCGTAGCCCCCGCCCACGGTGAGTATCGTCGGTTGCGTCTCGCCGGAGACCGGGTAAGGCGACGCGGGCTGGCTGCGCAAGCCACCACGCACCTTGCCTCTGACCCCCGCCGCCCGCGCACCGTGCGAACCATTGCGCTCCATCGTGCCAAAGCCCGGCGGCAACGCGCTGTCATGAGAATCGGGCTGACGCTGCTCGCGCGAGCGACCTCCGAGGCCCTCCTCCTCGTCGCGCAGCAGACCAACCTGCACCATCAGGGCCGAAACCAGTTTGGGATCAAGTTCCTCCCAGCGTCCACGCCTCAGGTTGGTCGGCAGGACAATATCTCCGAACCGGGTGCGAATCAGTCGGCTGATCGTCAATCCAACCGATTCGAACATGCGGCGCACCTCGCGGTTGCGTCCTTCGTTGAGCGTAATGCGATACCAGCGGTTGCTGCCCTCGCCGCCCAGGTATTCGATCATGCCAAAACTGGCCGGGCCGTCCTCGAGCAAGACACCGTCGAGCAACGCCTGGCGCTGCTCCGGGCCGAGTTCCCCGAGAACGCGAACCGCGTATTCGCGCTCATTGCCATAGCGAGGATGCAACAGGCGGTTGGACAGATCCCCTGACGTCGTGAGGATCAGCAATCCTTCCGTGTTGAGGTCAAGGCGACCGATCGACAGCCACTTTCCGATCTTGAGCTTCGGCAAGCGTGAGAACACATTGGCGCGTCCACCAGGATCATCATGACTGACGATCTCGCCCGAGGGCTTGTGGTAGAGGATGACGCGCGGCGGTTTGCGCGTATTCAATCGGGCAATCGGCTTTCCATTCACACGCACTACGTCGTTTGCGCCGACCCGCTGCCCGATATGCGCCGGTTCGCCGTTGACCGACACGCGACCGGCGAGGATCAACTCCTCCATCTCGCGACGCGAGCCGATGCCCGCGTCGGCGAGCACCTTATGCAGTTTGGGCATCAACAGATCGCTGTTGAGGTACTTGCCCAGGCGCTGCTCGCTGCGATCAGCGACGCCGAGGTACGCAAGCGCCTGTGCAGCATCCTGCTCGGCGGCGGCACTGGCGGCCTCATCCATCGGCTCGAGAGGCACATCGCTCCCCGGGTCGACGGGTGCCGCGTCACCCTGTGCTTCGGCAGGCGCGGATTCACTGCGCCGACGGCGAAACGGCGTACGCAGCTTGCGCCCGCGCGGTCGCGGCGCAGCGCCGTCCTGTTGCGCAGCGCCTGGTGCTGCAGGCTGGGATTCCACTGCGGGCTCTTGCGCGAAGTCGGATTGCGGGGTGTTGCTTTCGGTGCTGGGATTGGTCACTTGGACTCCGGTTTTATATCTGTATCTGGTGCGGTCAGGCCGGGCTCTGAAGGGATCGTTTCCGGGCCAGGCTCGGTGGCCTCAAACTCGGTCTCGTCCATATTCAGGGCCTGCGCGTCAAGCGCTTCCTGTGCGGCGGCGGGTAATTCATCCGAATCTGACGCGACGCAAACCTCGGCAGTTTCAACCCGCTCCGACTCGATATCGGTTTCGAGGCCCTCAGGCAACAGGGACGCCTCAGGCGCTTCGGCTTCGGCTTCGGCTTCGGCTTCGGCTTCGGCTTCGGCTTCTATTTCGGCTTCTATTTCTGCTTCTATTTCGGCTTCAATTTCCGCTTCAATTTCCGCTTCAATTTCCGCTTCAATTTCCGCTTCAATTTCGGCTTCTACTTCGGCATCTACTTCGATTTCGATTTCGATTTCGACTTCAACTTCAACTTCAACTTCGATTTCAGCTTCAACGACGCCGACGACTTCAATTTCAAGCGTCGGTTCGATCAGTGCCGCCGGAGCGCCTACCTCAAGCTCTACCTGCCCGTCGTTTGATTCCTGATGTCCCAGGGCGCCCTGCGCGAGGACAGGTGGCAAGGCATCCGTCGTCGTGCCCGCGACATCCAGCAAGGCAAGCGCCGGCAGTTCGTCCAGTGCGCGCAGGCCAAGATCGTCGAGGAACTGCCTCGTCGTGCCCAGCAACCCCGGGCGGCCTGGGCCGTCACGATGGCCGATCACTTCGATCCATCCGCGATCCTCAAGCGTCTTGACGATTTGCGACGAAACGGTCACGCCCCGGATATCCTCGATGTCGCCGCGCGTCACGGGCTGGCGCCACGCGATGATCGCGAGCGTCTCCATGACTGCACGCGAATACTTGGGCACCCGCTCCGGGCTGAGCCGCTCAAGGAACCGCTGCATGCCGGCGTTACTCTGGAATCGCCAGCCCGAGGCCAGTTGCACCAGCTCCAGGCTGCGCGTGCTCCACGACTGCTGTAATTGCTCAAGCAATTGCTTCACGCGCCCATCGGTAAATGTTTCGTCGTCAAAGAGCCGACGCAGTTCGGCAAGCGGCATCGGCGTAGCGGCGCAGAGCAGCGCTGCCTCCAGCACCAGGGTGGCTTCCTGATCATCCATGTATGTTTCTAATCCTTCAATTCTTGTGGGCAACTTGTGCCGATCCTCAAGATCCGCTATACTTCATTTCTTCAGACGCGGGGTGGAGCAGTCTGGCAGCTCGTCGGGCTCATAACCCGAAGGTCGTAGGTTCAAATCCTGCCCCCGCAACCAAACACAACTGGTCGATCGCTTCTGGCGCTCGGCCAGTTTTGTTTTTGAGCCCCAGTTTCCATTCTTTAGTCGCCAAGTCGCGCAACCATTGATTCCGCTGCGCGGCAGCCCACAAGTCAATGGGCACCAGCATGCGCAAAGCGACGCAACGAACCGACGTGGGTCAGTCAAATCAATGGATAGTGGGCTCAGCGGCAAACATCGGGGCCGCATCTGCAATCCCAAGCCGAACTGCGCGCCTAATGCGACACCTAACGCGACAGTTGCCAGAGTACGGCGAACCACAGGTCGTTTGCCGGTTACATCTAAGCGGTTTTATCTAAATGTTGGCAACCCGGCTACAACGCAGACCTGCAACAGTGCCCTAGTGTAGCCCAACAGCAGCCAACGCTTCAACCCCGCAATCCGCAGGCAGCACAAGTTTGTCCGGCACCCAGGCACGGACCGCTGCCAGCGCCCGGCCGAAATCCGCGTCCTGCATCAGATCCCCGTGGGACAACAGCACGCAATCTGCCATCCGTGCCCCAGTCTGCAACGCACCGCCCTGCGGGTTGGCCAGCACATCCCGCGCGTCGATCAGGAGCAGGCTGACCGCGAGCGCGTAGCGCTGCCCGAGAAACGGCGCATGCCTGAGCGTGAACCTGATGGCAGCGCTATCGGGTGCACCGGACTCGATCATCACCCGTCTCACCGGCGGCACCCGCCGCGACAGCGCCTTGAGGAACAGATCCCGAAGCGCGTCGCCCACACCGCTGCGCATTCCGCAGCAAAGGCACCCTCTGGCGGGATCGGGATCGGGATCTGGATCCGTTCCCGCCACGACAATGCTGCGTGCATGCGCAAGCGGCATCGCGCCCGGGGCTGTTCCGCCGCCGTGCACCACGACCGTATCGCGCATTTGCGGGACGCTGAGCAAGCGATTGAGCCAGCGCGTCTTGCCGCTACCGGGCCTGCCGACCACGGCAATGACCGGTATGCGCACATCCCGCTCCGGGCGCAAGCTCACCGTGCGCTGTCGCGAAACGCCTGCATTGCATCGTCGGACATATTCAGAACTCCTGGCAAATGTACAAATGTCGCCGGCGAACCTGGCCCGTGCCACCATCAGCCTGCCAGGCCTGGGCCTTCTGCGCGAAATTACGCGATCGCGCGCGTGCTTCGCATGGCCTCAATGGTGTCATCACCCATCCCGATCGAACGGAGGATATCGACGGTGTGCGCGCCGGCGCGCGCCGGGGGCGCGTCGATCGATGCGGGCGTTTCGCTAAAGCGCGGTGCCGGCGCAGGCTGCGTCACGCCCTGCACCTCGACAAACGTCTGGCGGGCCGCGTTGTGGGGATGATGGGGCGCCTCCGTCATGGTCAGGACAGGCGAAAAGCACACATCGGATCCTTCCATCAGCTCGCACCATTGGGCGCGCGTACGCCGGGCGAACACCTCGGCCAGGCGCGCACGCATCTGCGGCCAGGCGGCGGCTTCACGCTGGGCGGCAAGATCGACGCCCTGCAAGCCGGCCTTTTCGATCAATAGCGCATAGAACTGCGGTTCGATTGAGCCTACGGCGATCCACTTGCCATCCGAGCACTGATAGGTGCCATAGAAATGCGCTCCGCCGTCGAGCATATTCACGCCGCGACGATCGACCCACTGACCCGCAGCCTTCCAGCCATAAATCATGGTCATCAATAATGCGGAGCCGTCGGTCATCGCGGCGTCGACCACCTGGCCCTTCCCGGTAGCCCGCGCGCTGAGGACCGCGGAAAGCACGCCCACGGCCAGCAGCATGCCGCCCCCGCCGAAATCGCCCACCAGGTTCAATGGCGCGATTGGCTGCTCAGTCGTACCGATCGCGTGCAAAGCCCCCGAAAGCGCGATGTAATTGATGTCATGGCCAGCGGCGGCAGCCATCGGACCGGATTGGCCCCAGCCTGTCATCCGGCCGTAAACCAGCCGGGGATTGCGCGACAGGCACACGTCAGGCCCAAGACCCAATCGCTCCATGACGCCGGGACGAAAGCCCTCGACGACGACGTCGGCCGAGTCGATGAGTTGCAGCACGGCTTGCAGGGCGCTCGGTTGCTTGAGGTCGAGCGCCATCGTGCGCTTGCCGCGGCGGAAGATGTCCGCCTCCACTGGCCCGTGCGCGTCGGCGGCAGAGAGCCGATCCACGCAGATGACCTCGGCCCCGAGGTCGGCGAGCATCATGCAAGCAAAGGGAGCGGGCCCCAACCCGGACATTTCAACAATCCTGACGCCCTGCAATGGCCCCGACATGACGATCCCTCGCATTCAAATGGTTGATGCCGGCCCGAGCCGGCATTGATACCCGCCCCGGTATCGTAACGCGATGCGCGGCGGGCGAGGATCACCCCCGCAGCTTCCGTTAATATCGTTCCGAACCGCACAACAACATGAGAGACGAACGTGAACGAAGCCATGATCTTCGACGCCATGCGCACGCCGCGCGGCAGGGGGCGCCAGGACGGGAGCCTGCATGAAGTCCGGCCGGTGCAACTATTAATCGGATTGATGCAGGAATTGCAGTCGCGATACCAACTCGACACGGCCCGCATCGACGATGTCCTGATCGGCTGCGTTCAACCCTGGGGCGATCAGGCGAGTTGCATTGCGAAGACGGCGGCGCTGGCCGCCGGATGGGACTGGCGTGTCGCGGGCGTGCAACTCGATCGTTACTGCGGATCTGGCCTTGAAGCCGTGAATCTCGCCGCCGCCAAAATCCGCTCGGGCTGGGAAGACCTGATCGTCGCGGGCGGCGTCGAATCGATGTCCAGGGTGCCGATGGGCAGCATGATGGGCTCGCGCGACGCGCCCCCGGTCATGCTGCGCATGCATACGGTTCCACAGGGCATCGGCGCGGACCTGATCGCCACGCTCGACGGTTTCAGTCGGGCGGACGTCGATGGCTTCGCCGTGCAATCGCAACAGCGCGCCGCGCACGCCCGCGCGCAAGGGTATTTCAGCCGCTCTCTGGTGCCCGTTCGGGACATGAACGGCGTGACCATCCTGGCCGACGATGAGACGATCAAGCCGGCCACCACGCTCGAGACCCTGGGCCGGCTCAAGCCAGCGTTCGAAGCGGCTGGCGAGGCCATGTACGACGCGATGGCGCAGTTTGCGTATCCGCAAATCGACCGGATCGCCCATGTCCACACGGGCGGCAACTCGTCGGGGATCGTCGATGGCGCCTCGCTTGTGCTGATGGGTTCGGAGGCCGTCGGCCGATCGCTGGGACTGCAGCCGCGCGCACGCGTGGTTGCAACCGCCGTGGTGGGCGCGGAGCCGACCATCATGCTCGATGGCCCGACACCCGCCACGCGCAAGGCGCTCGACAAGGCGGGGCTCACGATTGACGATATTGATCTTTTCGAAGTCAATGAAGCGTTCGCATCGGTGGTGATGCGGTTCATGCGCGAAATGAAAGTGCCCGCGGAAAAGGTCAACGTGAACGGCGGAGCGATCGCCATGGGCCATCCCCTGGGCGCGACCGGTGCCATGCTGCTCGGCACACTGCTCGACGAGCTTGAGCGGCGCAATCTGCGCCGCGGCCTGATCACGCTGTGCGTTGCGGGCGGCATGGGCATCGCCACCATCATCGAACGCGTCTGAACATCGCGGGACAGAGAACCAACACCATGAATCTGATCAATTATTCGCAGGATGCGGACGGCATCGTCACGCTGACACTGGACGACCCCGACCACTCGGCCAACACCATGAGCACGCCGTTCAAGGCGGCGTTCCATGAAGCGATCTCCCGCCTCGAGCAGGAGAAGGACACCATCACGGGCGTCATCATTGCCTCGGCCAAGAAGACGTTCTTCGCCGGTGGCAATCTGAACGAGTTGCTGGCGGTCAGGCGCGAAGAGGCCGAACGCTTTTTCCAGAACTCGCTGGCAATGAAGGCCTCGCACCGACGCCTGGAAAAGCTCGGACGCCCGGTCGTTGCGGCCGTGAACGGCGCGGCGCTGGGCGGAGGCTGGGAAATCTGCCTCATCTGCCATGCCCGCTTCGCGCTGGACGACGACAAAATCACGCTCGGGCTTCCTGAAGTCACGCTGGGTCTGCTGCCGGGCGCCGGTGGGGTCGTGCGCATGACCCGTTTGCTGGGGCTGAAGTCAGCACTGCCCTACTTGCTTGAGGGGCGCCTGTTCAGCCCCGCAGAAGGCCTGCGCGCGGGATTGCTTGACGGACTGGCTCCCGACCGGGACACGATGCTGCGCATGGCGCGCGACTGGATCAAAGCCAACCCTGCGGCCGTGCAGCCATGGGACCGGGAAGGCTATGCCGTACCGGGCGGCAAGCCCAATGCGCCTGACAATGTCAGCTTCGTGCGCACCGCACCGGCGATCCTTCAGAAAAAGACGCGAGGCTGCTACCCCGCGCCTGAGGCGATCCTGAGCGCGGCCGTCGAAGGACTGATGGTTGACGTGGACACGGCATTGCGCATCGAAGCACGCTACCTGACCAGCCTGGTCATCCACCCGGTTTCGAAGAACATGATCCGCACGTTCTTCTTCCAGATGAGCGAGATCAGGTCCGGGAAAAGCAGGCCAGGCGATATCGCACGCGCATCGTTTGGCAAGGTCGGTGTCCTGGGCGCCGGGCTCATGGGCGCTGGCATCGCCTACGCGAGCGCCTCGCGCGGCGTCGCCACGGTACTCAAGGACGTCACGATCGAAAAGGCGGAACAGGGCAAGGCCTACAGCCGCAAGCTACTCGACAAGCGCGTTGAAAAAGGCGGGATCACCCCGCAGCGCCGGGATGAGATCCTCGGGAGAATCACGCCGGCCGGGGACGCCAGCGCGCTCGCCGGGTGTGAGCTCATCATCGAGGCGGTCTTCGAGAAGCGTGACCTGAAGGCGGCCGTGACCCGCGAAGCGGAGCCTTACCTGATCGACGGCGGCATCATGGCCTCCAATACATCCACCCTGCCGATCACGGGCCTGGCCGAGGCCTCGACCCACCCGAGCCATTTCATCGGGCTCCACTTCTTCTCGCCGGTCGACAAGATGCCCCTGGTCGAGATCATCAAGGGTCGCCAGACTTCACCCGAGACGCTCGCACGCGCCTACGACTTCGTCACGCAAATTGGCAAGACGCCGATCGTGGTCAACGACAGCCGCGGCTTTTTCACCTCGCGCGTGTTCCGGACTTTCCGCAACGAGGGCCTGGGCATGCTGGCCGAGGGGCTGAACCCTGCAATGATCGAGAACGCCAGCCTGCAGGTGGGCATGCCAGTCGGGGCGCTCGCGGTCGCGGACGAAGTATCGATGGCGCTGTCGCTTTCGGTCACGCGCCAGACCATTGCCGACCTTGCCGCCGAGGGCAAGACCTACGCCCCGCACCCCGCCGATGCCGTGGTCGAAAAGATGGTCAGCGAACTCAACCGGCCAGGACGCGCGGGCGGCGGCGGGTTTTATGAATACCCGGCCAATGGCAAAAAGCACCTTTGGGAAGGGCTTGCAGATCATTTCCCCCAACGGGGCACTGCGGACGTCCCGTTTCAGGACATGAAAGACCGCATTCTTTACGTCCAGGCGCTGGAATCCGTGCGCTGTCTTGAGGAAGGCGTTCTCGAGTCGACCCGCGACGCAAACGTCGGGTCTATCCTGGGAATCGGATTTCCGCGATGGACAGGCGGGGTTCTCCAGTTCATTAACCAGGTCGGGCTTGATAGCTTCATCGAGCGCGCGCGAGAACTCGCCGCGCGCTACGGAAGCCGCTTCGAGCCCCCCGCCTTACTGGTGCGCATGGCGCAGGAAGGCGCTACCTTCGCTTGAGGGCACCATGATCGAAAGCACTGAACAACGTATCGTCGACGAAGCAATCACCTCGCGCCACTCAATGCGCGCGTTCCTTCCCACGCCCATCGCCCGCGAGGATATCGAGCGCATGCTGGAAGTCGCCTCGCGCGCGCCCTCGGGATCCAATATTCAGCCCTGGAAGGTCTATGTCCTCACCGGGGCGATCAAGCAGCGACTCAGCGATGCCGTCACGGCGGCCTTCATGGATCCAAACCACGCGCAGATCCACAAGGCCGAATACCGGTATTACCCGGACATCTGGATATCGCCCTTCATCGAGCGGCGGCGCAAAGTCGGCCTGGATCTCTACCGCCTGCTTGGCCTTGGGCGCGACGACAAGGCTGGCATGCAGGCCCAGCACTCGCGCAATTACCACTACTTTGATGCACCGGTTGGCATGATCATCACGATGAACCGATCCATGAACCAGGGCTCGTGGCTGGATGTCGGCTGTTTTGTCCAGAACCTGATGGTGGCTGCTCGCGCCCGCGGTCTGGATACCTGCGCGCAGGCGGCGTTCAACCACTTCCACACGCTCGTGCGCGAGGTCACAGGCATGCCGCAGGACGAAGTCATGGTCTGCAGCATGTCGCTGGGATATGCAGACCCCTCCCGCATCGAAAACTCCCTTGTCAGCGAGCGAGAGCCCGTTTCCGCCTTTGCCACTTTCCTCGACTAAGCCGTCTGCGTGGTTGTCGCCATCGCTGGCGACTCCGCTGCCGCCGCGCAGCGAGTGTATGTTTGCCAGGCGCGCAAGTCGGCCTGCAGTCGCATGCTGCTGTGCAACATGAATTTAATTCAACGGCGGTTGATTATTTATCATTTGCTTTCAAGTGCCTAAACGTCAAAAATCGCGCCCAGATTTTCATCGAGGAGATAGGTACATGTTGCTCAAAGACAAGGTAGCGGTAATCACCGGCGGCGCCGGTCCCAACGGGCTCGGATTCGGCACGGCGAAGATGATGGCGGCGCAGGGCGCGCGCGTGGTCATCCTCGATCTCGAGGCGGCAGATCCGGTGGGTGCCGCAGCGCGCCTGGGTGCCGGCCACATTGGCCTGGTCGCCAACGTGACCGACAAGGCCTCGCTGGAAAAGGCGGCCGCGGAAATCGTGCGTCAGACGGGCCGCATCGACGTCCTGGTCAACAACGCCGGGATAACCCAGCCGCGTAAATTTCTTGATATTTCCGAAGCCGACTATGAGGCCGTGCTGGACGTCAGCCTGCGCGGCACGCTGCTGGCATCCCAGGCCGTCCTGCCGACCATGATTGCGCAAAACAGTGGCTCGATCATCTGCATCTCGTCGGTTTCCGCACAGCGCGGCGGCGGCATCCTCGGCGGCCCGCACTATTCGGCGGCCAAGGCCGGCGTGCTGGGTCTGGCCCGCGCCATGGCGCGTGACTTCGGCGGCAACGGGATTCGCGTCAACTGCGTGACCCCCGGCCTGATCGCGACTGACATCAACAAGGGCAAGATCCCCGAGGATAAGCGCGGCGCGATTCTCGACGGCATCCCGCTTGGTCGCATCGGCGAACCGGCTGACGTCGCCGGTTGCGTGACGTTCCTCGCCAGCGACCTTGCCAAGTACGTCACCGGCGTGACGCTCGACTGCAACGGCGGCATGCTGATTCATTAATTCCCGGCAAGGCGGGCCACGTGCCCGCCCCCGGTTGTCAAGGCAACACTATGACCGCACTGAATACCGCGGCCCGCAAGTACGCGACCGAGCGCATCGTGTCGGTGTCAGGGGCTCCATACGACGGCTACGCCTTCCCGGACATGCTCGAAAGCCTTGGACGCATCGGCGCCAGTCACGTGGAGCCAGCATTTATCGTGGGCTACACCGAGCCCTTCGATGAAAGCACGTTCTCGCCTGCCAACGCCACGCAGTACGCGCGCTGGCTGGCGGATGCGGGCATCGGCTGCTTTGCCTTCTCATCGCACATCGACCTCGGTCGCGAGGATGCGATCACCGTATTTCGCGCGCGCATGGATTTCGCCCGCAGCGTGGGTGCCCGCGTCATCAACACCAATGCGTCTGCCAGAGCGACCGGCCCGCGCTTTTTCGAGAACATCTCGGTACTGGCACGTCACGCCGAGGCGCTTGACATGTGGATCGGCCTGGAAAACCCCGGTGACGGCTCCGACAACCTTCTGAATGTCGCGGCAGACGCCGCAGGATTGCTCGAACGGATCGGCAGCGACCGCGTGGGCCTGAACTACGACGCAGGCAATACGGTGTCCCATCGCCCCACCGCAGACGCAACGCGCGATGCGCTCGATGCGATGCCCCACTGTGTGCACACGCACATCAAGGACGTACGCGTCATGGACGACGGCTACTGGTTCTGCGACCTGGGCACCGGGCGCGTGGACTGTGCCAGGATCCTGCGCGAAGTCGCGCGCACGCCTTTGTGCCTTTCAATCGAAATGCCACTGCGCCTGCACCGGATGGCCAATGCCCAGCCGAGTCGCGACGCCGGTCGCGTGCCGGTCGAACAGATCGAGTCGAAGCTGCGCGCCGCCCTGGATTTCGTCGCACCGCAGCTGCGATAAAACAGTTGTCATCCGCCGGGAGGCCGACCATGAACCGCGTCATCAACAATCCGGACCTCGTCGTCGAGGACATGCTCAGGGGCTGGCTGCTGGCGCATGCGGACACCGTCTGCGCCACCGGAAACCCGCGCGTGGTCAAGCGCCTGCAGGCACCGGAACCGGGCAAGGTGGGAATCGTCACCGGCGGCGGCTCGGGGCATGAGCCCGCATTCCTCGGCTACGTCGGCGACGGCATGGTCGACGCCGTCGCCATCGGCGAAATTTTTTCGTCGCCCACGGCAAAGAGTTTCCTCGACGCCATGCGCGCTGCCAATGGCGGCGCCGGCGTGGCGTGCCTTTACGGCAATTACGCCGGCGACAACATGAACGTGCGCATGGCCATGCAGAGCGCCGGGCAGGAAGGAATCGTGGTGCGCACGGTGGTCGCCAATGACGATGTGCCCTCGGCGCCAAAGGGTGACGAGGCCAAACGCCGTGGTGTCGCAGGCGAGATCCTGATGTGGAAGGTGGGCGCAGCCAGGGCCGCGATGGGCGGATCGCTGGACGAGGTCATCGCGGTCGCGCAAAAGGCGATCGACGCCACGCGCAGCATCGGCATTGGGCTCTCGGCCTGCGTGATCCCGGCAGTCGGCAAGGCCAATTTCACGATCGAGCACGGGACGATGGAAGTTGGCATCGGTCACCATGGCGAACCAGGCATCGACGTGCGGCAGACGGTCAGCGCCGCCGACATGGCCTCGATGATGCTCGACGCTGTCCTGCCGGACCTGCCGTTTGCGGCAGGTGACCGCGTTGCCGTGCTGATTTCTGGCCTCGGGGCCACGCCGGTCATGGAACAGTACATTCTCTACGGCGAGATCGCGCAGCGCCTGCAGGACCGCGGCATTGATATCGCGTTCAACCTGGTGGGCAACCTGTTCACGTCGCTGGAAATGATGGGCGTTACGCTCACGCTGATGAAACTCGATGACGAGTTGCTTGAATGCCTGCGTGCACCATGCCAGTCTGTCGGCGTCACCATCACGGGCCAGTCCTCTGGCGTTTTCGCCTACAGCCGCCAGGAGTCGGTACTCCCTGGCGCGCCCAGAGCAGAAATCGCCGGCGAGGCCACGGTTCGCAAGATCGTAGGACCGGCGATCGCGATCGACGACTGCGACGACGTGGTTCGTGACATGATCGACACGATCGTTCGCAACCGCCAGTTTCTCAGCGAGATCGACGGGTTGATCGGCGACGGCGACCATGGAATCAACATGGCCAAAGGCTTCTCGGGCTGCGCCGGGCGGCTCGACCGTCTTGGGACGCGGGCCGGGAACCTGCCCGCCGCCCTGACGCAGTTATCCGAAGCGCTGATGGACGATATCGGCGGTTCGATGGGACCACTGTACGGCAACTTCTTCGCAGGGTTTGCGCGCACGCTCGCGCCCTATGATCGGATGGATGCCGCCCTGTTTGGCGAGGCGCTCGCGAATGCTGTGGCGCGTGTGCAGGCAATGGGCAACGCCCAAGTGGGCGACAAGACCTTGATCGACACGCTGGTGCCTGCCCTTGAGGCCTATCGGGCGGCGATCGCGTCTGGCGTTCATTTCCAGCAAGCGCTCGCCGCCATGGCCGCAGCGGCCGTTGCGGGAAAGGATTCGACAAAAAACCTTCAGGCGCGCATCGGTCGCTCCGCGCGCCTTGGCCCACGCTCGATCGGCGTGCTCGACGCGGGCGCCACCTCGTGCTGCCTGCTGTTGCAGTCAATGGCCTCAAGCCTTTCGCGACACGTCGCGCCCTGAACGCACTCAAACACGCTCAACGACACCCCCGGGAATCCATCTTCATGAAACTCGCCATCGGCTGCGACGAAGCAGCGTACGACCTGAAGCAAACACTCAAACAGCACCTGATCGACGCCGGCCATGACGTGACCGACTTCGGCACGCACGACGGCAAGCCAGTGCATTACCCCAACATCGCGTTCGCGCTGGCCGAGGACGTTGCCAGGGGAACCTTCCCGCGCGGGCTCCTGCTGTGCGGCACCGGAATCGGCATGGCCATCTCGGCAAACAAGGTTCCCGGTATCCGGGCGGCGCAGTGCCACGACACCTATTCTGCGGAGCGCGCAAGCCGCAGCAATGACGCCCAGATCATTACGATCGGCGCGCGCGTCATCGGCCCGGAACTGGCCAAAGCCATCGTGAATTCCTGGCTGAACAGTTCATTTGACGGCGGGCGCTCGCAGCCGAAGGTCGACCTGATTTCGCAATATGAAGCAGCGCACCGGCAATAACCCCCGCCTGGGCGCATAATGCGCCGCACAGGGTAATCCCGTAGCATGCGTCAGGTCGCAGGCCAGGACACTTGCGCCAAATCAGGACGACGCGCCGGGGCCACCGCGTCGGGCTGACGAGGACGCCTGTAAAATTGCTAGACCCCGTGCTTTGCCGCGTGTAAAAATACGCGCGGCTTGTCACACCTCATCCAAAACAGAAAAAGTAAATCATGGATATCTCTTTCACAACGCAAGACTTCTGGATTCCGCTGTTCCAGATCATTATCGTCAACATCGTGTTGTCGGGGGACAATGCGGTCGTGATCGCCCTGGCGGCCAGGTCGTTGCCGCCTCACCAGCAAAAGAAGGCCATCGCCTGGGGTTCGGGCGCCGCCATCGCCATGCGTATTGTGCTGACGCTTTTTGCCGTTGCGTTGCTCCAGTACCCCTACCTCAAATTTGTCGGCGCCGCGCTGCTGCTCTGGATTGGCGTTCAGTTACTTATCCCGGAAGACGGGGATGCGGAAATCGCCTCGTCCAATCACCTGTTGGCTGCGATCAAAACGATCCTGCTCGCCGATCTGGTCATGAGCATTGACAACGTGATTGGCGTCGCCGCAGCGGCCAAGGGCAGCTTACCGCTGCTCATCATCGGCCTGGCCATCAGCATCCCGCTGGTCATTTTTGGTGCGACGATGCTGCTGAAGGTCATGGAGCGGTTCCCGGTCATCATCACGATCGGCGCCATGCTGATTGGCTGGGTCGCTGGTGAAATGGCGGTCACCGATCCCGCGATCGTGGCCTGGGTCGACAGCACGATGCCCATGCTGCACACCATAGGCCCCGTGGCCGGCGCAATCCTCGTGTACGCAGCAGGCAAAGTCATGGCAAACAGGAAGAAAAAGGGGTAGCGTCGCGTGCTGTATCTCGGACGCGATCCGGCAACGGTACCGCACGAATAAAAGGGCTCTCGTCACATCGGGCGAGCGCCCTTTTTTGCAAGAGTTTGGACTCGACCTTACAGCGGTTGTCCGACGATTGTCAGCGTCAGCATTTCCCGATCAAGCAACGAAGGTCCGAACCGGGCTAGATACCGGACTGCCGTGGGAAATCTCTGGACGCTCACGATCGACCCTGAGTTGCCGGTCAGCGAGACCGAACAATTCGGTTGATAACGATCAACCTGGCGATGAATGTCTCGCCAGGTCATCAGAATTGGCGTTAATTTCGAGCGGCTCACCTCTTCCACTATTGGTCATGTTGCTTCGTCTGGTCATTTGGGCCCGGAATATTCGGAAAACACTAACCCTGTTTGCTTTGACGAGCTTTGTGTCGGCGACTTGCCCGGCGGCTGATCTGGAAAGCGCAGCCAACCGACAGGAGGACAGCAAAGAGTCGCTGCTGATCCCGGCACGTGACTCCATCGACAAATCCAGCGGTGCCCCACTGTGGACAATTTCAATCGAAGCCATTGCGTTGGGGCGATCGAACAACGTCAATCAGGCACTGGTGAGTCGAGTGCCGGGCAGCAATAGCTTCTATTCAACCGCGGTTGAGAATGGCGCAGAGGCATTTAACAGCAATCAGTTCCAGCAAGGCTTCGCCGCCGGACCCAAACTCGCCCTCACCTATCACGCGGACGCCGGCTACAAAATAGAAATGTCCTATTTCCAGGTATCCAGCATGACTGCCAGCAAAACGATCGGCCCTGACAATCCCGGCAACTGGCTCGTGATGAAAGTGCCCGGAGGATTCTGGCAAACGCAGGATTTCCCTAATCAGGGCATGACCTGGGGGGCAACGACCAACCTTTACAACGCCGAAGTCAATTCCAAATTCGATATTTCGAAACAGGCCGTCGTGCTGGCAGGCTTTCGCTGGATCGGTCTGCGCGACAGCCTTACCGGATCGCTGACCCCCGGCGACAAAAATGTGCCGAGCTGGAAAACCGGGCCCGCAGGGGGGTGTTATGGCGGGGATCCTGCGCTTGACCAGATTAGTTCATGCGTGGTTGGCGCGGCAGTCAATGGTTATCCACCCTTTTGGAGCACCAGCACGGTCAATAATCTGTTTGGATTGCAAGCAGGCGCTGAAGGTACGCTGTTCGAAGTGGGCCGTCTGTCGTTCGGCGGATTTATAAAGGCGGGCGTCTTTAATAATCGTGCATCTCAAACGGGTTGGGTCAGTATCGAAAAGCAGATGTATTCATCTGGCGCCACGACAAATCAGGCGGCGTTTATGGGAGAGGGGGGCATCCAAATCAAGTACTCGATCGCAGATGACCTGCTGATCAAGGTCGGCTACAACCTGCTCTGGCTGGGTAACGTGGCCCTGGCTCCCGGTCAGATCCCTCAGACGCGCGCCGGGCAAAACCCGACGAGCATCACGGCAACGGGTGTTAACGCTAGTTCAAACGTTCTCTTTCAGGGGGTTACGCTGGGGCTGCAGTATGCGTTTTAGATCTCAAGGCCAATTTCGTTGGAGGGAAGTCGACGGTCAAGCGACCTGACACCGCGGCCATGGCGGGCAATGGAGCTTTGCCCGTGAGTTGAACGTCGCGTATGGGCCGGGAAGCGCCGGTCACTTAGGGACAATGACGGTCGCCGATCGACCCATAACCGTCATCTGTGGCAAACCTACTTCTTTGCTGCCCTGGCTGCTTCGGCCGCAAGTGCCGACATCTTGACGGCGACCGCTGCGGCTTCAGTTGCCGTCTTCGTTGCTGCCGCTGCCTCCGCCGAGGCGCGTACTGAAGTTTCCTCGGCTTGGTGCGCTACCGATGCTGCTGCCGCAGAGGCTGCCGCCGCTGCTGCTGCTGCCGCTTCAACCGCTGCCTCTGCTGCCGCTTGAGCCGCTTCTGCAGCCGTATCAGCAGCCGCGACCACGGAATGTGCGGCGGCTTCACTCGCGGCTAACGACGCGCTCTGCGCGGCAAGTGCCGACTTTTCCGCAGACTTAGTGGCACGCTTTGCCGCTTCGGACGAAAACAGAGCCAGTTCATTCAGTGAGGTCAACGCCTCAACATAACGGGCATTCGCCGCCACATAGCCCTGACGCAATTCTGCAAGCTCTGCTCCAAAATTGGCCAATTCTTGCCGGATTGTGACTAGTTCATCGTTCATGACGTACCTCATCGATTTTGCCAAAGGGGAATTCGGCCTTGATCGGCATGCACCGCCTCCAATCCGATAATACTCGCATGTCGGGCCAAGACAGGCACAGAAGATGCCTCAGGCCTCGACCGAAACGCAATGGACGGCCGCGCTTTCTAGCGTCGCTCAAACAACGCGAGTATCATGAATTATCACTTCAGCGAATGTTGTTAGGGCGCACCAACATCCCTCCATGAAAATCGACTGCGGATGCGTTTCATGACGGACAAACCTTTAGACGCCGAGCCTGAATCGGCCAGGGCTGGGCTGTCGTCGATCACTAAGACTTTTGACATCCTCCAGAGGCAGTTAGAAGAAGCAAAACGGGCGCTTCAGGTGAGTCGTCGGGCGGCAATACCGATTGCGGCTCCCGCAGCCCTTACGCAAGAGACTCTGCACTTTGGCGAATCGGCGGCACAAGCGCTGGCCAGACTCGCTAAACATATCGAAGATAACTCGCAGTCGAACCAGGCCGCCCTGCGGACACTGGCCGAAGAGGCCCTTAGGGATAGTGAACTATTGCGCGAAAGTCGCAAGGCACAGGAAGCGCTTGAAAAACTCTACGAAACTAGTCTGTCAAATTTGCAGACCAGTGAGACTGCCCTGACCAGACTCACCGAACGGTCTGAGCAGG
>CAITPF010000379.1 GCA_903894155.1 uncultured beta proteobacterium | reverse complement strand
TACCTACCGCCTCGCCCGGATCGACCTTGAACGAGACATCCTGCAGCACCCAGTGATCCGTGTGGCGTTTGCGGCTACCCGGAATGATCCACTCGGCCAGGCGCGCCCAGCGCGAGGGGTACTGCTTGTAGGCCTTACCGAGCCCCGAGACGGCGATTGCACCCATCAGAGTTCGTCCACCATTTCACCGGCATGCGCGCGGAAAAGGCGCATGCCCCAGGCGCACAACGCCAGCGCCAGCACGGTGACCGGCCAGAGGGAGCCCCAGTCGGGCCATTGACCATTGACCAGCACACCCTGGTAGGAGGCGATGATATTGGTCATGGGGTTGAACCGCAGCGCCCTCTGGGCGAACTCCGGCAGGATGCTCACCGGGTAGACCACGGGCGTCAGCCAGAACCAGAACTGCAATACGACCGCAAACAGCTGCCCGACATCGCGAAAGAAGACGTTGAGCACGCCCAGCGTAATGCCCAGGCCAACAGAAAACAGCACCTGGATCAGCAGCAGCGGAACGACCGCGAAGTAGACGAGCCCGGGAAAGCTGCCCGACAGGATCAGGAACAGGGTGAACAACCCGAAAATGATCAGGAAGCTGAGGCTGGCGTTCGCCACCACGATCACCGGCAGGCACATGCGCGGAAAGCTCACCTTCTTGATGAGGTTGGCGTTCTCGAGGAAGACATTCTGGGCGCGGCTGACGGTTTCGGAGAAAAACGTCCAGGTCAGCACGCCCGCGCACAGGTAGATGCTATAGGCGAACTGCCCCTCCGCCCCGGGGAGCCGCGCTTTCATGACCTGCGAAAACACCACCGTGTAGACGACGATCATCGCCAGAGGATTGATGATCGTCCAGGCCGCGCCCAACAGTGAGTTGCTGTACTTGGACTGGAACTCGCGCCTGACGCTGCCGAGAATGAACCCGCGGTACGCCCAGAGGGCCTTGATCATCTGCATGTGTCAGTTACGCGCCGGCTTCAGACCCGGCCGTAGTGATCCTCGAATCGCACGATGTCGTCCTCGCCGAGGTACGCACCGCTCTGCACCTCGATCAGCACGAGGTCGATCTTGCCGGGGTTTTCCAGGCGGTGGCGATGCCCGGCAGGGATATACGTCGATTCGTTTGTCGCGATCAGCAAATCCTGATCGCCATTGACCACCTTTGCCATGCCGTCGACCACGATCCAGTGCTCGCTGCGGTGGTAATGCATTTGCAGCGACAACGAGGCGCCGGGCTTGACGACGATGCGTTTGATCTTGAAATTCGCACGATCTTCCAGCACCGTGTACGTGCCCCAGGGCCGGTGCACCGTGCGGTGGAGCTTGTAGGCTTCGTGGTTGATGGCCTTGAGCTGCCCGACGATCTGCTTGACGTCCTGCGAATGCGCCTTGTCGGCCACGAGCAGCGCATCTGCCGTATCGATGATGATCAGGTTTTCCACGCCGACGGCCGCAACCACGCGGTCGGTCGACTGGATATAGGTGTTCTTCACGTCGTACAGGAACGCCTCGCCCTCGATGCTGTTGCCCGCCGAGTCCGGAGGAATCAGGTCGGCGAGTGCGTTCCAGGAGCCGATATCGCTCCACCCGATCGAGCAGGACACCACTGCCGCCAGCTTGGTCTTTTCCATCAGGGCATAGTCGATGGAGATGCTTTCGGCCTTGGCGAACGTCTTGGCATCAAGCTCGATCTGGTACTGGCCTTCGCCCTCAATGCGGCGCGACACCGCCAGACTGTCTTCGACCGATTTCAGCAACGCAGGGACGAAATGACCCAGCTCGGTCAGCGCCGTGGCCGCGGTCATGCAAAACATGCCCGAGTTCCACAGGTAGCCGCTCGCGACATAGGCCTGCGCCGTAGCGAGGTCGGGCTTTTCGACGAACCGGAGTACGTCGTTGCCATCGGCCTCAATGTATCCATAGCCCGTCTCCGGGCCCTCTGGATGAATGCCAAAAGTCGTGATGCGCCCGGCCTGCGCCAGCTTGACGGCCGCCTCGACCGCTTTGCCAAACGCGGCAACGTCGGCGATCAGGTGGTCGGCCGTCAAAAAGAGCATGACCGCATCGGGGCCGTAGGCCTTGCTGATCGTAAGTGCGGCTGCCGCGATGGCGGGAGCCGTGTTGCGCCCCTGCGGCTCAAGGATGAATCCGAGCGGAACCGCGATTTCGCCCGTTTCGCGGTACTCGTCGGCAGTCTTGAAGAAGAGATCCCGATTGGTCACGGTGAGGACTTCCGCGACACCCGGCAGGCCGACGGCGCGCAGGAACGACTTCTGCAGCAGGCTCAGGCCATCGGCGAGGCGGATAAACGGCTTGGGATGCTGCTCGCGCGAGACGGGCCACAGTCGGGTTCCGGCGCCGCCGGACAGGATCACGGGGATTAAAGTCATGCTGGACCGATAGTAGGTGAATAAAATCCTTGGAGACGCAGCGCGCCCGATTACCCGAATCATAACAAGGGGGACAATTTACGCCCCATCCATTGGCGCCGGGCAGGGGGATCGCCCACGCCGATACCGGGGGATGCGCCCATGGTTACAAGTATAATGGAGGATTAATTTGGGCTAGTGCGACTCGTTGTCGAATACACAGGAATCACCATGACATCTTCTACGAACAATGCGCCAATTGCCGTCGTCACCGGGATTACCGGCCAGGATGGCGCGTATCTCGCCGAACT
>CAITPF010000378.1 GCA_903894155.1 uncultured beta proteobacterium | reverse complement strand
GGCTGTCTACATCGCGTACAGGCGCCGTTTGCCGCAGGCGCACCTCGCGTCCAAGTTCAAGATGCCGTTCGGTCGATTTATGCCATACGTGATTCTTGCTTTTTTCGGGGTCGTCATCTACGCACTCACGCTCAGTGACGACACCCGAACTGCACTTTACATTCTGCCCATGTGGTTCGCCCTGCTCGCGGTGCTATTTTGGCTTCAAACCCGGAATAGTCCCGAATACGCGCTCGCTGTGGCAAAGTTCCGCCGCAAGGTCGTTGATGAAAAGCGGGCAGCCCGGGAGTTCCGGCAGTAGAGCCCTGCGCAGGTGCAATGTTGTATAGCCGCGACTTGTATCCTCAACGCTTGTTCCCTCGAACGAGACATGCCAGGCGGCCCCAGCGCGGGGGCCGCGTTCGTACAGGTCGGGAAGCGTCGGTCACGCAGGGACAATGACAGTCGCCGACCGACCCGAGGCGCTCAGTCGATCATTGGAAGACCGGACCTTGCTCTTCAAAATGGGCGGTCAACGTGCTTTCTCGCTCCTGGCGGCTGCGGTAATGGCGTTATCTTCTAACTGTCCGCTTCGCGCAGGCGTCACGACGGGCAACTTCTGGCCGACTGCGCTGGTTCAACCCGCTGCCCGCCCCGATCGCCGTCCCTTTAAATCGGAAGCGGCACCCCACCAAAGCTACAATGCCCCATCAAAATCACGCAACGATCCCCCGCGAGATCGTCCGCCCCAACTAAGGATTTGACTCCATGGACACCGTGTCCAGCCTCTTTGACCTCCTGCTCCACATCGACAAAACGATGCTCCAGTTCATCGCCGACCACGGCAACTGGATCTATGCCTTGCTCTTTGTCATCATTTTTTCGGAAACCGGCCTGGTCTTCGCCAACTTCCTCCCGGGCGACTCCCTGCTCTTTGTCGCCGGCGCCATCTGCGCCATGGGCAAAATGGATCTCGCCACCCTCATGGCCCTTCTTTCTGTCGCGGCCATCACCGGAGACGCCGTCAACTACTCCATCGGCCGCTGGTTTGGCCAGGCCCTGATCAACCGAACCAAACTCGTCAGCCCGGCACGCATGGCCTATACCCAGGGCTTCTTCGACCGTTATGGCGGCCAGACCATCATCATTGCCAGGTTCCTGCCCATTGCGCGCACCATGGCGCCGTTTGTCGCCGGATTCGCCCGCATGAATCCCCGCAAGTTTTTCATGTTCAACGTGTCGGGCGGCCTGCTCTGGGTCGTCTCGCTGACCGCGGCCGGGTACCTCTTCGGAAACCTGCCTTTCGTGCGCGACCACCTGACCGCCGTCATCATCGGCATCATCATCGTTTCGCTGCTACCTGGTTTAATCGCCTGGTTCCGGGCGCGACGCAAGGGCGCATGAGTTGCCCGCTTCGACGCCGCCCAGGGAGCAAGATGCCTTGAAGATCCTCATTTCCGTCGACATTGAAGGCATTGCGGGCGTTTTCAACGCCGAACAGACACGACCGGGCAACGGCGAGTATGAGCGCGCGCGCCGCTGGATGACCGACGAGGCCAACGCGGCGATTCGCGGCGCCTTCGCCGGTGGCGCCACCGAGGTGCTGGTCAACGATTCTCACGGTACCTACCGCAACCTGTTGCCCGACAGCCTGGATACGCGTGCCCTGTTTGTCCTTGGCAAGCCACGCTACCTCGGCATGATGGGTGGCCTCGATCCTGAATGCGAAGGCGTGATGATGATCGGCTACCACTCGCGCGCGCAGGGGCGCGGCATCCTCGCCCACACGATCAACAGTTTTGCGTTCGCCCGCGTCACCGTCAACGGGATGGAGCTCGGCGAGGCAGGACTCTATGGCGCACTCGCCGCTGAGGCTGGCGTGCCTGTCATTCTGGGATCCGGCGACGACGTTTTCATCGACGAGAACCGCGAATTCTTCCCCGGCGCGCGCTGGGTCCAGACCAAGGTCGCCTACAGCCATTCCAGCGGTGTGACCATGGCACCGGCGGAAGCCCAGGCTTCGATCGAGCAGGCCGCCCAGCTCGCCGTGCAGGAGCTTGCCGACCCGGCCCGGGTCGAGCCGGCGCAGTCGCTGCTGGTCGCGCCCCCGGTCGAGTGCCTGCTGACCACGCAGGGGCCCGCCATCGCCGATCTGTTCTGCACCTGGCCGGCGCTCTCGCGTCTGGATGGCGTGACCGTGCGGTTTGTCGCCGCCAGCATGCAGGATGCCATCCGTACGCTCAACAGCCTGTCCGCAATGTCCTACATGTTGAGATGAAACCGCCTCTTACGCCTCAATCCGTGCACGATTCGCTCGCCGCACTGCGCGCCGCCATGCACGCGCAGGGCGTGACCGCATGCCTCGTTCCCTCGGCCGACCCTCACCTTTCCGAGTACTTGCCGGACCACTGGCAGATCCGCCAGTGGCTCACAGGCTTTACCGGCTCTGTCGGCACCGTGGTCGTGACAGCGGGTTTTGCCGGCCTTTGGGTTGACAGCCGCTATTGGGTTCAGGCCGAGTCCGAACTTGCCGGCTCTGGCTTCAGCCTCATGAAGACCGCCAGCGCAGCGGATCCATCCCACACCGAGTGGCTGGCACATCACCTTGCGCAGGGCGCGGTCGTGGCCGTCGACGGCAGGGCGCTATCCCTGGCGGCGCGCGATGTGCTGGGCGACCTGCTGCGTTCGCGCAGCATCGCACTGGTGCTTGATCTGGATTTGCCCGGCCTCTGCTGGCACGATCGCCCGGCACTTCCCGCGGCGCCGGTGCGCGATCTTGCGCTCGACCTGGCCGGAGAATCACGAGCGCATAAGCTGGCGCGATTGCGCGATGCCATGCGTCAGCATCAGGCCCAATGGCACCTGATCTCGACGCTCGATGACCTGGCGTGGCTCTTCAACCTCCGGGGGGCGGATGTCGATTTCAACCCGGTTTTCCTGGCGCACGCTCTGATCGGCGTCGACGGCGCAACGCTGTTTGTCGGCGCGGGCAAGATTCCTGAGCAGCTCGTGCTCGCCCTAGCCGAGGATCAAATCCGCGTCGAACCCTATGAAGCGGTCGCAGAGGCCCTGGCAGCGCTCGCCGAATCTGACAATCTGCTGGTCGATCCTGCGCGGGTGTGCTGCACGCTCGCCGACGCCGCGCAGGCGCACCTCGTACGGGCTATGAACCCGACGCAGTACTTCAAGTCACAAAAAACGGATTTTGAACTGAGCAACGTCCGGCGGGCCATGGAAATCGATGGCGCTGCGCTATGCGCCTTCTTTGCCTGGCTAGAGGTGGCGATCGCGGCGCGCGACACCGAAACACTCACTGAATTGACAATTGACGAGGTCGTGACCCGGGAGCGCGCGCGCAATCCGCAGTTCGTGTCGCGCAGCTTCGGCACCATTGCCGCGTTTAATGCCAACGGCGCCATGCCCCACTACCGTGCGACGCCCGGGGCGCACGCGCGCATCCACGGGGACGGCCTGCTGCTGATCGACTCCGGCGCCCAATACCTGGGGGGCACGACCGACATCACCCGTGTCGTGCCTGTCGGGGATCCGACCGTGGAGCAGAAGGAGGATTACACCGCCGTGTTGCGCGCCATGATTTCGCTCTCCCGTTTGCGGTTCCCGAAGGGCATGCCCGGCCCGATGCTCGACGCGGTTGCGCGCGCGCCCCTGTGGGAGCGGCTTGCCGAATACGGACACGGCACCGGCCATGGTGTCGGTTACTACCTGAACGTCCATGAGGGCCCCCAGGTGATCTCCTACCGCGCGGCGCCCTTGCCGCACACCGCCATGCAGCCTGGCATGATCACCTCCAACGAACCCGGGCTTTACCGGCCTGGCCGGTGGGGGATCCGAATCGAAAACCTCGTCTGCAACCGGCACGCAGGCGTTTCCGAGTTCGGAGAATTCCTTGAGTTCGAGACGCTCACCCTGTGTCCGATCGACACCCGGTGCGTGCTGCCGGACCAGATGCGGCCCGACGAAATCGTCTGGCTCGACGCCTACCATGCAGAGGTCCGCAGCCGCCTCGCGCCCCTGCTTGAAGGGGCGGCGCTGAGCTGGATGCTGCAGCGCACCGAACCGATTCTTTCTGCTCAAAGTCGGGACGGGCGGCTATAATTCAAATTTCCTGCATGCGCCTCGTAAAGGGGCGCCGATGACATGACCAAATTCGTATTTGTCACAGGTGGTGTGGTGTCCTCGCTGGGCAAGGGCATCGCCGCCGCGTCACTCGCGGCCATCCTGGAATCACGTGGCCTGAAGGTCACACTTCTCAAACTCGATCCCTATATCAACGTCGATCCGGGCACCATGAGCCCGTTTCAGCACGGCGAGGTTTTCGTGACCGAAGACGGCGCCGAAACCGACCTCGACCTTGGCCACTACGAGCGCTTCATCTCGTCGAAGATGCGCAAGGTCAATAACTTCACGACCGGCCAGATCTACGAATCCGTGCTGCGCAAAGAGCGCCGCGGCGATTATCTGGGCAAGACCGTGCAGGTGATCCCGCACATTACCAATGAAATCCAGGATTTCATCACCCGCGGCGCGGACCAATCCTGGAACGGCGCCACCGAGGTCGCCATCGTCGAGATCGGCGGCACGGTCGGCGATATCGAGTCGCTTCCGTTTCTCGAAGCCGCCCGCCAGATGAGCCTGCGCCTGGGTCGCAACAACGCCGCGTTCATTCACCTGACGCTGGTGCCGTTCATCGCATCGGCGGGAGAGCTCAAGACCAAGCCCACGCAGCACTCGGCGCAGAAGCTGCGCGAAATCGGGATCATCCCGAACGCGTTGCTTTGTCGCGCGGATCGTCCGATTCCCGACGAAGAGCGCGCAAAGATTTCCCTGTTTTCCAACGTGCCGCTCGATGCCGTGATTTCCGTATGGGATGCCGATTCGATTTACAAAGTCCCCGGCATGCTCCATAAGCAGGGGCTGGACAATATCATTTGCGAAGCGCTGGCCATCAATCCGCCGCCCGCCGATCTGTCGATGTGGGAAAACCTCATCGATCGGCTCGAGCATCCACAGCACAAAGTGCGCATCGCCATGGTCGGCAAGTACGTCGACCTGACAGAGTCGTACAAATCGCTCACCGAGGCGTTGATCCACGCCGGCATCCACACGCACTCGCGCGTGATGGTCGAATACATCGATTCCGAGGCCATCGAGCAGAACGGTACCGAAGTCCTGGCAACTTTTGACGCAATCCTCGTGCCGGGCGGCTTCGGCAAGCGCGGCACCGAGGGCAAGATCGCTGCGATTCGCTTCGCCCGCGAAAACAACGTGCCCTACCTGGGCATTTGCCTGGGCATGCAACTGGCCGTGATCGAATTCGCACGGGATGTCGCAGGCTTCGATCTTGCGAACAGCACCGAATTTGACCATGCCTCGCCGCACCCCGTCGTTGCCCTCATCAATGAATGGATGGATCGCGAGGGTCGCGTGGAAAAGCGCGATGAAGGATCCGACCTCGGCGGCACAATGCGCAAGGGCGCGCAAAGCTGCCCGGTCAAGCCCGGGACGCTCGCAGCAAAGATCTACGGCACCAACGTCAACGAGCGGCACCGCCATCGGTACGAAGTCAACAACATCTACGTTCCGAAGCTCGAGGCCGCCGGCCTCGTGATCAGCGCGCGCACACCGACCGAAAACCTGCCCGAGATGATGGAGCTACCCAACCATCCCTGGTTTGTTGGCGTTCAGTTTCACCCCGAATTCACCTCCACGCCCCGCGACGGCCATCCTCTCTTTTCAAGCTACATCGAGGCCGCGCTTGAGCACCAGCAACGCCGCGCGGGTGTCTGATGAAGCTCTGCGGATTTGACGTCGGGCTCGACCAGCCGTTTTTCCTGATCGCGGGTCCGTGCGTCATCGAGTCGCGCCAGATGGCGATGGATACCGCCGGGGCGTTGCGTGATATCACGGCCGGGCTTGGCATTCCCTTTATCTACAAGAGTTCGTTCGACAAGGCGAACCGCAGTTCGGGAACTTCGTTTCGCGGGCCCGGGATGGACGAGGGCCTGCAAATCCTGGCCGACGTTCGCGCCGCGTTCAATGTACCGGTGCTGACCGACGTGCACGATACGGAGCAGGTCGCCGCGGTCGCCGCAGTGGTCGATGTCCTGCAGACGCCGGCCTTCCTCTGCCGCCAGACGGATTTCATCCATGCCTGCGCCGCGAGCGGCAAGCCGGTCAACATCAAGAAGGGCCAGTTCCTGGCGCCGCACGACATGCTTCAGGTGGTGATCAAGGCGCGCGCGGCCGCCGCCGCCGCCGGGGTGCGTGACGGCATCATGGTGTGCGAGCGAGGCGTCTCGTTCGGTTACAACAACCTGGTGTCCGATATGCGGTCGCTCGCGATCATGCGCGAAACCGGTTGCCCGGTTGTTTTTGATGCAACGCACTCGGTCCAGTTGCCCGGTGGCCAGGGGTCATCGTCGGGCGGCCAGCGCGAGTTCGTGCCGGTGCTGGCGCGTGCCGCCGTGGCGGCGGGCGTTTCCGGCCTGTTCATGGAAACCCACCCGGATCCTGCCAAAGCCAAGTCCGATGGCCCGAACGCTGTCCCGCTGGCGAGCATGAAGAATCTGCTGGCAACCCTCGTGGATCTCGATCGCGTCGTCAAGCAGCATGGATTTCTGGAAACATCGTTCACGTGATTTTATTTTTTAGGAAACTGACATGAGTGCAATCGTTGATATCATCGGCCGCGAAATCCTCGATTCGCGCGGAAACCCCACTGTCGAATGCGATGTCCTGCTCGAATCGGGCGCGATGGGGCGTGCCTCCGTGCCGTCCGGGGCGTCTACGGGCAGTCGCGAGGCGATCGAACTGCGTGATGGCGACAAGGCCCGCTACCTTGGCAAGGGTGTGCTGCGCGCCGTCGAAAACGTCAATACCGAGATTTCCGAGGCCATGATGGGCCTTGATGCGCAGGAGCAGACGTTTCTCGACCGTACGCTGATCGAACTCGACGGCACCGAAGATAAGTCGCGCCTGGGCGCGAACGCCATCCTGGCGGTCAGCATGGCGGTTGCCCGCGCGGCGGCCGACGAGTCCGGCCTGTCGCTCTATCGCTATTTTGGCGGTAGTGGCCCGATGAGCATGCCCGTGCCGATGATGAACGTCATCAACGGCGGTGCGCATGCCAACAACACGCTGGATCTTCAGGAGCTCATGATCCTGCCGATTGGCGCCAAGAGCTTCCGTGAATCGCTGCGCATGGGCGCCGAGACATTCCACGCGCTCAAGAAGCTGATCAACGATCAGGGCATGTCGACCGCGGTCGGCGACGAGGGCGGTTTCGCACCAAACGTGCCGAACCACGAAGCAGCGATCCAGCTGATCCTGCGTGCCATCGAAAACGCGGGCTATGAGCCCGGCACGCAGATCGCGCTTGGGCTCGATTGCGCGGCGTCCGAGTTTTACCGCGACGGCAAATACCGCCTGGATGGTGAGGGCGGCATTTCGCTGACCTCGCAGGAGTTCACCAACCTGCTGGCGACGTGGTGCGACAAATACCCGATCATTTCAATCGAGGACGGCATGGCCGAAAACGATTGGGATGGCTGGAAGCTGCTGACCGAGCAGCTCGGCCGCAAGGTCCAGCTCGTGGGCGATGACCTGTTCGTCACGAACACCAAAATCCTGCGCCAGGGCATCCAGCAAGGCATCGCCAACTCGATCCTCATCAAGATCAACCAGATCGGCACGCTGACGGAAACCTTCGCGGCCATCGAGATGGCCAAGCGCGCCGGCTATACCGCCGTGGTGTCGCACCGCTCTGGCGAGACCGAGGATTCGACAATCGCCGACATCGCCGTGGGGACAAACGCGATGCAGATCAAGACCGGATCGCTGTCCCGATCGGATCGCATGGCCAAGTACAACCAGCTATTGCGTATCGAGGAAGAGCTCGCCGAAGTCGCCACCTATCCGGGTCGCGACGCTTTCTACAACCTGCGCTAATCGCGCATGCGGGCGACGCACCCCTGGTAGCGTCGCCCAACCTGGGGCTGTATGCGTCTGTTGCTGCTGGTGTTGATCGCTCTGGTCGCGCTGATCCAGTACCCTTTGTGGATGGGTCGCGGCGGCTGGTTCGCCGTTTGGGATTCGCAGGAACAGGTCGCCTCGCAACGCAGCATCAACGACGGGCTGCGCGCGCGCAACGCGGCGCTGGCCGCGGAAGTGGAGGATTTGCGTAGCGGCACCGAGGCCGCCGAGGAGCGCGCCCGTGGCGAGCTCGGCATGATCCGGAACGCGGAAGTGTTCGTCCAGATCCTGCCGCCGGAAGGCAAGCCGCCCGAATCGAAAGTGTCCGATGCCAAGCCCTCGGGCGCATCGTCTGCGGCAGCTTCCAGGCCCTCGGATGCAAAGCCTTCCGCCGCTGCGACCAAGCCGCCCGCGCCACCTGCCAAGCCCCCTGTCAAGCCGCCACCCAAGCCTGTCGCCAAACCAGCGCCATCGGTGAATTCGACGCCACCGGCTGGCACCCAGCCCGCGCAGTAACGCGCATCTCCCGTTTTGCCGGGTGAACCCATTGCTTTTTGTGTTGCGGCTTTCTCTTGACGCGCGGTGGGCGACGCGCCGGCGTCGTTAATTCGCCGGGCAGCACAGCAATGTTGCGCAAAGCGCCGCCGTGTCCGGCGACATGTTCAGACGATCGGCGGCATGCGTTGGGCGCGTGGCCAGCGTATCTGCAATGGGCGTGAACTCAGCCCTGAGCGTGGGGCTCGCGAACGCGCTTGTCCCAGATACTGCGCCCGACACCGTACCTGCGCCCGGACTCGCATCAAGCGCATCTTCCCGGCCTCGCAGGCGGGCGTCACCGCTGTTGCCCTTTTGCTGAGCCCCTGCCGCAAGCGGCCCTGCGCTTCTTGCACTGCTGGCGAGGAGTGCATCGTCACGATGTCGGGATGCTTCGGCCCACAGCATCGGATGCGAGTGCATTGCGCTGTCTTCTTCGATCGTGATTGCAAGCAATCCATTGCGATGCGCTGCGTCCTTGATCCGGTCGCCGGTGGCGGGCAGCGCGCGAACGAGCATCGCAACGACCGGTACCCGGGGAGCATGCAGCACCGTGAGCCTCACGCGCAGGGTATTCGCGTCGAAGATATCCTTGCCCGACTGCGGCCCGGCGCCGTCGATCCAGCCGCGCGCGCGATGCGCAGCATGCTGCTCGGCGAGGAAGTCGTTGCGGATGGTCGGGCGACGTTGAGTTTGCGAAAGCCGGGCATCGGCAAAGTCTGCGAACATCGGCGCGCTCGGCGAGAGAATTTCGATGTGCCAGGTCGGCAGGCCGGATCGGGCAAATTGCCCCGGGATACTGGCAACGTTGCGTGCAGGTGTTGTGGAGAGATGCCGCGTTAGTGCGTGGCGCGACGACAGGGCAGTCGACGCTGCGGACAGAATAGCCTTCGGATTTGCGCTGGTGACCGCGCCGTCGCGGGCAGCCGCATGCAGGGCCAGGCGCGCGAGATGGCGCGTGACATGCCAATGCGCGATCTCGAATACCGTGAATCCGGCAAGCACCAGCGCCAGAAGGCACAGGGTGGATTCAAGCATCGAAGCGCCACACACGCGCGCGCTGGCGGGTTTGCGCATGGATTTTCCAGGAGAAGCGGACACGTGTAGCGGGAAGGGTGCGAGGCCAACCCTGAACGGACGACGGGGGGCGCATCATGCGCGAACTGATGCGCCGTGTCGATGCAGGAAAGGCAATTCGATCCCGCTATTCAGCTGGTCATTGGTGCGAAATGGGGGAATACTAGGCGCACGGTGGCGCGGCGATTGCCCGCGCACCAGACAACCATGGAGTCCTCATGATCGACAGGCTACTCGCGGTCGGTATCGCGGCAATTGCGCTGTGCAGTGGATCGGCGTGCGCGCAGGATCAGATCAGCCTCGTGGTGCCCTTCGCCGCTGGCGGCCCCACGGACCAGATTACCCGCCTGATCGCCGGCGATCTCACGCGATTGACGGGTGCAAACGTGATCGTGGACAACAAGCCGGGCGCGGCGGGAATCGTGGCCGCACAGTATGTGGCAAACGCCCGGCCTGACGGCTCCGTCTACATGGTGGGGTCGCCTTCTTCGCTGGTGCTCAACCAGGGGTTGTATAAAAAACTTCCGTACGATCCGGAGCGTGATTTCGTCCCGGTCGCCGGCCTGACCCGCTCACCGCTGGTGCTTGTGGCCAACGACAAACGCCCCTACGACAATGCGGCGGAGCTGGTGCGCCTGGCGCGGCAAAATCCCGCGAATCCTGTCAAGATGGGGACGCCGGGTAGCGGTACCATCCCGCACATCGCGGGTTCCTATTTTGCCAACCTCGTCGGTATCGAAATGCTGGACGTCCCCTTCAAGGGCGTCGCCCCGGCGGTCGTGAGCCTGATGTCCGGTGACATTGATGTCGTGTTCGATACGCTGTCCACGTCGACCGCAAACATCGCCGCCGGCAAGCTCAAGGTTCTGGGCATCGCAAGCGACTCTCGTTTTGCGCTCTTGCCGAACGTGCCGACCATGCGCGAGCAAGGCTTCGATGTGCAGGCGAGTTCATGGTTTGGTCTCGTGGCGCCCGCCCGCACGCCTTCCGCGACGGTCGACAAGATGAACCAGGCGATCAACCGGATTCTGGCCGATCCGGCCTTTGCCAGGAAGCTGCTGGATGGCGGATCCGAGCCGATGCCCGGAAGCGCCGCGCAATTTGCGGCGTTTATCGAAGGCGAGCGCAAGCGCTGGCTGCCGGTCGTTCGTCGGCTGGAACTTTCGGCGGATTGATTCCGTGCGCAGCGAACGTCGCGCTTCGGGCCAGGAAGAATGTCAGCCCGGGCCTACTCGGAACTAGAACCGATCGGCTTGAGTTCCTCGAGCTTTCCTTTGCGGGTGACGATCTGATCGTGGACCATCTTCAGTATGCTCTTCATGCTGTAGAGCCGGCTGATTTCGTCGGACGAAATTGAAATGTCCCGCGAATCATTATTCATCTCCTCAAGCTGATTGATGAGCGACTGCAATTCAGCGATGCTGTCGGTCTGCGCCGCGCGCCGATCGATTTCGAGAATTTCTTCGTAGGCGTCCGAAATCATCATGACCGCCCGGGTATGCCGATAGCTCGGAAAGAGCTTGAACATCGGGTAGATGATCGCGAAAAAGCCGACCGCCAGAATCCAGATCCGGTCGAGATAACTTACGAGCCAGAGGGGCAAGTCGTCCTTGAACGGAGGCGGGCCCTGGTCGTAATAGCGCTGCGCCACGCTGCTCAGCGGCATGCTGTGATCGATATAGGCGGGAAAGGCGCCCGGCCGCGCAAAAAACTGATCGACCTCACGGCTGATTTTTTCGGCACTGATCAGGAAGATGTGCTGAATCGCCGGATGCATCGTTTTTTCGATCAGGAGGGTCGCGCTCGTCGCCAGCATATGGACATCCTCTGCTGGCCGCAGGTTTGTCAGATCCAGGGCGCCTTTCGGAATCACGACCGATTCCAGGTATGGCAGCTTCTTGACCACGGCCGGGGCGTACTCAAAATTGAATATCCCAAGGTCGCTGCGTTGCAGTAATTTCTGCACATTGGCCGAGTCGATTCCATCGAGCAGGAACACCGCGTCGATCTTGCCCGCGATCAGTTGATCGGCGGCTTCTGCGTTGGACATGCGGAGAAAATTGGGTCGCCCGTCGATATCGATATTGCTGAGCGCCAGGATCCGGTGAAGCAGGGTAAACGTGCCACTGCCCTGGGGGCCCACCGCGACAAGCCTGTCGGAAAGGTGGGCCACCGCCGTCTTTCCTTCGAATTTTTCGCCGCGATAGAACAGCCAGAGCGGGACATACTCAATGCTGCCAAGCGATGCCAGCCTGGGCTGGCTGTCCCTGAAGGCCAGCCCTCCGACCATCAGCGCGGCGCTGACCGGATTGTTGACGCTGGCGAGGTCCTCCAGGCTGTTTTCCGAACCGGCCGTCGTCACCAGGTTCAGCTTAATCCCCTGCTTTTCAAAGTAGGGAACAAACTTTTCCCCCATGACCTGAAAGATCGAGCCGGGCTGGCCAACCGCCAGGTAGACCGTACTGGGCGGCAGCGGCCGGGTAAATGCGAGCAGCAGCGTCACGCCAGCCACCAGCATGAGCATCCAGGGCCATTCCCCCTTGATCAACTCGCGCCACGCATGCAATTCCTGAAACAGGTAATCGCGTGTGTGCAGGACGAGCGACGGGTTCTTCTTGGCCTTGAACTTGTTCATGCTCCTGATCTTAGTACGTATCGAACAGACGCTGTACGGCCTCAGGGTCGCTGGTTTGCGTCAGCGCAAGCATCAGGAGCACGCGCGCCTTCTGGGCGTTGAGGTTATCGCCCGCCACCATGCCCTGTTCGCGCAGATAGCGGCGTCGCGCGATACGGCCGGCGCCGCCGCGGCTTGTCTGAACCACGACCACGCCCGCCCGGGCGGCCCGCTCCAGGGCCTGGCGCTGCAGCGGCGGCGGGATTCCCGGTGGCAGGCCTGCGGAAATCATCCCCCGCGCACCGGCGGCCACCATTGCATCCACGGCCACGCCATCCGCGCCGGCATAGGCATAGGCAATGTCCACGCGCGGCAATGCGTCCAGGCCACTGACGTCAAACACGGTATCTGCCGTGTGGGGGCGCAGGCCGCGTCGATAAAACGCGACGCGATCCCCGTCAACCTGACCGAGCACACCGTAGTCGGGCGTGCGGAACGTGTTGAGCCGATAGCTTGAGATCTTCGTCACCTCACGCGCCGCCTGGATTTCATCGTTGAGCACGACCACGACGCCGATCTCGCGCGCGGCAGGATCAATGACGGTGCGGATTGCCGCCACCAGGTTCATCGGGCCGTCTGCGCTCACGGCGCTGGCGGGCCGCTGCGCGCCGACCAGTGCCACCGGACGCCGTGTCTTGAGCGCGAGGCTCAGGAAATAGGCGGTTTCCTCAAGTGTCGCCGTGCCATGCAGGATGACATAGCCTGCCAGATCCGGATGCGCGGCATCGGTCTCGTGAATCAGCTGGACCAGTGCAAGCCAGTCGGCAGGGCCGATCGCGGTGCTGCCAACTTCGCGGAATCCGACCGGCAGGCACTGGGCGAAGCGTGCAATCTCCGGCGTGCGCGCCACGATTTCCTCGACGGTTCCTTTTCGGCCGAAGTCCGGATAATCGAGCACGTCGAGTGGGTCGGCGGAGATCGACGAGATGGTGCCGCCGGTGCCGATCACCGCGACCTTGGGCAGTTGTGCCTGGGGCGTCATGTTCAAATCCTTAATGGGTGGATGAGGTTGATGCGACTTCGCGCACTTCGGCTTCGACCGCTTCGAGCAATGCGCTTGCCCAGTCTGCGTTAAGGCCATGGCCGATCATCACGATGCGGGTGCAACGCGTTTGCGTGGGCCAGGATTGCAGCCAGGCCGGTGCAAAGAAGACATTCTGCACGCCATGGATGACCATGGGCCGATCCGGCATTTCGGCAATGTGTACGATCCCCTTGAGTCGCAACAGGCGCTCGCCCTCGTGCAGGGCGACCCCTTCGAGAAACAGGGCAACTGCGCTTGCGGCCACCGGTGCGGTCCGCTGAATTTCGACCGCGACATAGCCTGAAGTGTCGGTGGCGGTGCCCGCATTCGTACCCGCACCGGCGCCGTGCGCATGATCGACGCCCTCCCTGAGCGCGAGGCGCCGGTAGGTGCCGGCTTCTCCGACGTGGCGGTCAATGGGCGCGTCAAGCACCCGGGCGGGGTCGCTGGTGTCGATGCGCGGCGCTGACCGGTTCAGCACATCAAGCGCGGTCTCGGTCTGAGCGAGGTCCTGGGGCGCCGCCAGGTCAAGCTTTGAGATGACCAGGACGTCGGCCATGGCGATCTGGCGTCGGGCCTCGGGGTAGCGGGCGATCGACTCGGCTGCGCAGACAGCGTCGACGACTGTCACCGTGCGGTCGATACGGTAATGGCAAGCGATGGCCAGATCAGTCGCGAGGGCCTGGACGATGGGCACCGGGTCGGCGAGCCCCGACGTTTCAATGATGAGCCTGTCGTAGGCAATTTCACCGGCTGCGCGTTTGCCGGCCAGATCGAGCAGTGTTCGCGCAAGATCTGTCTGTACCCGGCAGCAAAGACACCCGTTGGTCAGCGCGACGATGCCGTCTTCACCCACCGCGATCAGTTCGTGATCCAGCCCTGTTTCACCGAACTCGTTGATGACGACGGCTGTTCGGGCATGGCCCGGTTGTGCGAGTAAACGGGAGAGCAGTGTCGTCTTGCCACTGCCCAGGAATCCGGTCAGCAGGACGACGGGCGTCATGCGGCCCAACCAGGTGCGCCCATCCGGATCCGGGATCCCGGTTCAAATTCCGGGTCGACCAGCTGCCGCACGGTGCGCAGCACGTGCAGTACCGACGTGCAGGGAAAACGGGTGCGCGCGGTCAGCGGATCGGGCTGGGCGCTTTCGACCAGCCAGCGCACCGGGCCATCGGCGGGTGAGCGGCGCACGCGGATCCAGGCGGCTCCATCGCGAGCGAATTCGATCGATGCGTCCATGTCCGGCGTCAGGGCCGAACCAACCGCCGTGGCATCGTGGTTGCAGCCCCAGTGACGAAAGCTTTCCGTGAGCAAGTCGCGCAGGGCGTCAAGCGTCGGGTTGCCGTCGGCGTGGTTCATCAAGGCCACTTGCCGGCGAGGATTTCCGGCGCAATCTTGCGCTTGAGATATTGACCGTCGGATTCGACGCCATGAAACTTTCCGTCCTCCACCATGATCTTGCCGCGCAACGTGGTCATGCAGGGCCATACGCCTACCTTGTACCCTTCCCAGGGTGTGTAGTCTGCCTCATGCAGATCCTCCTTGCGAATCGTGCGTGCCAGGGCCGGATCCAGAATCGTCAGGTCTGCATCGCTGCCCGGGGCAATGGCCCCTTTGCGCGGATACATCCCGAGGATCTTCGCTGCGTTCGATGAAATGAGATCGACGAACTTTGGCAGCGAGTGCCCCCGCCGTTCAACCATCTCTGTATACATGAGCGCGACGCGCGGCTCCACGCCGGTGTTGCCACCGGTCGTGTCGTCGATGCGCTTGCCTTGTGTCTTGATGGCGAGCGAGCAGCACAATTCGTCTGTGGCGATCGAATGGATCACGCCCTCGTCGACGCCGCGCCAGAGGGCGTCGCTGTCTTCCTTGCCCTTGATCGACGGGTAGGTGTGGTAGATCTGCCCATTCGGCAACTTGTAGTCTTCCGAGGTGTGCAGGATGTACTGATGCAGCGTTTCGCCGTAGACCGCATGACCGCGTGCGCGCGACTCGCGGATCGCCTGCACGCCCGTGGCTGCGCTGACGTGCATCATGTAGATGGCGGCTTTCATTTGTTCTGCCAGGTGGATGACCCGACGAAACGAGAGATCCTCGGAGAGCGTGTTATGGACTTCCGCCATGTTTTCGAAGCCGGTGCGCCCCTCGCGGAACAGCTTTTCGTACATGTGCATGACGATATCGTTGTCCTCGGAGTGGATGACGCCGAGCCCGCCTTCACGCGCGAGCATGCCGAACACTTCCCAGATGTCACCAAAGCCAACCATTCGGCCCTTGCGGCTCGGGGTGATGTCGGTGGTGAAAATCTTCACCGTGGCGTAGCCGGCCCGGATTGCCTCGGCCACCTGGTCGATGAGGCCGACCGGGAGCAAACCCTCGACCATCAGATGATAGGCAAAGTCGGTATGGCAGCGCCCGACCCACTGTTTGTCGCGGGCCTCGATCGTCCCCTGGATCGTGCTGCCATGCATCCAGCGCGCGAAATCGATCATCGTGGTCGTGCCGCCGAACAAGGCGGCGCGGCTGACATGGGCTGGATCGGCAGTCATGTCCACCTTGCCGTTGGGGCCCGGGATATGCCATGCACAGTGCACGTGCGGATCGATGCCCCCGGGTATGACAATCTTTCCCATGGCATCGACCAGCCTCACGCCTGCGGGCGGTGCGAGCGATCCACCTGCTGCGACGGCGGCGATGCGCTCGCCCTGGATGGCAATGTCGTAATAACCCACGCCCTGCGGGGTCACGACGCGATCACTGCGAACGACCATGTCTATCATTGCGGCACACTCCGGTGGGCGGCCCCTTGATCGGGAACCGCAGGCTAGTGTGCCTCTTATAGTACGGGGCGCGCTCGGAATCAATGCCCGCCGTGGGACCTCGGCGCTGAGGTGGTCACGTGGTAGCCGAGAAGTCCCGGTCCCCGCCGGCAGTTAATGCACTGATTTGTTCTCGACGGACGGCACGGGCTGGAAGAGCGCGGCGGCGTCAACCTGATCGAATTCATAGGGCTTGCCACAGAATTCGCAGCAGACCTCAACTTGATTTCTTTCCCGCAGGATGGAGTCGACTTCGGGCTGGCCCAGCATGCGCAGCATGTCGGCGACACGCTCGCGGGTGCATGAGCAGCGCCACGTGACCGGCCTGGGCGCGGATACGAGCAGGGTCTCGTCCCAGAAGAGGCGATGCACCATGGCCGCCGAGTCGGTGGCCAGCAGTTCGTCAGGCTTGATGGTGTCGGCGAGGTGGTTGGCGCGGATCCAGGATTCCTGTGCATCGGATAGCGAGGACGTCTGGATGCCACCCTGGCTCGGGAGTTGCTGAAGCAAGATGCCGGCGCAATGGTGATCGTCAGCAGCCAGCCAAATGCGGCTATGGAGTTGCTCTGAGCGCAACATGTACTGCTCAAGCGCCTCGGCGACGCTGTTGCCCTCAATCGGTACCACGCCCTGGTACGTTTGACGGCCAGGCGTATCCCTGGGTGGATCGAGCACGACCACGAAGCGTCCCGTCCCGTTCGGGTTGACGAGCGTCTGGATCGTATCGTCTTCACGCACTTCACGCTCGCGCAGCTTGACGGTTGCCCTGACGCTCAGGTCTGCCCGGCACTCGGCGACCAGAAGGGCGACCGCGCCATCGCCTTGCAGTTGAAGGATCAGGGAGCCGTCGAACTTGAGATTGGCGGCCAATAGCGTGGATGCCGCGACGAGTTCACCCAGCAGGCGGTTGACGGCCGGTGGATAGGCATGATTGATCCGGGTTTGCTGCCACGCCGGGCCGAGGCGAACCGCCTCGACGCGAACGCTGTGGTCTTCAAAGAGAAACTTGTGAAGGGTGTCTTGCATCAGGGCATGTTAGCCGATGTGCCGGCGGTACCCTGGAGCGACTTGATGGGTCGTGACGAGGACGCGGCGTGTGGCCGAGTTAAGCAATTCTTTTTAGCTTCTGCCTGAACATTTGCGCGCGGATGGCGTAATTCTGGTTGTTGCGCCGGATGTTCGCGATTTCTTCGTCGGAAAGCGCCCGCGCGATTTTGCCCACGCCGATGACAAGGCTGCCATCGGGGATTTCGCGGCCCTCGGGCACGATGGCGCCCGCGCCGATCAGGCAGTTGCGTCCGATTTTTGCGTGGTTGAGCACGATCGCCTGCATGCCGATGAGCGAACCCGACGCGATCGTGCAGCCATGCAGCATGGCCTGGTGGCCGATCGTGACGTGCTCTTCGATCACCAGCGGGGTATCCGGATCGACGTGCAGAACGCTGCCTTCCTGGATGTTGGAGTTTTTGCCCACGTGGATCCGGGTGTTGTCCCCGCGAATGCTGCAGTTGGCCCAGACGCTTGCGCCCGCGTCGATGACCACGTCACCGATGATGTCGGCGGAGTCGAAGATGAACGCAGTGGGATCGATTTGGGGGATGAGGTCGCCGAGCTGATAGATAGCCATGAGGATCGCAGAAGTTGGAGACGTGGGACTTGGTGTTGGCAGTGGGAGCCGAGTTTACTTCGTTGCGGGGCCCGCGTTCGGCGCGACGGTGCCGCTGCTGCCGCTATTGGCGCTATTGCCGCTATTGCCGCTATTGCCGCTATTGCCGCTATTGCCGCTATTGCCCGTGCGTCCGGCCTCGAGTTGCCGCAATACACGCCGCTGGATCTTGCCGGTTGTTGTCATCGGGAGTGCATCGATGTATTCGATTTCCTTCGGGTATTCATAAGGCGCGAGCCGATCCCGTACATGCTCCTGCAGTGCCGCGGTGATCGCGTCCTTTTCCTGCGTCACGTATTCAGCCGTCAGGACGACGAAGGCTTTGACCACGGCGCCGCGTTCGGAATCCGGTTTGGGCACCACGGCCACATTGGCTACTGCCGGATGATCCAGAAGGCAATTTTCGATCTCGCCGGGGCCAATTCGGTACCCGGAGGACTTGAACACGTCGTCGGAGCGCCCGGCGTACCAGAGGTATCCGTCGTCGTCGGCCCGGGCAAGGTCACCCGTGCGGCACCAAGGCCCGGTGAATTTTTCAGCCGTGGCCTCGGCGTTGCGCCAGTAACCGATAAAAAGGATCGGATCGGGATGGCCGTGAATATCGGTGCGCGCCAGGGCGACTTCGCCAATCTCGCCAGGCGGTACCGGCCGGCCTTCGTCATCGATGATCGCTACCCGGTGGCCGGGGTAGGGCCTTCCCATGCTTCCAGCCTTGGCCGGCCATTTGAGGTGACTGTTGCCGACCAGATAGTTCATTTCGGTCTGGCCGAACATTTCGTTGGGTGTGATGCCCAGAGCCTCCTGGCACCAGGTGAAGACCGTTTCGCCGACGCTCTCGCCCGCGCTCATGACGCATCGCAGGGCGAGTTTGAAGTGTTCACGCGGGTTCGGAACCTCTTTCATCATGAGCTTGAGCGCGGTCGGGAACAGGAACGTGTTCGTGACCCGGTAACGCTCGAGAAGCTCAAACGCCTTCTGGGCGGAAAAGCGACCGCGGGAGCCGACGATCGGCTGGCCGAAGTACAGCGCTGGCAGGAGTGCATCCATCATGCCGCCTGTCCAGGCCCAGTCTGCAGGAGACCAGAATACGTCGCCTGGCTGCGGAAACCAGTTCTGTGAAGCGACAAACCCCGGCAGATTGCCGATGAGCACGGAGTGGGGGAGCAGTGCACCCTTGGGCGCACCGGTCGTGCCAGAGGTGTAGAGAAGGATGGCGGGATCCGACGCGCGTGTCGTGACAGCTTTGAAATCGGTGGACTGGCGCGCAAGCATGCGGCGCCACGGGAGTACCCGTTCGTCAGGTACGTCGATGCCAAGCAGTTGGGTCAGCGCCGGACAGCGCGGCAGCGTGGCCAGTACGCTTGCGGCGGCGAATTCGTCGAAGATCGCGACACGCGCTTCTGCATCGCGCAGGCGCTGCTCCAGCGCTTCAGGCCCGAAAAGATTGGAAAGCGGCAGCACGACGGCGCCAACGCTGTAGATCGCGATGTGGGCGACGACCGTTTCCGGACGCTGACCCAGGATCAGCGCGACGCGGTCGCCGCGCTGGACACCCATACGGATCAGGCCGTTCGAGAGCTGGTTGGCGGTCGCGGCGATCCGTTCGTACGTCCAGACCTCGCGGTGGCCGGTCTCATCCTCGAAAAACAGGGCGATTCGCCGTGCATCGGTGGAACTATTGGCCCACCGATGACAGCATTCGTGACCAATGTTGAAGTTGGTCGGAACCAGCCAGCGAAACGACTCGTAGAGCGACTTGTATTGGTCCGGCATACCCTGGTAGACAGCGAGGCAAAGTTATCCCCGAAGCATGGCCTACCCTGCATCGCAACGCAACTGTCAGTTGCGCCTGAAGATGCGATGTTAGGGTTTTTACTAGGCTATTTCTTGTGCGGGAGGGCATCGACCAGCAGTGTTCTGGCCATTTTGTCATGCCAGAACTGCCCGCCGAGGATGAACCAGGTGGGCAGGAACACCGCGAACGGAGCAGCGACGATCAGCATGCGCACGGAAGGCCAGCCGATGATTTCGGCCAGTGCCCACACCACAATGGCCGCGCCGACTGGCAACAACCACATGCAGACGTACCGCACGATCATCTGGCGCATGGAAAGCTGGCCGCCATCGGCACTGATCAGGCGAATATTCCAGGCCTTCATGGGCAGTGTCTGGCCGCTTCGACGCCAGCAGAGGACGAAGTAGGCGGCAATCGCCAGAAAAAGCCAGACTTGGCGGGCGTGGCGCAGAGTGAGGTCACTGCGGCTTTGTGTGAGTGTATCCAGGAGGTAGCCGGCAACAAAGACAACGCCGAACAGAAGAACCCCTTCGTACATCATTGAGGCAAAACGACGCGCCCGCGCAGGCGCGGGCACGTATTGGGGCGATCGACCCAGCCGGGCAGTGGTATGGTCCATTGCGGGTATTATCCCGCATTCAACGCCACGTTGCCCGCTGATGACCGCCCCGGAGGGCTTAGATCATCTCGCGATCAAAGACCGTGGTCTTGGCGCGGATCTTGGCTGCAAGGGACGTCACACGATCAACCAGTTTGCCCAGTGCGCGCAGGGGATGCGGCTGGAACTGATCCTCAATCGCCTGTGCGAGCAAATCGCGCTCAAGCGAATCGGTCATGCGGGAGTTGGATCCAAGGTTGTAATCGGTGTTCATGGTTGCTTCCTGTACTTGCGTGTTGCACTTTAAATGATAACCCCTAGGGGATAACCCTATTATAGGGATTACCCTAGACTTTGCAAGTGGGAATCATGCACTGCACAATAATCTGCAATATTGTTGCAGTGCGGCCACGAATTAGTCGCGGTAGCCCTGCGCAACGAGCTCGAAACTGAACAGACGACAGTCCAGCGCCCCGTTGAAAATCGGGATGCGCCGCAAGGGTTTAAGCCGAAGATGCTGCGGGAAGTCGAGATCCGAGGTGATCACGTTGACCTGCCAGCCGGCGAATTCTTTTTTCAGGTTGGACGACCACTCCCGCCAGAAGGCGAGATCCTGGTCTTCCAGGCGATCGCCGTAAGGGGGGTTGGTCAGGATCCATCCGGTTGGCGTCGGGGCGATGGCATCGCGTGCATCGCCGAGTTCAAAGCGAATGGAATCCTCGGTCAGGTGGGCGCGTTCGGCGTTGCGCCGGGCAGCCTCGAGGGCAGCCGGATCGCAATCGATGCCTACGAGCGGTGCGACAAGTTCGTCGCGGATGCGGGACTGCGCGTCTTCCTTGATGTCGAGCCAGCGGCCGGATTGGTGACCGCGCAGTCGCTCGAAGCCGAATGGCCGGGTGATTCCCGGGGGCACGCCCAGGGCAATCCATGCGGCTTCGATCAAAATCGTCCCGCTTCCGCAGAATGGATCGAGCAGGGCGCCTTCCGGGTCCCACCCGGAGAGGGCGAGTAGCCCTGCGGCCAGGTTTTCGCGCAACGGCGCTTCACCCTTGTCCAGACGCCATCCCCGCTTGAAGAGTGACTCGCCAGAGGTGTCCAGATAGAGCGTCGCGGTGTCGGCCGAGAGGAACAGGTGGACACGCGCGTCCGGGCGTACGGTGTCGATGGAGGGGCGCGCGCCTTCGCGTTCGCGTAGCCGGTCGCAGATCCCGTCCTTGGCCCGCAGGTTGCAATACTGCAGGCTTTGCATCGGGCTTCGGATAGCGGACGTGTCGACCCGCAGCGTGTGCTCGGGGCCGAACCAGCGCTCCCATTCGACGCTGCGCGCAAGTTCAAGAATATCGTCCTCGCGCCGCACCGGCGCATGCGCGAGCCGAACCAGGATCCGGGTCGCGAGTCGGGAATAGAGGTTGGCGCGCTGTACGCCCCACCAGTCGGTGACGAAGTGGCAGCCTGCTCGCCCGGCGGTGACGGCGTCGAACCCCAGCGCGGTCATTTCCGCTGCAAGCGCTTCCTCCAACCCGACAGGGCAGGGTGCAAAGATCTGAAAGGTTTCGGCATCCCGGATTGGCTTGGGCGAGCGCGCGGCGCGGGTACCCATTGCGGGGACGTCATGTTCAATCGGTTGATCCGGACGCTCGGCGGCCTGATCGATATAGTTTTCGCCGGCAGCCGACACGGGTTGTGAGGAGGCCTCGTCGAACACCCTGGATGGCGCGGGCGCCGAAGCAGGGCGTGATCCCTGGCGTGAGCCCGCGTGTGAGTCAGGGCGTGAGTAAGGCCGTGAGTCGGGCCGTGAGTCGGGGCGTGAGTCGGGGCGTGAGTCAGGTCGTGAATCGGATCGCGAATCAGGTCGTGAATCAGATCGTGAATCAGGCCGTGAGTAAGGCCGTGAATCAGGCCGTGAGTCAGGCCGTGAGTCAGGCCGTGAATCAGAGCGTGAATGAGGGGCACCGTCGGGGCGGGCGCGCTCGGCAGTGAAACGCTCGCCGTGGACGCGTTCGTTGCGGTGCCGGGTTTCACGCAACTGTTTGTCGCGCTCCGACTCCGTCTTGCGGGCTTCCTGATCCCGGGCGCGCTCCATTTGCGCCACCGCGCGTGCGCGCGTGCCACTGCGCGTGCGCTTGGGTTCGGCGGCGACATCCCGGGATTTCGCGCCGCCAGGCTTTCCCGACCGGGCTGCGCCCGGCTTGGCCGGGGGTTTCCCTGCGGAGTCGCTTGCGGCGGCCTTGGGCTTGACCGACAGGGTCTTGCGCTCCGAATCTTGCTCAGCCATCGCGGCGCGTCAGAAGGGTTTGATCACAACGAGCGCCGTCACTGCGACGAGCAGCACGACGGGTACTTCGTTGAACCAGCGATAAAACACATGGGAGCGGCGGTTCTGCCCGCGCTCGAACTTACGCAGCATGATCCAGCACGCATGGTGATAGCCAATGGTCACCACCACCAGCAAGAGCTTGACATGCATCCAGCCGCTTCCAGGACCCCGGCCGATACCGTATTCGATGTACAGCCACAGACCCAGCAGCACCGCGGGCACCGCGATGATGGTCATGAAGCGAAAGAGGCGGCGCGCCATCCCGTTCAGCGTTGCGATGACCGTGGGATCCTTGGCCTGCGCGATATTCACGTAGATGCGCGGCAGGTAGAAAAGGCCCGCGAACCACGAGGCGATAAGAACGATATGAAAGGTCTTGATCCAGAGCATGATGGGGTTATCCGCGTATTTGACCGGTGCCCTGCAGCACCCATTTCAGTGTGGTGAGTCCTTCGAGGCCTACCGGTCCCCGGGCGTGCAGGCGGTTGGTGGAAATTCCGATCTCCGCACCCAGCCCGTATTCGTAGCCGTCGGCAAAGACAGTGGGCAGGTTGACGTAGACCGAGCTTGAGTCTACTTCACGCTGGAATTGTTCGGCTGCGGCAATATCGCGCGTGACAATGGAATCTGTATGGCCGGATCCCCATCGCTCAATGTGTGCAATGGCTTCGTCAATGGAGTCGACGATGCGGATCGCGAGGATCGGCCCGAGGAATTCAGTCGCCCAATCCTCCTCCGTGGCCGGTCGAACCCCGGGGACAAGCAACTGCGTGCGGGAGCAGCCGCGCAGTTCCACGCCATGCTCCTGAAATTGTCGCCCGAGCGCGGGCAGCAGATCCTGTGCGACGCTGTTGTGCACCAGCAGGGTTTCCATCGAGCCGCAGACGCCGTAACGGTATGTTTTCGCGTTGAAGGCGACGCGTGCCGCCACGTCCAGGTCGGCATCCGTGTCGATATACACGTGGCAGTTGCCGTCAAGGTGTTTGATCATCGGCACGCGCGCCTCGGCGGTGAGGCGGTTGATCAAACCCTTGCCTCCACGCGGGATGATGACGTCGATGTACTCGGTCATGGTAATAAGGTGGCCGACCGCCGCACGGTCGGGCGTATCGATCACCTGGACCGCTGTGGCAGGCAGCCCGGCGGCCTGCAGGCCCTGGCGCACGATGCGCCCAAGCGCCACGTTTGAATGCAGCGCTTCGCTTCCCCCGCGCAGGATCGCTGCGTTACCCGACTTCAGACACAACGCGGCCGCGTCGATCGTGACGTTCGGGCGGGATTCATAGATGATGCCAATGACGCCGAGCGGCACACGCATCTGTCCGACGCGCATTCCGTTGGGGCGAACGTTGCTTGCCGTCAGGCTGCCAACCGGATCCGGCATGGCGGCCACTTGCTGCAACCCATCGATCATGGTGTCGATCGCGCGATCCGACAGCGTCAGCCGATCGAGCAGCGCGGGCTCCAGGCCCCGTTCGCGTCCGGCGACCAGATCCTTCTCGTTGGTCGTCTGGAGCGCGTCGCGCTCGGTGGCCAGCGCCTCAGCCATGGCCAGCAGTGCACGCGATTTGGTGGCACCGCTCGCCTTGAGCATTGACCTGGCAGCCTGCCTGGCCTGTCGGCCAACTTCGAGCATGGAATCCTGTATTGAGGTCATGGATGGTTTACTTGATGAATCCGCAACAAATTTATCGCGCCGGCGTCACGGCGATCCGCATCGCGAGCCGGGTCATTTCTTCCCAGGGATCTGAAAGCCTGCCGTTCACCACCAGGCCCTTGATCAGGCGGTCGACCTCGTGCGCGTGTGTGACCGCAGCCGGCCAGGCGCGGGGCGCGACACGCGCAAGCGCTTGTCGCGCAAGCCGTTCGTGCTGGCCGAAAATGCGCATTGAGCGTAGCACGCCTGTCGCATCTTGTCCCGATGCCAGCTCCTGTGCCACGCGCGAGAGGCTGCGGATCTCTTCGCCGACAGCCCAGAGCACGAGCGGCAGTGCTTCGCCTTCGGCACGCAATCCGGCCATCATGCGCAGCATCCGTGGCACTTCGCCCGCGAGCATCGCATCGCGCAGTCCGAAGACGTCAAAGCGCGCCACGTTCAGGACTGCATGCTCGACATCCTCGGCCGACAGCGTGCCGGGATCAAAGAGCAAGCCGAGCTTCATGATTTCCTGGTGCGCGGCGAGCAGGTTACCTTCCACCTTGTCGGCCAGCCATTGCAAGGTGGCGGGCTCCGCCTGCTGCGATTGACGCGCCAGCCTGCCGGCGATCCAGTTTGGCAACTGCGGCCGATCAATCGCGGGCAGGTCGATCGTGGTTGCCGCGTCGAGCAGCGCCATCGCCCATTTGCTCTCTCGTGTGGTCTTGTCCAGCCGCGGCAGGGAAACGAGGGTGAGTACATCGGCATCGGTCGCGCCCGCGCAGCGTTGCGCAAGCGCGATGAGGGCTTCCGCCCCCTGTTTGCCGGGCTTGCCCGAGGTCAGCGAAATCTCGAGCAGTTGCCGATCGCCAAACAGCGATCCGCTTTGCGACGCCATAGTCAGCGCGCTCCAGTCGCTGCGGGCATCCATGACATGCGATACCCGGTCGACGTAGCCCGCCGAGCGCGCTGCTGCCCGCAAAGCGTCCGCCGCCTCGATCGTGAGCAGGGGATCGTCGCCGGTGACGACGTAGAGGGCGGCGAGCGCCTTGCCCGGTCGCGCCAGAGTCTGGATCAGGGAGTCCGCGTCCAAGGGTTGCCGGATTACTGTGGACTGCCCTGCAGCACGGCGGGCAGAGGCGTCAGAGAGGGATTTTGCTGCCAGGGGGTCGGACCACCCTGCTGCAACGTACTGGCCAGCGGGGCGGCATCCTGGAGCTCTTCGCCGCTGGCCTCCTCAGCCTTCAAAAGGTTCCAGCGTTCCGTGACGTCCACGGCGGTGATGCGGCGCAAGATCCGGGACACCATGCTGCGGTACATGTCCTTGTAGAGTGACGCCTGCTCGCTTTCCTTGGCCTGGACGAAGCGGGGATCGAATGGCAGGCTGCGGATCGCCGTGAGCGTCGTGTCGTTCAGGATGTATTGACGGCGAGAATCAACCAGGCGAAAGGTAATCTTGAGCGAAAGCTCGAATTCCTCGACTTGCCCTTGTGCGTTGAGCGAAACCTGGCGCGTATTTTGAATCGAACTCACGATCTCGAACCGCGCCTGCGCTAACTGGGCGGCCTTGACCTGCCGTCGGTACGCAATGATGAGGCGGTCATCCATATCCTCTTCGTCAGTGAAATCCCTGACCGTTAGCACGATTTGGGAAGGTTCGATGATTTCAAGGTTGGGCGACGCGGCCCTGATCGCACGGCGCAGATCGGCGCCGAACTGCGTGTTTTCCGGCACACCGACATAAAGGGACTTGAACGGGAGGGGGGTTTCACCCTGCAGCTGAAAGCCGCACCCGCCCAGCGCGATGGCGAGGACCAGGCCAACCGCCCAGCGGCAAAGCCGCCCGAACGGACCGCCGCGGCGATCGTTGAATCCAAAGCGTTGCGTCATGGCGTATTGATGCCCCGTTAGCCCACTACGTTCACGAGTTTACCGGCTACGACGATGACGCGCTTTGCCGGCCTGCCTTCAAGATGTTTCGCGACTGCTTCGTGCGCGACGGCTGCCTGCTCGATCTGCTCGCGCGTGGCCTCGCGCGCCACGCCCAGGCTGCCACGTAGCTTGCCGTTGATCTGGAGCACGAGTTCGATCTCGTCCTTGATGAGCGCCGACTGATCCACGACTGGCCAGGGGGCATCGAGCAAATCGCCGAACGAAGTCGCGGCAAAGCCCATTTCTTCCCAGAGTTGCCAGGTGATGTGGGGAACGACCGGGTAGATGACCCTCAGCAGGATGCAGATCGCCTCGGCAGTCGCGGCATCGGCGTAGGCCGATTCGGCAGGCTCGAACGCGTCGACTGCGTTGAGCATCTTCATGCAGGCCGAGACCACGGTGTTGTACTGGATGCGCTGGTAGTCGTAATCGGCCTGTTTGAGCAACGCGTGGATTTCAAAACGCAGGTTCTTGATATCGGCAGGTGCGCCCGACCAGTCGGAGACGGGACTCAGGATTCCGCGGGCAACCGAGGCCTGGCGCTGGAAGCAAAGCGACCACAGCCGCCGCAGGAACCGGTTCGATCCCTCGACGCCTGAATCGGACCATTCGAGCGTTTGCTCGGGCGGGCTGGTGAACATGACGAACAGGCGGGCGGTATCTGCCCCCTGCGTATCGATCAGCGATTGCGGATCGACCCCGTTGTTCTTGGACTTCGACATCGTGCCGACGCCCCCGTACGAAACCGCGCGCCCGCCGTCCCTGACGACCGCGCCCGTGATCGCGCCCTTGGCATCGAAGGTGTTCTCGACCTCTTCCGGCCAGAAATACTCGGTGCCGCCCTTTTCGTTTTTCGCGTAATAGATGTGATTGAGCACCATGCCCTGGCAGAGCAGACGCGTGAAAGGCTCGTCGAAGCCGACCAGGCCCAGGTCGCGCATGACGCGTGTCCAGAAGCGCGCGTAGAGCAGGTGCAACACTGCGTGCTCGATACCGCCGATGTACTGATCCATCGGCATCCAGTAATCATTGCGGGCGTCGACCATGGCGTGGCTGTTGCCGGGCGAGGTGTAGCGCATGAAGTACCAGGACGAGTCGATGAACGTGTCCATGGTGTCGGTTTCACGTCGCGCCGGGCTTGCGCATTTCGGGCATGTGCATGCGAGAAACGCTTCGTTCTTTGCCAAAGGGTTGCCGCTGCCGTCCGGGATCAGGTCGTCCGGCAGGATGACCGGAAGGTCCTTTTCCGGAACTGGCACCGGGCCGCAGTGCTCGCAGTGAATGATCGGGATGGGCGTGCCCCAGTAGCGCTGGCGCGAAATGCCCCAGTCGCGCAGGCGCCAGGTCGTCTGCCGGGCCCCAAGCCCGAGCGACTCGAACTTGCCGGCGATCGCGTTGATCGCGCCGGCGAAGTCCAGGCCGTCGTATTCGTTCGAGTTGATCAGCCGGGCGCCCAGTTTTTCGGCGTACCATTCTTGCCAGCGGGTGTCGTCAAATGCCTTTTCGCCAACCTGGATCACCTGACGGATGACAAGCCCGTACTTGATGGCGAACGCGAAATCCCGCTCGTCGTGCGCGGGAACCCCCATCACCGCGCCATCGCCATAGCTCATCAGGACGTAATTGCCAACCCAGACGGACACCCTGGCACCGGTGAGCGGATGCGTGACGGTCAGGCCCGTGTCCAATCCTTCTTTCTCGCGCGTGGCCAGCTCCGCTTCGGTGGTGCCGCCTTGCTTGCACTGCTCGATGAAGGCCGCAATCGCGGGGTTCGTGGCCGCCGCGTGCTGCGCCAGCGGGTGTTCGGGCGCCACGGCGCAGAAGGTCACGCCCATAATGGTATCGACACGGGTGGTGAATACGTAGAGCTTGCCGTCCTGGATCAGGTCGCCGGTTGAATTCCGGATCTCGTGCGGGAATGCGAACCGCACGCCTTCGCTCTTGCCGATCCAGTTTTCCTGCATCGCGCGCACCCGGTCGGGCCATCCGTCCAGCCCATGCTGAACCTGCTCAAGCAACTCGGCCGCGTAATCGGTGATGCGAAGGTAGTAACCGGGGATTTCCCGTTTTTCGACCGGTGCACCGGAGCGCCAGCCTCGCCCATCGATGACTTGCTCGTTGGCGAGCACGGTATTGTCCACCGGATCCCAGTTGACGACCTGCGTCTTGCGGTACGCGATGCCCCGCTCGAGCATGCGCAGAAACAACCACTGATTCCATTTGTAGTAGCCCGGATCGCAGGCGCACATTTCGCGCGACCAGTCGATGGCGAGCCCCATCGCCTTCATCTGTTGCCGCATGTAGGCGATGTTGTCGTATGTCCACTTCGCGGGTGGAACCGCGGATTTGATGGCGGCGTTTTCGGCAGGCATGCCGAAGGCATCCCAGCCCATCGGCATGAGCACGTTGAAGCCGCGCATGCGCAGGTGCCGCGTCATCATGTCGTTGATCGTGTAGTTGCGCACGTGCCCCATGTGCAGCTTTCCGCTGGGATAAGGCAGCATCGAGCAGGCGTAGAACTTGGGTTTGGGCGCGCCGTTCACGTCGGTGGCGTACTCGGTGACGCGATAGGCGTCGCGCGCATCCCAGTTGGCGTGGGCGGCTGTCTCGACGATGGTGGGCTGGTAGCGTTCCTGCATGTTTGCGGCTAGGTATGAAGAAGGGGAGCGGGGGAATGCCCTGCGAGCCGCACATTATAGAGGGCGCGGCCTCAGGGCCGCCGCCGCATCACCCAAAAAACAAACAGCCCCGCGGGTGCGGGGCTGCAGTGTCAGCGCAACGGGTTCGGATTTGGTGCCCGGCCCGCAAACCAAGCGGCTTACTTGAGCTTGGTTTCCTTGTAGTCGACGTGCTTGCGCGCGACCGGATCAAATTTCTTGATCAGCATCTTTTCGGGCATGTTGCGCTTGTTCTTGGTGGTGGTGTAGAAGTGACCCGTGCCAGCGGTGGACTCGAGTTTGATTTTTTCGCGGGTTCCTTTTGCCATGACGGGCTCCTTTAGGCGATTTCGCCACGGGCACGCAGGTCGACGAGGATGGCATCGATGCCGAGTTTGTCGATCGTGCGAATGGCATTGGCGGATACGCGCAGGCGCACCCAGCGGTTTTCGCTTTCAACCCAGAACCGGCGCGACTGCAGATTTGGCAGGAAGCGACGCTTGGTCTTGTTGTTGGCGTGTGAAACATTGTTGCCCACCATCGGGGCTTTTCCGGTAACTTGGCAAACGCGTGCCATGGCTGCACCTTATTAAATTGCGACGACAAGCCTTAGATTCTAATACGAAATCAAGCATTTAATCAAGTTCGTCGTGCGATGCGCCCTGCAAGCCAGGCCAGCGAGCCGCATATCCCCAGCACAATTGAGAGCGGCATGGGGCTGTCCGTCTGCCAGAGGCTGACCAGCAGGCCAGAGAGTGCGCCGCAGGAAATGATCATCGTCCCAAGCATTGCTGAGGCAGATCCGAGGTGGCGGCCGTGATCGGCGAGCGCCATGGCCGCCGAGTTCGGATTGACGAAACCCTGGCTGAACAGGAACGCCATCAGGCATCCGATCATGGCGGGCAGCGTCGTCCAGCCCAGAAGGGCCAGCGCCAGCGATGTCAGCCCGGCGGCCATCATCGCGCGCAGCACCCAGGGCAGAATCTGCTCTGGACGCCGGGTTCGCAACAGGCGCGCGTTGACCTGCGACCCGATGATCAGGCAAACCGCGTTCAGCCCGAACAGGAACCCGTAGTATTGGGGTGCAACCCCGAAATGCTCGATGAATATGCGCGGCGAGGCGACGATGTAGCCGAACATGCCAGCCGATCCCATCCCGCCGGAGAGCGCGTAGGCGCAGAACCGCCGGTCGCGCAACAGGATCGCGTAGGTGCGCAGGATATTGCCGGCGCTCAGCGGGATGACGCGCTCGGGCTTGAGCGATTCGGTCATCATGCGCGATGCCATCAACAGCAGGGCAAGCGCACCGAGCGTCATGAAGACGAACGAGCCTCTCCATCCGGTGACGAGCAGGATTTGCCCGCCGACCAGCGGGGCCAGGATCGGCGCCACGCCCATGATCAGCATGAGCATCGACAGGGCCCGGGCGGCTTCCTGCGTATCGTAGTGATCGCGAATGACGGCACGCGGGATCACCATGCCGGCTGCCCCGCCCATGGCCTGTGCAAGGCGGCATATGGTCAGCATTTCGACGCTCTGGGCAAGCGCGCAACCGGCCGACGCGGCGATGTAGAGCGCCAACCCTGCGAAGAGCGGGGGCTTGCGGCCGTAACGGTCGGTCAGCGGCCCGTAAAAGATTTGTGCCAGCGCCATTCCCGCAAGGTAGACCGCCAGGGTGCGCTCGACCTGGCCCGATGTCGCCCCGAGGCTGGCCGCGATCGCGGGGAAAGCCGGCAGGTACATGTCGACCGAGACGGGCCCAATGGCCGTGACCGCCCCCATCAACACAAGCCATCCGGGCATGCCCAGGCTTTTGAACCACGCCGCCATCACAATCCGAAAGAAATGAAACCGGTGCATCCCGTCGGCCGATCGCCAGCGTGTATGCCGGCTGACTGTATCACGGACGCCACTGCTGAATGCCTCGGAGGGCACGGAATGGTTTTCAAAAAAAATAGATTCCTATACAGTCAACGTATACGAACGTAACGGAGGGAGAATCGTGAACCCGCTGTTGTCTGCCATCGAGAAAAAACTGGCGGCGTTGCCTACGCCGGTCTGCCTCATTTTGCAGGATGGCACTCGCCTTGGAGCCTCGAACGCAGGGGTCACGTTTGCCGTCAGCGACGTCAAGGTCCTGGCGCACCTCGCGACGGGCGATATCGGCAATATCGGCGAAGACTACGTCGAGGGCCGTTGCGAGATCCGGGGCACGATGCGCGATCTGATGGCGGTAGCCGCCGCGCTGCTGCCCGGGTCCCCGATAGATACCCCGAGGCTGGGCTGGTTTACCAGGCTGATGGACAGCGTCGTTTCGGTGTGGCGTCACTCGATGGATCGCGACGCAAAGCAGATCGAATTCCATTACGACTTGTCGGACGACTTCTACGGGCTGTGGCTGGATCCGCGCCGGGTCTATTCCTGCGCCTACTACAGACAACCGGACGAAACGCTTGCGCAGGCGCAGGAGGCCAAGCTTGATCACATCTGTCGCAAGCTGCGCCTTCGCGCCGGCGAGCGCTTCCTGGATATCGGGGCGGGGTGGGGCGGGCTGTTGCTCTGGGCCGCCGAGAACTATGGCGTGGATGCCACGGGCATTACGCTCTCGCGCAACCAGCATGCGTATGTCAACCGACTCATCGAGCAGCGCGGCCTTGGCGGGCGCGTGCGCATGGATTTGCTGGATTACCGCAAACTCGATACCGCAAAGCCTTTTGACAAGATCGCCTCGGTCGGAATGTTTGAACACGTCGGCCGCGCACAGCTGCAGGAGTATTTTTCCCGGCTGCGCGCCCTGCTGAGCCCGGGCGGCATGATCATGAACCACGGGATCACCGCAGGCGGGGTGTTCAACCCGCAGTTGGGCAACGGGATGGGCGATTTCATCGAAAAATATGTTTTCCCGGGGGGCGAGCTCACCCACATCGGGAATGTCATGACCAACATGGCCAAGGGCGGCCTTGAGGCGCTGGATGTCGAGAACCTGCGACCGCACTACGCCCGCACCTTGTGGGCCTGGAGCGATGCGCTCGAGCGTCAGCTCGATGCTGCCGCCCTCGTGCTCAACGGCGAGCAGGGCGCGCGCGCGCTTCGAGCCTACCGGCTGTACCTGGCCGGGTGTGCGATGGGCTTCGAGCATGGCTGGATCTCGCTCTACCAGATCGTCGGGCAGCACATGCCGACGGGACGCTCCGATGAGCTCGACCTGCCGGACGACCTCGCGTATCCCTGGCGTCGCGACTACATCTACTCGCCGCGCCGCGCCTGAGCACCGCGCTGAATCAGCTTTGCGGCGCCTCGAGCCCTTCGATGGCAGCGGCTGCGATTTCAAAAGACCGTACCCGCTCGCGATGATCCCAGATCTGGCCGGTGAGAATAAGCTCGCTGGCACCGGTTTTCGCGATGAAGGCTTCAAGCCCGGCGCGCACCGTGTCACGCGAGCCCACCACGGTGCACGCCAGCTGGGCCATCACGCCGGCTTTCTCCTGGGGCGACCAGAACGTGTCGATATCGGCAATCGGGGGTGGCAGGGTTCCCCGCGCGTTCCGGTGCATGCGCGTCACGTGCTGCAACTGTGTCGTGAACAGGTAGCGGGCGTGCTCATCGGTATCGGCCGCGATCACGTTGACGCCGACCCCGGCGTGAGGCCTGGCCTGTTGCTCGGAGGGCTTGAACAGGCTCCGGTAGGCATGCATCGCCTCCATCAGGTAGTCGGGCGCAAAGTGCGAGGCAAAAGCGTACGGCAGCCCGAAATGCGCGGCAAGCTGGGCACCATAGAGACTTGATCCGAGGATCCAGATCGGGACCTCGAGCCCCGATCCCGGGATGGCCCGCACTGCCTGGCCCGGACGCTCTGGTGCGAAATAGTGCTGTAGCTCCTGGACATCCTGGGGGAAGTTGTCTGCGCTCCCGAGCAGGTCGCGTCGCAGCGCGCGGGCCGTGAGTTGGTCGGTTCCGGGGGCGCGCCCGAGGCCGAGATCGATCCGGCCAGGGAAGAGCGATGCCAGGGTGCCGAATTGCTCGGCGATCACGAGCGGCGCGTGGTTGGGAAGCATGATGCCGCCAGAGCCGACCCGAATGCGGCTGGTGCCCGCCGCGACATGGCAGATCACCACGGCAGTCGCCGAGCTCGCATTGCCCGCCAGGTTGTGGTGTTCGGCCAGCCAGTAGCGGGTATACCCGCAGCGTTCGGCATGCTGCGCGAGATCGCGCGAGTTGTTCAGGGCGTCAGTTGCCGTGCTCCCTTCGGGGATCGGGGAGAGGTCCAGAATCGAGTATGGAATAGTCATTGTGGCGTCAGCTTGGCGGGTTATCCTTGCCCGATTGTGCCAAAGATCTTGCGCAATTACCCAATTAATCTGAAAAGGAGTGCGTCATGCGTGAAGTGTGGGTCACTGGTGCGGCCAGAACCGCAGTTGGAGATTTCGGCGGAGGCCTCAAGGATATTGCGCCCTGCGATCTGGGCGCGACCGTGGTCAGGGCCGTGCTTGAGCGCTCGGGCGTGGACGGCTCGGGCGTCGGGCACCTTGCGTTCGGCCATGTGGTGCCGACCGAAGCGCGTGATATGTACGTCTCCCGCCTGGTCGCCATCAACGGCGGCCTGCCGATCGAGTCGGCATCCTTCAACGTCAACCGTCTGTGCGGTTCGGGCTTGCAGGCCATCATCTCCGCGTCGCAGTCGATCCTGCTGGGCGACACCGAAATGGCGGTCGGCGGCGGCGTCGAGGTCATGAGCCGTGGTGGCTATCTCTCGCAGACCCAGCGCTGGGGCGCCCGCATGGGCGATTCCACCACGGTCGACATGATGGTGGGCGCGCTCACGGATCCGTTCGGGCGCATGCACATGGGCGTGACGGCTGAAAACGTCGCAGCTCAGTTCGGCATCAGCCGCGAGGATCAGGACGCGCTGGCGGTCGAATCCCATCGCCGCGCTATCCGGGCCCAGGATGAGGGCCGGTTCAACGACCAGATCGTTCCGGTCATCCAGAAGACGCGCAAGGGCGAAACCAAGTTCATGGTTGACGAGCACCCGCGCCGCGACATTTCTGCGGAAGGGCTTGCCGCGCTGCGTGCGGTGTTTATCAAGGAAAACGGCACGGTCACGGCTGGCAATGCGTCGGGCATCAACGACGGAGCGGCCGCGTGCCTGCTCATGAGCGGCGAGGCCCTCAAATCCAGTGGCGCCAAGCCCCTGGCCCGGCTCGTCGCCTACGCACACGCCGGGGTGGATCCCAAGATCATGGGCATCGGCCCGGTTCCGGCGTCGCGTCTGGCTCTGAAGCGTGCGGGCCTGAAGCTTGAACAGATCGATGTGATCGAGGCCAACGAGGCGTTCGCTGCGCAGGCATGCGCAGTCACCAAGGAACTCGGTCTGGATCCGGCCAAGGTGAACCCGAACGGAAGCGGCATTTCGCTGGGGCATCCGATCGGTGCGACTGGCGCCATTGTGACTGTCAAGGCGCTGTATGAGCTGCACCGCACGGGTGGACGCTATGCGCTGGTGACGATGTGCATCGGTGGCGGGCAGGGGATCGCGGCGATCTTCGAACGGGCCTGATGTCCATTGCCCTGCGTTGAGCAGGGCGGTGGGGGGCTTGCGGTTTGAGTATCGCGCTTTGCGGCCTCGGTGGCGCATGCCCCCGCCGGGCTCAGGCTGCGCCGGTCCGCTACGCGGACTCCCCTGCGTTTGCTGGTCCCGCCGGGCGGCGACCTGTTCGGTCGCCTTATTCCCCGGCGTGCCTGGCGCAAGCCT
>CAITPF010000377.1 GCA_903894155.1 uncultured beta proteobacterium | reverse complement strand
CAACCTGTGCCGGGTACACCGCGCATTTGGCCTTGAGCCCGATACGCCGTGCCCAAACAAGATCCGCATCCTGTGCCACGGGATCCTGGTAATTGAACGGGCAGTCGATCGCGATGCGATTGGCCGCGCGGCATTCGACCAGAAAGCGGCTGCGCCAATGGTTAAGCTCAAGGCTGTCGGGTCCCCGCTCGGCGCCAAGATCGGCCGTGAGGTCTTCTGCCGCCAGCAGGCAGGCGGTGATCCGATCGCTTGCCTGCAGGATGGCCTGGATCCGGACAAAACCGAGCGCGGATTCGATCGTGGGTACGATTTCCGTCGTGCCCGCGGCGATCTTCAGCCGAGCTTCCAGCGCTGTGATCGCATTTGCAAGGGCGATGATTTCATCCGCGCTTTCCACATAGGGAAGGAATACGACGTCCGGGCTTCCCGGCATTACCCCCCGGAGGTCTTCCAGGCCATCGCTGGCAAGACGATTGATCCGCACCGCGCCAACGATTTCGTGATCCCTGCAACGTTGCATCAGTGCGGCCACACGGGGTCGCGCCAGAGGGCGATCGGCCGGTGCCGTGAACTCCTCGAGATCGGCGACCACGACATCTGGCCTGCTGGCGAGCGCGGCATCCTGCGCGCCGACCTCCAGGCCTGCAGTGAACAGCCAGCTGCGGCGCAGGTGCACCGGTCGTCGCTGTGGCGCAAGATTCGTCATTGGATGATTCGTCCGGGCAGATACATGACCAGTTCGGGGACGAACGTCACGAGCACGAGCACTCCGACCATGGCCGCCATCATCCAGGTCAGGGGCCGCCAGGTTTCCATCATCGTGATCCCCCCAACCCGGCACGCCGCCATGAGATCGACGCCCACCGGCGGCGACACGGCGCCGATCGCCATGTTGATCGTCAGCAGGATCCCGAAATGCACCGGATCGATGTTGTAGATGGCGAGCACGGGCATGACGACCGGCGCGACGATGATGATGATCGGAATCGCTTCCATGAAGGTGCCCAGCAGCAGCAGCACCACGGTCAGCAACACCAATACGGCATTGCGGCTGTCTGTCCAGTTTGCCAGCAGCGAAGCCAGCGCCTGCGGGACCTGCTCGGCGACAAGGATCCAGGCAAAAAAGCCCGATGCGCCGATCATGAGGAGGATCGACGCGCTACCTTCGCCCGCGCTCTTGAGGCTTTGCCAGATCAGGCGCAGTGAAAGCGTGCGATACCAGAAGATGCCGATCAGCAGCGAGTACACGATGGCGCTCGAGGCTGCCTCGGAAGCCGTGAAGACCCCAAACCGAATCCCGCCGATGATGATGACGGGAACCATCAGCGCCGGTATCGCGTCAATCAGTGCTTTGCGCAATTCGGACCATGTAAAGGGACTCCCGCCGCTCCAGTCGTTCTTGCGCGAAAGCCAGATGGCGATGCAGATGAGCGCCGCACTCAGGAGCACGGCAGGGACGATGCCCGCCATAAAGAGTTTGCCGACCGACGTGTTGGTCGTCGTGCCATAGATGATGAGGACGATGCTGGGCGGCACGATCGTGGCCGTGGTGCCCGAGCACCCCACGAGCGCGCACGTGAAGCCCTTGTCATACCCCGCCCGCGTCATGGCCGGGATCAGCAGACTGCCAATCGCCACCACATCGGCAACGCCCGAACCGGACAAGGCCCCGAACAACAGACAGGAAAGGACGGCGACGACCGCGAGCCCGCCCTTGATATCGCCCACCAGCGCGGCACACAGCCGCACGATGCGCTGCGTCAGGCCAGCGCCATTCATCAACTGTGCCGCAAGGATGAACAGCGGGATCGCCAGCAGGGTAAAGCTATCCAGGCCTGCGACATACTGCTGCGCGGCAACCGCGACCGGCGCGGCGTCAAAGACCGCCAGATAGAGCAGCCCGGAAAGCATCATGCCGTAGACGATGGGCAGGTCGATCAGCATGGTGAGCATGAAAATGCTCATGAGAAATATGGCGCCGGTCGACATACCCTATTCCAGCGTGAACGTTTCGACGTGGGCTGGCGGCCAGGGCTCGAAGAACTGGGCGATATGAACCAGCGCGGTCAGGCCGCATGCAACCGGCAGCGCCAGGTACACCACGCCCGCGGATACGCTGGTGGCCGGAAGCAGTTGATCCCAGGTCAGTCGCGCAAGCTGCCAGCCGCCCCATCCCAGCACCACGAGCCCGGCGACAATCAGAAGACTGTTGAGCCGATCGACGGCAGCAAAAACACGCGGGCTCTTGACGATGAAGGGCAGCAGGCCCGCGATCAGGTGGCTGCGATCGCGGCTGCACACCACGCCACCGATAAAGGCCGACCAGACCAGGACGAGCCTGGGAAGCTCCTCCGCCCAGCGTGGCGTGTCATGGGTAATGAACCGCTGAAACACCACGATGGACACCAGGATCGCCAGCAAGGCGCAGGCGAGCGCCACGAACACCTTGCAGAGCGCCGACAGCGCGTAGGAAAAACGCGTTAGCACTGCTGGGGCGCCTGTCACTACTGGGGTGCCTGATATTTGCGAACCAGCCCCATCAGCTCGGGTCCGAAGGTCGCTTCGTAGGTCGTCCAGACCGGTGCCACGGCTGCGGCAAACGGCGCCTTGTCGACCTCATTGATCAGCATGCCCTTTTCTTTTAGTTGCGCGAGGTAATCCTTGTCGCTTTCGCTGATCATGCGGCGCTGCTCATTGCGCCAGTGATCGGCCGCCGCCTTGATGGCCTTCTGGTCTTCCGGCGAAATCTTGCCCCAGACCGCCTTGGAAATCACCAGGCTCGCCGGACTCCAGACGTGGCCCGTCAGGGAGAGATACTTTTGCACTTCATAGAACGACGAGGTGTAGATGATCGACAGCGGATTTTCCTGCGCGTCGAACACCTTTTGCTGGAGCGCGCTATAAAGCTCGCCAAACGCCAGCGGCGCGGGGTTGGCGCCAAGCACCGTGAAGGTATCCAGGCGCATTTTGTCGGGCGTGACGCGTGTCTTCAGCCCCTTGAGATCCGCCACGGCATTGATCGGGCCGCGGTTGTTTGTCATGTGGCGGTAGCCGTTTTCCCACCAGGACAGCAGCACCAGGCCTTTGGCATCGCCGATCTTCTCGAGCGCGGCACCCAGTTCACCGTCGTAAGCCTTGTAGGCCTGCGCTGCGGTATTCCAGGTGTAGGGCAATTCGACCACGCCAAAACGCGCATCGACAGGCTGCAACGAGCCCGACCCGATGATCGCCGCGCCGATACTTCCGATCTGGATCCCTTCGAGCATCGTCTTTTCGTTGCCGAGCTGCCCGCTCGGGAACAGGATGAAATTGACGCGCCCTGCGGTCTTGTCCTTGACCTCGGCGGCGAAGCCTTCAGCGGCCTTATGCCAGCTGTGGCTTGCGGCAAGCACGTGGCCGAGCTTGATGTCGGTGGCCTGCGCGGCGGGTGCCGCAACCAGTGAAAATCCGATGGTGGCGAACACCGTGGCTAGCTTGAGTGACTTCAGGAGCATGGCAGAACCCTTATTGTCGTTTGGTTGACGCAGAGTATGAACTTATCATGACTGTAAGGCTTTCGACCAGAATTCAAATCCAATTCCGAGCGGCCACAGCGCCTCTGCGGACTACAAGACCTCGTGCGCATAGACTTCGCACCCAAGCCTGATGGCCATCGTCTGCGGCGCACCTTGAAAAACTACGGGAAACCCGTATAATTCTGCTCGTGCGCACCGTGATTGAAACCCCGACTTTTCAGAAACAAGCCGCGAGGCTGTGGTCGAACGAAGAGAGACTGGCCTTTATTGACTGGATTGCAGTGAATCCACTGGCTGGGGACGTAATTCCCGGTGCGGATGGAGCTCGCAAGGTTCGCTGGAGCCGTGCAGGGTCTGGCAAGTCAGGCGGTGCGCGGGTGATCTACTTCAACCTGACCGAGCAGGAAGTGGTAATTCTGGTGGCGGTGTACGCAAAAGCTGAACGCGCCAATATGCTTCCCGCTGCAATCAAAAAGGTGGTCTGACATGGGCATCAAAAAGATCGACGTTGAAAAAGTGGCAAGGGCTATTGAGGCCGACGCCGGTGAAGCGCTTCCCGACCTGCGACAAGCTCTCGCACAAGCGAAGGCTGGGCTTGGACGTGTCACTACGCCTGGGCAACTCCTCGTGCGCCAGGCGCGGGACAAATCCGGGCTGACGCAATCCGCCTTCGCTGAGCGCATCGAAACCCCTGTGGCAACGTTGCGCGATTGGGAGCAGGGACGGTTTGCGCCACCCGGTGGAGTGCTGTGCCTGCTTCGGCTTCTCATCAAGCACCCAGAACTGT
>CAITPF010000376.1 GCA_903894155.1 uncultured beta proteobacterium | reverse complement strand
TCCGTCAAGCGCGCATGCCCCTCGTGCGGCACCAGCTTTCCGGAGCCCGATCCTCGCATGTTCTCCTACAACTCCAAGCATGGCTGGTGCACCGCGTGCTTCGGCACGGGCCTGCAGTTGCAGGGATTCGACGCCGAGCAAACCGGCGAGGAGACCGTCTGGAACGCCTGGTACGACGGGGAAACCCATGTCTGCACCAGTTGCCACGGCGCCAGGCTCAACCCGGTGTCGCGCGCCGTGCTCTGGCACGACCGCTCCATCGCGCAGCTCGCGTCGCTGCCTGTCTCCGACGCGCACACGCTTTTTACCGCGCTCGTGCTGCGCGGACGCGAGGCCGACATCGCGCGCGACATCCTCGCGGAAATCCGGGGCCGGCTCGAATTCATGCAGGAAGTGGGGCTAGGCTACCTGGCGCTCGACCGCAGCGCACCGACGCTCTCCGGGGGCGAGGCGCAGCGCATCCGGCTCGCCGCGCAGCTCGGCTCCAACCTGCAAGGCGTCTGCTACGTGCTGGACGAGCCCACCATCGGGCTGCACCCGCGCGACAACCGCATCCTGCTCAAGGCGCTGTCCCGGCTCGAGCGCAACGGCAATACTCTGGTCGTGGTCGAGCACGACGACGACACGATCCGGCGGGCCGAGCACATCATCGATATCGGACCAGGCGCAGGCGTGCGGGGCGGGCGCGTCGTGGCCCAGGGCACGCTGCAGGACATCATGGCAGCACCCGAGTCGACGACCGGTCACTATCTGCGGCATCCGCTGGCGCATCCCGCAGATCCGCGGCGCGCGGTGACCCGGGATACGCCGGTCATCGCGGTGCATGGCGCGAATCTTCACAACCTGCGCCGCGTCGATGCCCGCATCCCGATCGGCCACCTGACCGTCGTGACCGGCGTCTCGGGCTCCGGCAAATCGACGCTTGCGCGCGAGGTGCTGCTCGACAACCTCAGCGCCGCGATCGCAAGCGGCGCAGACCCGCGCTGGCGCGGGTGCAGCGGCATCGATGGATGGCGCGCCATCGACCGCGTGCTGGAGGTCGACCAGACCCCGATCGGCAAGACGCCGCGCTCGTGTCCGGCAACCTACATCGGCTTCTGGGACGACGTGCGCAAACAGTTCGCCGACACCAACGAAGCACGCATCCGCGGCTGGGGGCCGGGTCGTTTCTCGTTCAATACCGGCGACGGGCGTTGTCCGATCTGCGAGGGACAGGGTATGCGCACGCTGGAAATGAGCTTCCTGCCCGATATCAAGGTGCCCTGCGACGCCTGCGGCGGCGCGCGCTTCAATACCGACACGCTCAGCGTGCGGCTGCGCGAGCGCCATGCCGGCGAGGTCCTCTCGATGGAGGTCGACGACGCGATTGGTTACTTCGCCGCGCACCCGCGCGTGCGCCATCCGCTACAGCTGATGCAGGATGTGGGGCTGGGCTACCTCACGCTCGGCCAGCCCTCCCCCACGTTGTCCGGCGGCGAGGCGCAGCGTGTCAAACTGGTGACAGAGCTTGCCAAGGCGCGCATGACGGAAGGCGTGATCACGACCGGGCGCGCGTCGCGCCTGCCGCATACGCTCTACGTGCTGGATGAGCCGACGGTCGGGCTATCCATGGCCGATGTCGAAAAGCTGGTGAACGTTCTGCACAGGCTGGTGGATGCCGGGAACACGGTGGTGGTGATCGAGCACAACCTTGACGTGATCGCCCAGGCAGACTGGATCCTGGATCTCGGGCCGGAGGGCGGCAAGGAAGGCGGCAAGCTGGTGGCCGAAGGGCCGCCCGCGCGCATCGTCGCCGCGCACGCGCGATCGCACACCGGGCAGGTATTGCAGGAATTCCTGGCCAGACAGGAAGTGCCGGGCCCATGAGTCATTGCCGTTTCGAGGATCGCCTGGCGGGTGTTGCGATCGCCCTGCATGATCCGCGGGGACGGATCGCGCCCTGTCAGCCGGACGAGTTGCCCGATGCGTTTGCGCGCATCGGGCAGGCAAGCCGCGCGGGCGCATGGATCGCCCTGCTTCTGGATTACGAACTGGGCGAGTGGTTCGAACCTTCCCTGGCATGCACCGCAGCCAGGATCAGGCCCCACGCCGCCACTGACTGCAAACCGCGCCTGACGGCGCTCGTCTTCGACCGGATGTCGCACGAGACACCTTGGCCGGACGCACGGGCCAGCATTGCCTCGGTGACGCCCACCGTCACGCGCGATGATTACCTGCACCGCATCGACCGGATTCGCAACTGGATTGCCGAAGGTCAGGTCTATCAGGTCAACGCCACGTTCGGACTTGATGTCGCCATCAGGGGCAATCCTGTCGATCTGTATCGCCGCATCGCCAGCGCCAATCCGGTCGCGCACGCCGCTTACATCGAGGACGAGGCACGCACTGTGCTTTCCTTCTCGCCGGAGCTGTTTCTGGAGCGCACGGGGCGCACGCTCGTCACGCGTCCGATGAAGGGCACCGCGCCGCGCAGCCCGGATCCCGATGAGGATCAGGCGCTGGGTGAGCGTCTGATCAGCAGTGCCAAGGATCGCGCCGAGAACCTGATGATCGTCGACCTCCTGCGCAACGACCTGGGCCGTGTCGCTGTGGCCGGAAGCGTTCAGGCAAACCCGCTGTTTACGCTGGAGCAGTACCCGACCGTCTGGACCATGACGTCCACCGTGCAGGCAACGCTTGCCGACGGGGTCGGCCTCGAGCAGATATTGCGCGCCCTCTTCCCCTGCGGATCGGTGACCGGGGCGCCGAAGATCGCGGCGATGCGCAAGATCGTGGAAACCGAACCGCAGGCACGCGGGTTGTATTGCGGGAGCGTCGGCTGGCTGGCGCCGAACGGCGATTTTTCCCTGAATGTCGCCATCCGCACGCTGGTGGTCGACCGCAACGGGCACGGCACCTACGGGATCGGTGGAGGTATCGTCCACGACTCCGACCCCGCACAGGAGTGGGACGAAGCGCACTGGAAGGCACGCCTGCTCACACAGGCCACAGCGTAGAATCCCCCGGCGCAATCTCCCCGAGCCATACGACTGCACTGACCGCACACTGAATGAACACAAATCCCCGAACCGTACGACGGCAAAGGCCGCACACTGAATGAACACAAATCCCCGAACCATACGACTGCGCGGGCCGCACACTGAATGAACACAAATCCCCGAACCGTACGACGGCAAAGGCCGCACGCTGAATGAAAACGACACCCGCCGATACCGAGCTGCTCGAGACCATGCTGTGCCGTCACGGCCGCGAGTTGCCGCTGCTCGGCCGCCATCTGCTGCGACTGAAGGCTGCGGCCGACGCGCTGGGCTTTGAATGGCCGGGCCAGGCCAACATCGAGCGCGCGATCCGTCAGGTGGTTTCGGAAAAGGCGAATGGGCAAGGCGACTGGCGCGTGCGCCTGCTTGTCTCGCGGCAGGGAGAAATCCGGGTGCAGGCCTACCCGCTTCAATCGCCGGGAACAGCGCCCTGCGTCGCCGTCGCGCCAGATCGCCTGCGCAGCGACGAGCCGCTGCTGCGCTTCAAGACGACTTACCGCCCCTGGTACGCATCGGCCACGGCGTGGCTGGCGGAGCATCCCGGGTATTTTGACTTGTTGTTCGCGAACGAACACGGCGCACTTTGCGAGGGCAGCCGCTCGAACGTCTATGTGTTCAGGGATGGCGCGTGGCGCACCCCGCCGGCTTCGGCCGGATTGCTCGGGGGCGTGATGCGCAGCCAGTTGCTCGAATCAGGCCGCGCCGTCGAGTCAGACCTGACCACCGATGACCTGTTGCGGCCCGGCGCGCAGATCCGCCTGTCCAACGGATTGCGCGGCTGGTTCGACGTCAGGCTTTGCCAAACAGCTGGCGATGGCGCTCAAGGAACATCGGCCACACCTCCGGGTTGACGATGCGCGCAGCGCGCTCGCCACGCAGCATCGCTTCGATCTGCTCGGCGGCCATCGTCGCGGCATTGCGTCGCGCCTCGTGCGTCACGCCAGCGGTGTGATAGGTCGCGGTCACGTTCGGCAGCGTCAGCAGCGGGTTATCGCGCGCCGGCGGCTCGACCGTCCAGACATCCAGCCCGGCCCCCGAAAGGTGCCCATCGCGCAGCACTTCGACAAGCGCCGTCTCGTCGTGGATGCCGCCACGCGCCGTCGAAATAAAGACCGCGCCGCGCTTCATCTTGCGAAACTGGTCTGCCGCCAGCATGTTCAGCGTCTCGGGTGTGCGCGGGCAGTGGACCGATACGATATCCGACTGGGACAGCACCTCATCGAGCGTTGCAGAAATGGCGCCGCGGCGCACGATCTCGTCTTCCGGGAGGTAGGGATCACTGGCGAGCACGCGCATCCCGAACGCCTTGGCCAGCAAGGCCACGCGCCGGCCGATGTTGCCCAGCCCGATCAGGCCGACGGTCAGCCCTCGGATCTCGTTTCCCATCAGGTCTTCGCGTGTCGTGTAGGCGGCCGCGCGCATGACGCGATCCGATTCGGCGATGCGATGCTTGACGGACAACATCAGGCCCAGTGCGTGCTCGGCGACCGAATCGGCGTTGCAACCCGACTGGTTGACCACCAGCACGCCGCGACGCGTGCAGGCCTCGACATCGATCGGGTCGTAACCCGCGCCCGAGCTCGATGCGCAGAGCAGATCCGGCAATTGCGCCAGCAGCGCCTCGGTGACCCACCACTGCGGCGGCACCTCATCGCGTGCTGCGCAGATGTGATAGACGTGCGCATCCCGCAGTGCGTCCAGGTTCCTGGCATCGCCATCGGCATGACTGCAGACCGTCAGGTCGACATCGGACAGAGAACGCATGTGCGTATCAAAGGCCGGGTTCAGCCAGAAATCAAACCGGACAACCTTCTTCTTCATTTGATCGCCCCCTTGGCGCGCAGCGCGGCGTCGACCCACGATCTGTCGACGGTGCCGTCGGCAATCCTGGCCAGCATGCCCTTTTCCTTCTTTTCGACCGCCGCGACTTCCTTCGCGATGGCTTCGGCATCCGCGGGGCGGATCGCCAGCAGCCCGTCAAAGTCGCCCACGATGATATCGCCGGGATGCACAACCATGCCGTCGACCGTCACCGGCACATTGATTTCGCCCGGGCCTTCCTTGTAGGGCCCGCGATGCGAGATGGCGCGCGCGAACACGGCAAATTTGCCCTTGCTGATCGTTTCCGAGTCGCGGATCGGGCCATCAATGACAAAGCCTGCGATCTTGCGCTTCGCGGCATGCGAGGACATGATCTCGCCAATGATCGCGTTGCGCTGCAGGCCGCCGGCGTCCACGACAATCACGTCGCCCGGTGCCGCCATGTCGATCGCCTTGTGCACCATCAGGTTGTCGCCGGGAGCCGTTTTCACGGTAAATGCGCGTCCAAGGATACGGCCGCCTTTGTGAATCGGACGCAGGTCGACGGTGCCGCTGGTCCGGCTCATGACGTCGCTGATATTGGCGACGGCGAATTTCGCGAACTTCCTGAGCGTGGCGTCGCTGACCGTGTGCTTGTGCACGTTGATGGCAAATCCGAACTGAGACATGTCTTCTCCTGGGGGTGGGTTCTTAAGCGGGCAGAACCCGCGACCACGGGCTCTTTGCAAACTTCGGGAATTGTTCAGGCGACACGGGGCGGCGCACGAACCAGAAACGACGGGTTGAACTGCGCCGGGCTGGTCACGCCCATCATTGCCATGTTACGGGAAAGCTCCTCGCGCAACAGGTCGATGGCGTGATCGATCCCAGGCGCGCCGGCAACCGCCGCCGCATAGTTGAACGGACGGCCCAGGAACACGCAGCGCGCGCCCAGCGACAACGCCTTGCAGATATCGCTGCCGCGGCGCACGCCGCTGTCAATCATGACCGGGCGATCGCCGAAGGCGTCCAGCACGCGCGGCAGCACGCGCAACGGGGCCGCCGCGCCGTCGAGTTGCCTGCCGCCATGGTTCGACACGATGATGCCGTCCATTCCGTGTTGCCGGGCAAGCGTGGCATCGGCGGGATCCAGGATCCCCTTGATGATCATCGGGCCGCGCCAGCGCGCCCGGATCGCCCTTGCGTGCTCCCAGGTGAGATGGCCGCGCGCCGCAAAGTCCCGCAGGACGCTGGACGACATGATGGGCGCGCCGCGTGTCGCGAACGAGTTCTCGAAGTGCGGCATGCCATGCCTGGCCAGGGTTCGAAAAAACGTGCCGAACAGCCACCGCGGGTGCGAAACGCCATCCCAGGCGAGCCGTGCGCTCGGGCGCAGGGGAGTGGAAAACCCTGTCCGGATGTTGTTTTCCCGGTTAGCCGACGCCGGCGTATCGACGGTGATGACCAGCGTCTCGAAACCGGCGGCGGCGACCCGGTCGATCAGCGCATTGATCTGCGCCTGCTCGCCCGGCAAATACGCCTGAAACCACGTCCCCGGTGCGGCGGCGGCGACTTCCTCCATCCGGATCAGCGACGAACCGCTCATGATCGACGGGATTCCGGCGCGCAGCGCAGCCTCGGCCAGGATGACATCCCCGCGATAGGCCGAAAGGGCCGCGATCCCCATGGGGGCAATGCCGAACGGCGAGCGATAACGACGCCCGAAGAGCTCGATCTCCTGCGTGCGCGTGGAAACGTCGGTCAGGATGCGGGTGGTGAGTTCATAGTCGGCGTACGCCTCGCGATTGGCGCGCAGCGACTGGCCGTCTTCGCAGGCGCCGCTGACATAGCCATAGATCGGCCGCGGCAGACGCCGTGCGGCGAGCCGCTCAAAATCCCCCAGGCTGAGCACCTTGCCCAGCACCCTGGGCGGCCTCGGGCCGCCTTTGTTTTCGTTCATGATTTATCGTTTCGCGCCGATGCGAGGATCTGGTCGATCGCCTGCGCAGCAGCGGCCAGCCCCATCGAAGCCGTGACAGTAACGCTGGAGCCGTACCCGGCGCAAGACAGGCCGGCACCAGGTTCGGCCGCTTGCGCACTCCAGGCCTGCGGCAGGATCACTGCCTGATCAACCCAGAGCACCCGCACACCCATCCGGGGTATTCGCGCAGGCGCCTTGCCTGGCTTGACCGAAGGCCGGGCAAACCCATGGCTGCGGCGCAGCACGTTGCGCAGGCGCGCCAGCAAAGCATCGTGGGTTGCCCCCGACAGGTCGCCCGTGCGCAGTTTCAGGGGATCGGTCTTGCCTCCGGCGCCGCCGCAGACGATCAGCGCCTGGTGCCGCGCCCGGGCCAGTTGAACCATGGCAACCTTCGCGGAGATCTGGTCTGTGCAATCGATGACGACATCAAGATCGGCCGGCAGCACCGCTTCGGCGTTGTCCGGCGTGAGGAAATCGTCGACCAGTCGCAGGCGGCAATCGGGGTTGATTCCCCGCACGCGCTGCGCCATGGCCTCCACCTTCGACTGGCCGAGGGTCTCGGACAGCGCATGCACCTGGCGGTTCACGTTGGATTCGGCGATATGGTCGAGATCGATCAGTGCCAGGGCACCGACACCGCTGCGCGCAAGCGCCTCCGCAGCCCAGGATCCGACGCCGCCCAATCCGACGACACCGACCGACGCATGACGCAACGCCGCGATGCCCGACTCGCCATAGAGGCGCGACAGGCCGCCGAACCGGCGCTCAGGATCGTGGGCCGCAGCAGCTCCCGTCATCTGGAGGGCACTCCATGGGCGCGCAAACATCGCATCGACGATCTCCGGGGTGGGCGCCGTGGCCGTTGACCGGCCGGCTGCGCGAATGCGGCATTTTTGCACGAACCGGCAAATTTACGTCCTGCGCACTCGACAAGCGTGAACGAGTCAACGACAATTTAGCCCACATACCGTGAGCCTTTTCTCCTCAAGTCCAAAGTCCCCCAGCAAACCGTCCGCATTCGCAGGCCCGGGGGCGCTTTGCGTCCTCGTCATGCTCGTGCATTTCGCCATTTCGGGCGGCCGGGTGGCCGTGACGCTCGCTGCCCTGGCCCTCGGGCGATCGACCTTCGAGGTCGGTATCCTGATCGCGGTATTCGCAACCCTTCCCATGCTGTCCTCGGTCAAGGCCGGTCGCATCATCGACCGCATCGGGCCGTTCAAGCCAATGCGCGCTGCCGCCATCCTGGTCACCCTCGGCACGCTGGTTCCCGCCGTATGGCAGGACCTGACCGCCCTGATCGTCGCCGCCGTCTGCATCGGACTGGGCCACATGACCTTCCAGATCTCCGTGCAGGGCCAGATGGGCCAGGGCACCGATGAACAGAAAATGCGAAATTTCTCGTGGCTGTCGCTTTGCCTGGCCACATCGGGCTTCCTTGCACCGCTTCTGGCCGGGATTTCAATCGACAACCTGGGCTATCGCTATGCATTCGCCTTGCTGGCGCTAGGGCCATTGTCGGCCGTATTTGGCGTGTTTCGCATGCGTTCCCACTTGCTCGCGGCCCACGCGAAAGCGCCGCGCCACGAAGGCAAGAAACGCAGCGTGCGGGATCTGCTCTCGATGAAGTCGCTTCAGCGTGTGTTCGCCGCCAACATGCTGCTCTCGGGCGCATGGGACACCCACATGTTCGTCGTGCCGATCTTCGGCGTGGGCATTGGCCTGTCTGCCACCACGATCGGCGTCATCATCTCGTCCTTCGCGCTCGCCACTGTCGTCATCCGCGCCTTTCTGCCGATCATCCAGCGCCGCATCCGCCCCTGGCAACTCATCCACATCGCCATGGCGGTCGCAACGCTCAACTTCATGGTGTACCCGTTTTTTTCCGAGGTCTGGATCCTGATGGCGCTCTCCTCCGTCCTGGGGCTGGCGCTGGGGTCCACGCAGCCCAGCATGCTGGCGCTGCTGCAGCAGCACGCGCCGCCCGGGCGCGCGTCCGAAGCGTTCGGCGTTCGCATGAGCCTGATCAACGTGACCCAGGTGTCGCTGCCGCTCGCGTTCGGCGCGCTCGGCGCGGTCATGGGAGTCATGTCGCTCTTCTGGCTGACGGGTGCATCGCTCGCCGCCGGCCGCTGGTTTACGCGCAATGCCGGATCCGATCCGCCCCCCCGCAACATCGAGACCCCCACGAGCTAGTTTGCTCCCACCGCCATGTCGACACCCACTTCCAGCCCCGCCCTGAACCAGTCTCCGCCGCCCGCCAGCGCCTTCGCACGCTGGAGCGTGGCACAGCGCCGCGCGTCCCTCGCCGCCACACTGGCGCAGGCTCCGCGGCACGAGGGACAGGATCTCTGGATATTCGCCTACGGCTCGCTGATCTGGCGCCCGGAATTCGCCTTCTCGGAGCGGCGACTCGCTCGCCTGCACGATCACCACCGCTCGCTGTGCCTCTGGTCGCGGGTCAACCGCGGCACCCCCGAAGTGCCCGGCCTGGTGTTCGGACTCGACCATGGCGGCTCCTGCAGCGGCGTCGTCTTTCGCATTCCGGGCCAGGCCGTGCCGGAAACCTTCGACGCCCTGTGGGCACGCGAGATGGCGACAGGCGCCTACCTGCCGCGCTGGCTTGCTTGTGATACCGAAGAGGGCATGGTCAGCGCCCTCGCGTTTGTGATTGACCAGACCGGCGTCGGCTACGTCCCCCAGCTTCCCGAGGACGACGTCGTGCGCATCATCCTGCGCGCAAGCGGCACCTACGGGCCGTGCATCGATTACGTGCTCCAGACGGCCGAGGCACTCAAGGCCTCCGGCATCTGCGACGACCATCTCGACGACCTTGCCAGGCGCCTGCTTTCCGAGCACCGCTGACCCGCTTCCGGCACGCGCGCACGGTACACTAGCCCCCTTACCGATCCCCACCAAAACAGGCCTGTGAGCCTGACTGGATTGTCGCCATGTCTATCGCCTCCCTTCGCCAAGAGTACGAAAAGAACGTGTTGCTCGAGGGCACCGCCAAAGCCTCGCCCATTGACCAGTTTGCGCTCTGGTTTGACGAGGCACTGGCCGCGAAAGTGCCGGAACCGACCGCCATGACGCTGGCAACCGCGGACGCAAGCGGCCGTCCGTCCGCGCGCATCGTGTTGTGCAAGGGTTTCGATGCCGAAGGATTCGTTTTCTACACCAATACCCTTTCGCGCAAGGGCCGGGAAATCGCCGACCAGCCCTGGGCCAGCCTGTTGTTCTTCTGGCAGCCGCTCGAGCGGCAGGTTCGCATCGAGGGCGTGATCGATCACGTCGCACCAGAGGATTCCGATGCGTATTACAAGAGCCGGCCGCTCGGGGCACGGATCGGCGCCTGGGCATCGGCGCAAAGCCAGCCGGTGACACTGGACACGCTGCACGCGAAGGTCGCTGAAATCCAGGCCAGGTACGGCGATGATCCGCCACGCCCGGAGCACTGGGGCGGCTACCGGCTGCGACCGGCTTCGTTCGAGTTCTGGCAGGGCCGCCGCTCGCGCCTGCATGACCGCCTGACCTACCAGCGCACCGACCAGGGCGCCTGGGCGATGGGACGCCTGTCGCCATGACCCTTGCCGTGCCCTCGTTCGACTCGGCCTTTTTTCGGGCTGCACTCGGAAGGTTCGCCACCGGCGTGACGATCGTCACCGCCGAGGGCGACCCGGGTTCCGGGCCGGTTGGGCTGACCGTCAGTTCGTTCAATTCCGTATCGCTGGAGCCCCCCCTCGTCGTCTGGAGCCTGTCGGCCCAGTCGCTGTCGCTCCCGGCGCTCGACAGTTCGGCACGTTACGTCATCCAGGTGCTCGCCTCCGACCAGATGGCGCTGGCCAACCGCTTCTCGCGCGGGTCGGCCGCCGAGCGCTTTGCCGGCCTGCCCCTGACCCATGCACCCAACGGCGCGCCGCGCCTCGACCTGCCTTGTGCCGCGTGGTTCGAATGCCATAACCGCCGGCGCTATACGGAAGGCGATCACATCATTTTCATCGGAGAGGTCGAGCATTGCACGTTCAGCGATGCGCTCCCACTCGTCTATCACGCCGGCGGCTACGATCTGACACCGGCGATCCCCTCGGGCAAGACCGCATGAGCGCCGACATCGACTGCGTCGTCGCAGGAGCGGGCGTGGTCGGCCTCGCGATCGCGCGCGCTCTCGCGCGGGCAGGCCGCGAGGTCATGGTCGTCGAGGCTGCCGAGGGCATCGGCACGGGCACCAGCGCACGCAATTCGGAAGTCATCCACGCGGGTATCTATTACCCGGCAGGCAGCCTCAAGGCGCGGCTGTGCGTCGAGGGGCGGCACCTGCTGTACGCCTATTGCGGTGAACGCGGCGTGGCGCACAAACGCATCGGCAAGCTGATTGTCGCCACCAGCGAGCAGGAAATCCCTGTCCTTGACGATATCCGCAATAAGGCCCGGATCAATGGGGTCGATGACCTCGAGCTGCTCACCGCGCCCCAGGCGCGGGCGCTGGAGCCAGCGCTTTCGTGCACTGCCGCGTTGTTGTCGCCTTCCACGGGCATCGTCGACAGCCACGGGCTGATGCTGGCCCTCCAGGGCGACGCCGAATCCGCCGGCGCGCAGTGCGTGTTTCATACACCCCTGCAATCGGGGCTGGTCCGCAGCTCGGGCGGATTCGACCTGCAGTTCGGGGGTGCCGACGCCATGGCGCTCACGTGCAACGTGCTGGTCAACGCGTCCGGCCTGCATGCGCCGTCGCTCGCCCGGCAGATCGCCGGCATCCCGGCTTCTGCGATTCCCCCCGAGTACCTGTGCAAGGGCAACTACTTCACGATGCAGGGCCGTGCGCCCTTCAGCCGCCTGATCTACCCGACGCCGCACCATGCCGGGCTGGGCGTGCACCTGACGCTCGATCTCGGCGGTCAGGCCAAGTTCGGCCCCGACGTCGAATGGATCGAACAGGAGGAATACAGCGTGGATCCCAGGCGGTGCGAGGGCTTTTATGAAGCCGTTCGCACCTACTGGCCCGGCATGCCGGATGCGTCGCTGCAACCTGGCTACGCAGGCATTCGGCCAAAAATTTCCGGCCCGCACGATCCGGCGGCCGACTTCATGATTTCGGGGCCAGCCGCGCACGGCGTGCCGGGTTTGGTCAACCTGTTCGGGATCGAATCCCCCGGGCTGACCTCTTGCCTCGCGATCGCACGCGAGACGCTGGCCCAGCTGGGATCCTGATCCCGCGCACCGCATTTCGCTCCCATCGACGCAATCTTCGAGGCACAGAAACCCATGTGGCAATCAACAACCAGCACCGGCGCGCTCGCAGGCTGTCGCGTCGTCGACCTCAGTCGCGTGCTCGGCGGCCCCTTCTGCACCCAGATCCTGGGCGACCACGGCGCGGACGTCCTCAAGCTCGAGCCGCCCGCGGGCGACGAAACCCGCCAGTGGGGCCCGCCGTTCGAGGAAGGGCTCGCGTCCTACTTCATCGGCGTCAACCGCAACAAGACCGGCGCGACGCTAGACCTGGCACAGCCGGCCGGGCAGGACTTCCTGCGCACGCTGCTGGCCGATGCAGACATCATGATCGAAAACTTCAAGCCCGGCACGCTGGAAAAATGGGGCCTGGGCTACGATATCCTCAAGCAGTCGTTCCCGCGCCTGATCCACTGCCGGATCAGCGGCTTCGGCGGCGACGGCCCGCTCGGCGGCCTGCCAGGCTACGACGCCTGCGCGCAAGCCATGTGCGGGCTGATGAGCGTCAACGGTGAGGCGGGCGGCGAGCCCACGCGCGTCGGGCTGCCCGTGGTGGACATGG